>NZ_JBHEEV010000004.1:0-448846 GCF_041930145.1 Brucella ciceri | reverse complement strand
TCGTCTAGCGGTTAGGACGCCGCCCTTTCACGGCGGAAACAGGGGTTCGATTCCCCTTGGGCGTACCATTGCTGGTTTTTTCTTTTCCCCTTACAATTCAATCTGTTAGCACTCGATGTGCACTGTTTTGCGCCGTCAAAACTTATTCACAGACAAGTGAAAAAGGGGCTTGCATGTCGGAAATTTCCTGACTATAAGCGCCCCACACCAGCAACGGGCGCCCATCGTCTAGCGGTTAGGACGCCGCCCTTTCACGGCGGAAACAGGGGTTCGATTCCCCTTGGGCGTACCATTGCTGGTTTTTCTTTTCCCTTGAAATTGACGCAAATATTACTGGCTGAACTGCCAGGATGTTGCTACGCGCCGGACTGCAACCTTTTTGAAAGGACAGCATGATGCCGAAAGCAACAGCAATCGTTCCCACCACCCATGCCAGCCGTTACCTGCAGCAGCTCTGCAAGCATTGGGCACACAAATTCGCGGTCGAATTCACTCCTGAACATGGCACGATCGATCTTGGCGAGAAACGTCTCATGATTCTCGATGCCGATGCTGAAAAACTGACCACGACTGTCGAAACATCGGAAGAAAACCTTGCCCGCCTCGAAGAAGTCGTGGCGAGCCATGTTGTCCGCTTCGCTTTTCGCGAGGAACTCGTCTTCGACTGGATAAGGCAATAGCAAAGGCGGCAGCGTTTACCCTATCCGTAAAATGCCCGCAAATTGCCCGGAATAGCCATTATCGCATCACAATCCGGGCAAATTCTCCCGCGAGATTCCTCCCAGTTTCAAATGACTGATTTGATGGGGAAGAATAATGACAAGCGAAACAAGAACCACTCTCACCTTTCTCGGCGCCGGCCTGGTTGCTGCGGCAATGGCTCTCGGTGCGGATATGAGCTGGGCTGACGTCATCAAGGCCCTTTTCTGACCGCCACCGCCTATATTGGCTATTTCCGCGTAGCTGTCAGAAAAGCCTTTCGCATACGCGCCGAACTGCTCTACATCGGCGCATGATTTTTCAAACACCTCTGGTCACCGGCAGGCTGGAACGCCGCTACAAAAGATTTCTCGCCGACGTCACGCTGGATGACGGACGGTTCATCACAGCGTCCGTGCCCAACACCGGTTCGATGCTCGGACTGACCGCTCCGGGTTCTCGCGTCTGGCTGAGCGTTTCGGATGCCCCTCACCGCAAATATGCCCATACGCTGCAGATTGTCGAAGCTGATAATACGCTGGTTGGCGTGAACACCGGCTTGCCCAACAGAATCGCCGAGGAAGCGATCCTGAAGGGTCTCATTCCGCACCTTTCAGGATATGCCAGCCTCAAGCGCGAGCAGAAATATGGCCGGAATTCGCGCATTGATCTTCTGCTGGATGACGGTCCCCGCCAGCGAGCCTATGTCGAGGTCAAGAATGTGCATTTCATTCGCACGCTCGGACTGGCGGAGTTCCCCGACACGGTGACGGCGCGCGGAGCGAAGCACCTTGAGGAACTGGTCGACGTGGTTGCCGCTGGTCATCGGGGCGTGATGCTGTTTATTATCCAGCGAAACGATTGCAGCAGATTCAGCATTTCCGGCGATCTCGATCCCACTTACGCACGCGCTTTTGAACATGCGCGTGCAAACGGGGTTGAGGCCTGGGCCGTTCGGTGCCACATAACGGATAACAGCATTGACGCCACTGAACTGGTGCCAATTGAATGATTAAGGTCTAAGACGGATCGAGTGATGGTAACCTATATCGAAGCGACAAGTGCACCCATGAAATATACGGGCCAGATCAGGCTCTATGGCCCCGAGGCTTTCGAGGGTATGCGCACGGTCTGCAATCTGACGGCACGCTGTCTCGATGCCCTCAACGATATCGTCAAGCCGGGTGTGACCACCAACGAGATCGACCGCTTCGTATTCGAGTTCGGCATGGATCACGGCGCGTTTCCGGCAACGCTGAACTATCGCGGCTATACGAAATCGACCTGCACGTCGATCAATCACGTCGTCTGCCACGGCATTCCGAACGACAAGCCGCTGCGCGAGGGCGATATCGTCAATATCGACGTCACCTATCTCCTTGACGGCTGGCACGGCGATTCCAGCCGCATGTATGCGGTAGGCGAAATCAAGCGCGCCGCCGAGCGGCTGCTGGAAGTCACCTATGAAAGCCTTTTGCGCGGGATCGCAGCCGTCAAGCCGGGCGCCAAGACCGGTGCAATCGGCGCGGCGATCCAGACCTATGCCGAAGGCGAGCGCTGTTCTGTCGTGCGCGATTTCTGCGGGCACGGCGTGGGACAACTGTTCCATGACGCACCAAATATCCTTCACTACGGCACGCCCAATGAAGGGGTGGAAATCAAGGAAGGCATGATCTTCACCATCGAGCCGATGATCAATCTCGGCAAACCGCATGTGAAGGTTCTAGCCGATGGCTGGACGGCCGTTACACGGGATCGGTCGCTGACGGCGCAATACGAACATACGGTCGGCGTCACGAAAGACGGCTGCGAGATATTCACTCTCTCCCCAGCCAACGTCTTCGGACCGCCTTCCATGAGATGATGTCGAAGTGATATCATCTCGATAATTGTCTGGTCTGTTTTTGCGGGGGTTTAAACAGTATGGCAAAGAGCAAGACCGAGCCGGGTAATGCGCAGATGCCCGGCTTCAGCGATACGCTGCAACTGACGCCAAAAATCGAAAAGCCGCATTACGCCGGGCATCGCGATCGTCTCAAACAGCGTTTCAGGGAAACTCCCGACGCGCTGGCGGATTATGAATTGCTCGAAATGCTGCTGTTTCGCGCCATTCGCCGCTCCGACACCAAGCCGCTCGCCAAGGCGCTTTTGACCCGGTTCGGCTCGATTGCCGAAGTGCTGGCCGCTCCCGAAAAACTGATCGCCGAAGTACCCGGTGCCGGCCCCACCGTCGCGCATGAACTCAAGCTTGTGGAAGCCCTCGCCAAGCGAAGCGCCCGCAGCACGGTCATGGAGCGCGAAGTTCTGGGCTCATGGAATCAGGTGATCGAATATTGCACCACCGCCATGGCCTACGAGACCCGTGAGCAGTTCCGCATCCTGTTCCTCGACAAGAAGAACAAGATGATTGCCGATGAAGTGCAGCAGACCGGCACGGTCGATCATACGCCCGTCTATCCGCGCGAGGTCGTCAAACGGGCGCTGGAACTATCCGCGACCGCCATCATCCTGGTCCACAACCACCCGTCCGGCGACCCGACACCATCACGCGCCGATATCGACATGACCCGGCAACTCGTCAATGCCGCCAAGGCCCTCAACATCACGGTGCACGACCACGTCATCGTGGGAAAGCACGGTCATGCCAGCTTTCGCGGGTTGGGATTGATCTGACAGGGCATCCACCTCAAGCCGTTACCAATTGTTAAGCATAGCGCAAGGAATGGCTGCGCAATGCGTGGAAATCGCTCGAATTTTCTTAAATTTGGACACAATCAGAGGTGAGACGGAAGCCAGAGCGAAGGCAAGGCCTTTCGATGGCAATAATGAATTCAGGCATGTTTCCCGCCAGCGTTCTTCGACGGGAAAATCGGAGTAAAAAATGTTGAAGCGTTCTATCACCGCAGTGGCGCTTGGCGCCGCAATCGTTGCTTTTGCAGGGTCGGCTTTCGCCGCCGACATGATGGGAGCAACGGACTATTCCTATAACGATCCGGTTGCCAGCGGCCCGCATGACTGGTCCGGCAATTATATCGGCGCACAGATCGGCGCTTCCTCGTCCAAGGTTCCCGGCCCCTTCACCAACCGCACCGGCGCTTTGGGCGGCGTTGTTGTCGGCAAGAACATGCAGAGCGGCAATGTCGTGTTCGGTGCGGAACTCGAAGGCAACTTCGCCGAAGCGGAGCATCGCATCGGCCATGGCGGCAGCCTCCAGCAGTCGTGGAACGGCAATGCCAAGGGCAAGGTCGGCTATGCATTCGACAAGACGCTGGTTTATGGCACGGCCGGCTACGGTGTGACCCGCTTTAAGGCCAAGGACAACACCACCTCGGCCCCCGGCTGGGAAGGCGGCGCACTGATCGGCGCCGGTGTCGAACAGGCGCTTACCGGCCCGCTTTCCGTCAAGGCCGAGTATGACTTCCAGCGCTTCAGCGATGTGAAGTCCCGCGTCAACGGCGTGGAGCAGCGCAACAATCTGAAGAACCATTCGATCAAGGCTGGCCTGAACTACAAGTTCTAGACCTCTTGATCAGATGCGAAACTTCATTCTGTTTTCGCATCAAGCAATTCGCCTTTTGCACAAAGGGCTGCGTTTCACGGCGCAGCCCTTTCGTTTTGCATAAATTTATCTTCATTTCGCAGTCTGACTACGTCATCGGATGGCTTGACTCCGACAGGCACTCACCGCTTATAAATTGCGAGTGGATTGCGGGGAACAATAAGAGCGAAAAGTTCAACCATCAATTCGGGAGGTTGTCTTACCTTGCCGTTTAATTCTCCCGCGCCTGAACACTTGGATATGTGGTTCTGCTTCCGCAGGCCATGCAGTCAGGAATGAAAGAATGCAGCGCGTTTTTGACGGACATAATGATGTCCTTCTGCGGCTTTGGGAAAATGCCCGCAAGGGCGAAGACCCGATCAGGGAATTTATCGACGGAACGGATAGCGGCCATATCGATCTCCCCCGCTCTCGTAAAGGCGGTCTCGCTGGCGGCATATGCGCCATTTACGTTCCCTCGGGCGAGCATATCGAACTGGGCAAGCCGGACGCCAATGGCCATTATGAAACACCCCTTTCGCCACCGCTGAAACGCAGCCCCTCCCTCGACATCGCTCTCGATATGGCTGCCATTGCCCTCAAGCTGGAAGCCGCTGGCGGCTGGAAGCTCTGCCGCAATGGCCGCGACCTCGACGAGACGCTGGACAGCGATACATTTACCGCCGTACTGCACATGGAAGGCTGCGAGGCCATCGATGAAGATCTGGCCGCGCTTGAAGTCTTTTACGCCGCGGGCCTGCGTTCGCTCGGACCTGTCTGGAGCCGCAACAATATCTTCGCTCACGGCGTTCCGTTCGCCTACCCGATGAGCCCCGATACCGGCCCTGGCCTGACGGATACGGGCAAGCGCCTCGTCAAGGCATGCAATGCCAAGGGCATTCTGATCGATCTGGCGCATATCACCGAAAAAGGCTTCTGGGACGTGGCGAAACTGAGCGATCAGCCGCTGGTTGCCAGCCATTCCAATGCGCACGCCCTCACCCCCGTCGCACGCAACCTGACCGACCGTCAGCTAGATGCCATTCGCGAGAGCAAAGGCCTTGCCGGACTGAACTACGCCACGACGATGCTGCGCGCCGATGCCAAGGAAGACGCCAACACGCCGCTTTCCGATGTGGTGCGCCACGTGGATTACATGGTCGAACGGATGGGCATCGACTGTGTGGCGCTTGGTTCGGACTATGACGGTGCAACAATTCCCGCCGAAATCGGCGATGCAGCCGGCACGCAAAACCTTGTCGCAGCTTTGCGGAAAGCGGGATATGGTGAAGAAGAGCTGGCAAAGATTTGCCGGGGCAATTGGATACGCGTTTTGAAACAGGCCTGGCACGAAGCAGCGTGATCTGAAGCGCATCCTGTGAACGGTTTTCGGAACAGGATGCGCAGGAACAAAGACAAAATCCCATACAAAATCACAGGAAGGGAACTCTAACATGATGCATTTCGGACGTTTTCGTATTCTGGCTGCCGGTGCGGCACTTGCGGCCGTGCTGGCTGCAAATCCGGCCTGGTCCGCCACGCCGGCCGATACGCTGGTCCAAGCATGGGCCATCGACGACACGATCACGCTGGACCCGGCCGAGTCTTTCGAACTGAGCCCGGCTGAATTCATCGGTAACGCCTATGACATGCTCGTCCGTCTCGACATCAACGACACGTCGAAGGTCGTTCCGGGCGTCGCCGAAAGCTGGACCGTTTCCGACGACGGCCTCACCTATACGTTCAAGCTGAAGAAGGACATCAAGTTCGCTTCCGGCAACCCGATCACTTCTGCCGACGTTGCCTACTCCTTTGAGCGTGCAGTGCGTCTCGACAAGAGCCCGGCCTTCATCCTGACCCAGTTCGGCCTGACGAAGGATAACGTGAACGAAAAGGCGAAAGCCGTTGACGACAGCACCTTCGTTTTCACCGTCGACAAGCCTTATGCACCAAGCTTCGTGCTGAACTGCCTGACCGCGACCGTCGCCGCAGTCGTCGACAAGAAGCTTCTCGAAGAACATGCCGAGAAGGTGACCCCGACCGACGAGTACAAGTACGAAACCGATTACGCCAATGCATGGCTGAAAACCAAATCGGCAGGCTCCGGCCCGTTCGTGATCCGCGAATGGCGCGCCAATGAAGTCGTCATTCTGGAACGCAACGACAATTTCTATGGTGAAAAGGCCAACCTTAAGCGCGTCTTCTATCGTCACGTCAAGGAAAGCGCGACGCAGCGCCTGATGCTCGAATCCGGCGATGTCGATGTGGCGCGCAATCTGGAACCGGGCGACTACGAAGCTGTCCTGAAGAACGACAAGCTTTCCACGACCAGCGCCGCAAAGGGCACGGTCTATTACATCAGCCTCAACCAGAAGAACCCGAACCTCGCCAAGCCTGAAGTTCGCGAAGCTTTTAAATATCTGGTCGATTACGATGCAATCGGTTCGACGCTCATCAAGGGCATCGGCGAAATCCGCCAGACCTATCAGGCCAAGGGCGTTCTCGGCGCTCTCGATGCTGCGCCGTACAAGCTCGACGTCGCCAAGGCGAAGGAACTGCTTGCTAAGGCCGGTCTGAAGGACGGTCTTTCGGTTACGTTCGACGTGCGTAACGGTCAGCCGGTCACCGGCATTGCCGAATCCTTCCAGCAGACCGCTGCACAGGCCGGCGTGAAGATCGAAATCATCCCCGGCGACGGCAAGCAGACGCTGACCAAGTATCGCGCCCGCAACCACGATATGTATATCGGCCAGTGGGGCATGGACTATTGGGACCCCAATTCCAACGCTGAAGCTTTCACCAGCAACCCGGACAACAGCGACGACGCCTCGACCAAGACGCTTGCATGGCGCAACGCCTGGGACATTCCGGAACTGACCAAGCAGACGCAGGCTGCTCTTCTGGAACGGGACAACGACAAGCGTGCCGAACAGTACAAGAAGCTGCAGCAGGAAGCGCTCGACCAGAGCCCGTTCGTCATGCTGTTCCAGCAGGTTGAAGTCGCCGGCATTGGCGGCAATGTGAAGGGCTACAAGCTCGGCCCGACATTCGACTCCAACTTCCTGGCGAACGTCAGCAAGGAATAGTCGGCCATGCTTCGGCGTGTGGAAACAACCACGTGCTGAAACGGCTTTAAATCAACGGGATGGAGCGGTTTTCTGAATCAAAAAGGAAAGCCGCTCCACGAAATTTTCAGCGCTGCCGATCCGGCTTTCCGGAGCGACAGATGTCCTGAAACGCTCTCTGAGCCTGAAACAAAAGGCGGCATGAGTGTGCGAGAATGATGATTTTTGAGTTCCGCGACGGAGTGTACTTGAAAGTACATGTGCACCGGAACGCAAAAAATTGCCATTTGCAGCCACTCAAGGCGGGACTTTTGGAACAGGCTCTCACTGTCGGAAGCGGTCAAAACATTGAGTAACACTGTCACTACAAAAAAAGTAAGGCGAGCGCCGCGGCGCTCAACGGCCCTTGCCGCATCGATAGCCAGTTTTCTGGGTATCGTCGTCACGACCTATCTGGGCCTTCTGGCCGTAACTTTTTTCATCGGCCGCGTTGTGCCGATTGATCCCGTGCTTGCCATCGTTGGCGACCGCGCTCCAGCGCATGTCGTCGCCCGCGTGCGGGAAGAAATGGGCTTCAACCTGCCCTATTACCAGCAGTTCTTTCTCTACGTGAAGGGCGTGCTGCAGGGCGATTTCGGCACCTCGGTGCTGACCACCAACCCCGTCATGACCGATATTCGCCGCGTTTTCCCGGCTACGATGGAACTCGCCACCGTCGGCACGATCATTGGAGCCCTGTTCGGCATTCCGCTCGGCGTTCTCGCTGCGGTCAAGCGCGGCAGCATTGTCGACCAGATCGTGCGCGTGATCGGCCTTGTCGGCTATTCGGTGCCGATCTTCTGGCTCGGCATGCTTGCGCTTCTGATCTTCTATGCGCGGCTAGGCTGGACCTCCGGTCCCGGACGCATCGACATCACGTTCGAATATACCTTCACCCCGATCACCGGCTTCTACCTGATCGACGCGATCCTCCAGCGCGATTGGCCAGCCCTCAAGGATATTGTCTCCCACCTTATCCTGCCATCCGTGCTGCTCGGCTATTTCTCGCTTGCCTATATCAGCCGCATGACCCGTTCCTTCATGCTCAACGAGCTGGAACAGGAATATATCATCGCAGCGCGCGCCAAGGGCATTTCGGAAACCCGCATCATCTGGGGCCATGCACTGCGCAACGCCGCCGTGCCGTTGGTGACCGTGATCGCGCTTTCCTATGCCGGACTTCTGGAAGGTTCGGTACTGACCGAAACCATCTTCTCCTGGCCGGGCCTCGGACTCTACATCACCAATTCACTGCAAAACGCTGATATGAATGCCGTTCTGGGTGGCACCATCGTCATCGGGTCGGTCTTTATCGCGCTCAACCTCGTGTCCGATCTTCTCTATCGGCTTCTCGATCCAAGGACGCGCGCACGATGAGCCAAATGACAGATACTTCCAACCTCTCATGGCGTGAGTGGCTGCTTACGGAGCGGCCACAGTCACGCACACAAGCCCGCCTCGGCCGTGCCTATATGGTCTGGCGGCGCTTCACCGCCAACAAGCTGGCCGTCCTTGGCCTCCTCATCATCATCGGCCTTCTGGTCGTTGCAGCCCTGGCCGATGTGCTGGCGCCGCATTCGCCGGTCGCCGGCGATCTGGCCAATGCACGTCTCTTGCCGCCGGGGTCGCCCGGCTATCTGCTCGGCACTGACGATCAGGGCCGCGATATTCTTTCGCGTCTGATCTATGGCTCCCGCCTTACCCTTTATGTGGTGCTGCTGGTCGCCATCATCGCAGCGCCCATCGGCCTTCTGGTCGGCACGGTCGCGGGCTATGCAGGTGGCTGGGTGGATGCCGTGCTGATGCGCATCACCGACATCTTCCTCGCCTTCCCGAAGCTCATTCTGGCACTGGCCTTCGTTGCCGCTCTCGGACCGGGCATCGAAAATGCCATCATCGCCATCGCCATCACTTCGTGGCCGCCATATGCGCGCATTGCGCGTGCGGAAACGCTGACCGTGCGTAATTCGGATTATATCTCCGCCGTCCGTTTGATGGGCGCTTCGCCTATCCGCATCGTCGTGCGCCACATTATGCCGCTCTGCACATCGTCACTGATCGTGCGTGTAACGCTCGACATGGCAGGCATCATCCTTACCGCCGCCGGTCTCGGCTTCCTCGGCCTCGGCGCACAGCCGCCTCTGCCTGAATGGGGTGCGATGATCGCTTCCGGTCGCCGCTTCATTCTCGACCAGTGGTGGGTGGCCGCCATGCCGGGTATCGCGATCCTGATCGTCAGCCTCGGCTTCAATCTTCTGGGCGATGGCCTGCGCGATGCGCTCGATCCGCGGGGTAACAACCAATGAAGCCTCTTCTGACTGTCGAAGACCTGCGCGTCACCTTCCCGACCCGCACGGGTGCAATCGAGGCCGTGCGCGGCGTCAGCTTCGAACTGGGTCGTGAACGCCTCGGCATCGTGGGCGAATCCGGTTCCGGCAAGTCGCAGACCGGCCGCGCCATCATGGGTCTGACCCCGCAGCATGCGAAGATCACCGCCAAAAAACTCGAGTTTGACGGCATCGATCTTCTGAACGCACCGGCACGCGAACGCCGCGCTTTGCGCGGCGGACGCATCGCCATGGTTTTGCAGGACCCGAAATACTCGCTCAATCCTGTGATGACCATCGGCAAGCAGATTGCCGAAACGCTGAAGGCCCACGGCAAGTTCAGCAGTGAAGAAATCCGCAGGCGCTCCATCGCCATGCTGGAAGCCGTGCAGATCCGCGATGCTGAACGGGTTATGAGCCTCTATCCGCACGAAGTTTCGGGCGGCATGGGCCAGCGCGTCATGATTGCCATGATGCTGGTTGCCGAGCCGGAAATGCTGATAGCCGATGAGCCGACTTCGGCGCTTGACGTTACGGTCCAGCTTGAAGTGCTCGGCATCCTCGACAAGCTGGTTGCCGAACGCGGTATGGGACTGATCTTCGTCAGCCACGATCTGCGCCTCGTTTCCTCCTTCTGCGACCGCGTCATCGTGATGTATGCGGGCAAGATCGTGGAGGAAATTGCGGCCAAGGACCTCGCCAATGCGAAACACCCCTATACGCAAGGATTGCTGAACTGCATGCCGAAAATCGGAGCCGATCGCCATCCCCTGCCAACCTTGCAGCGTGAGGAGGCATGGAAGCTATGAGCACGGCATCTGCACTGAGCGTCGACAATATCGACGTCTATTTCGACCACTTCCATGCACTGAAATCGGTCAGCATCGAAGTGGCCCGGGGCGAATCCTACGGCCTCGTGGGTGAATCCGGTTCTGGCAAATCCACCCTGTTGCGCGCTGTTGCGGGATTGGCGCCTGTCGAGGACGGCGAAATCCGTATCGACGGACAATTGCTGAAGACACCGCGTGACAAGGCGTTCTATCGCAATGTCCAGATGGTGTTTCAGGACCCCTACGGCTCGCTGCATCCGCGCCAGACGGTGGACCGGCTGTTGCTGGAACCGCTCGCCATCCATGGGGTCGGCGATACGGAACAGCGCATCGTGAAGGCGCTCGATGAAGTCGGCCTCGGTTCCGGCTTCCGCTTTCGCTATCCGCACCAGCTTTCGGGTGGCCAGCGCCAGCGCATCGCCATTGCTCGCGCCCTGATCGTCGAGCCCAGCATATTGCTGCTCGACGAGCCCACCTCCGCGCTCGATGCTTCGGTTCAGGCGGAAGTGCTGAACCTGCTCGAACAGGTTCGGCGCGACCGCAACCTGACCTTCGTCATGGTCAGCCACGACCTTGGCGTCGTCACCCATATGTGCGACCGGCTTGCCGTCATGCGCAATGGTGAGGTCGTGGAACAGCTGCAGGCAAACGATCTTGTCAGCGGCAATATCCATGCCGACTATACGAAGAACCTGATGCGGGCGAGCGAAGGCTTCCGCAGGTAAAGCAGAAACGGTCCGTTTCAGGATACGCTAAAAACAAAGGGGACCTTGGGGTCCCCTTTTTCATCGCATCAATCGTCGGACTTGCGCGGCGTGTCGCCATCCTGCCCGCGCCGCCAATAGGCGACGATCAACTGCCGATCCTTCGGAATATTGCGTTCCTTGCGCATATAGGTGCGGATCGACCGGAACGCGTTGAATTCACAACCGACCCAGACGTAAATATCGTCTTCGTCTTCCGGCAATTCGACCGCCCGCACGGCATCCTGCAACAAGGTCGTCGTTCCAGCTTCCGCGCCATTGCGGTTCAGCCACTGCAGATCGATATCGGCGCGCGAAAAAAGTTCCTGCTCTTCCTCTGCGCTGCCGATCTCGATCCGCACGACCGCCTTGGTTCCTTCCGGCAACCGTTCCAGAATGCGCCCGATGGCAGGCAGAGCGGTTTCGTCTCCGGCGAGCAGATACCACTTCGCATCACCTGCATCGCCACCGCCGGGACCTGTCATGCCGACAATATCGCCCGGCTTGGCGCTGAGGGCCCAACCGGAACCCGGAGCGTCGCAATCATCACCGTGAACGACCATATCGATATCCACCCATCCGGCGACGGTATCGATGTTGCGGATCGTGTAGACACGTGTCGCAAGCTTGGCTGCGCCTTCGGGCCAGACCGGACGACCATCTTCACCGGTTGTGGGCCATTGCGGCTTTGCCAGGCCTTCGGGCGGAAACAGAAGGCGGATATGGAGCCCCAGCTGCGAGAAGCGGAACAGGTTTTCGCCTTTCAGGCGAACGCGCCGCATGTGCGGTGTTACATTCGACACGGAGACGACCTGCATCTCGCGGAAATAGGGCAGCGGCAGTCCGGCAGCCCCATCGCCTTCCCAGATGATTTTCGGTTTGGCGCTGCCCTTGTCGAGAAACTCCAGCACATGTTCGGCTATGGAATATTTCATATAGGCAAGGCCGGTTTCGTCCTCGCTGGAGACATCGACGCTGACCGTTTCATTGTCCCACTGCACATCCGCCTGACCGAAGCTCAGCACCAGCTTTGCCGTGCTGCCCTGACGGTGCACGTCGGCATGCTCGACGAAATGATCGAGAAGCTGATTGACCACATGACCGGCGTTGGTAAGCGCAAAGCGGGTATTGGCGTTGAGTTCGGACATGCCCCGTCCTCCTTTGGGAAACAATTTCCCCAGCCTTACCCGAATATAACATGACTATTCAAGTCATCATTTTGGCTTGAACCCGCAATAAATCGTGACGGGCAGTGCCTGCCGCCAGACATCGAAGGAACCGAGCGCCCCAGCCTGCGCAACCGACAATCGCGTCAGTTCTCCGCCGTACTTTTCACGCCAGTGGAAAAGCAGCATTTCGCTTTGCAGGGTCACGGCGTTGGCAACCAGCCTGCCCCCCGGATTCAAGGCGTTCCAGCAAGCTTCCAGCACACCATCATCCGTTACCCCGCCGCCGATGAAGATCGCGTCTGGCGCTTCCAAGCCGGCCAACGCTAGGGGCGCTTCCCCCCTGACCAGCTGCAATCCGGGAACGCCCAGTGCGGCGCGATTTCGCTCGATCATAGCCTGTCGCTGTTCGCTGGCCTCGATGGCAATCGCACGACACGAGGGATGAACACGCATCCATTCGATGCCAATCGAACCACAACCGGCACCCACATCCCATAGCAGTTCACGCGGCAATGGCTGCAATCGCGACAGCGTGACGGCACGAATGTCGCGCTTGGTCAGTTGGCCATCATTCTCGAACGCTTCATCAGGAAGACCTACGACAGGCGAAAACACGTTCGCTTGCGATGCAGCGCTGCATTCGATTGCCAGAACATTCAGATCGGCGCATCGCCCGTGCGACCAGTTTTCGGCAATCTCCTGCACCCGGTGTTCCTTGGAGCCACCAACATGCTCAAGAACAGTCATGCGGCTTTGACCAAACCCCTTGCCCCTGAGCATTGCCGCCGCTTTCGCTGGCGTCGTGCCGTCATTGCTGAGCACCAAGAGCTTCTCGCCGGGCAGGATATGCGGTTGCAGCAGTTCAAACGGACGACCGTGCACGCTGACTGTGCGGACATCCTGGAGCGGCCAGCCCATCCGTGCCGCGGCCAGTGAAAGCGAAGACGGATGTGGCAGAACCAGCATTTCTTCCGGCGAAAAATGCCGGACCAAAGTTGCACCCACGCCAAAAAACATCGGATCGCCGCTTGCCAGCACGATGACCGGCTCGCCGCGATAGGCCTCGATCATCCCGATAGCTTCGTCGAATGGAGAAGGCCAGGCCACGCGTTCGGCTTTGATGCCATCGTTCAGAAAATCCAGATGGCGTCTGCCGCCGAAAATGGCCTTGGCCGAGGCGATAGCCGCAAGCGCGGTTTTTCCAAGCCCATCAAACCCGTCTTCACCGATCCCGATCACTGTCAGCCAGCGTGCCATGCGCAATGCTCCTTTTCCCGAGTTCGTAGAGCATTTTGCAGTCAGGTGAAATCACCTGACTTCGCATAAATGCGGCAAAACAAACGGATGGAGCGGAAGGGCGAACGAATGTGAGGCATTTCGCTCTGTCGCGGACAGTAGCAAGTGCATGCGGCAAGGCGTATAAGACTGAAATGCCGAGCAACCCGATCACCAATTCGCTGCAAGCCCAACCCGACAGGCGCAACGCCTGCCCCGGCCTCTCGCGCATGGTGATGGCGAAAGACGGTGCGATTGCCCGCATAAAACTGAAGCTGGGCCGCTTGTCAGCCGATCAGGCACGTTCAATTGCAGCAATAGCCGAACACTTCGATGCAGGCGCAATAGAGCTGTCGATTCGCTCCAATATCCAGTTGCGCGGTATTGCGCCCGAACATTGGGATAATGTTGTCGCTGCGCTGCACGACGCCGGCCTCGGAGCAGAAAACTCCGGTGCTGATGATATTCGCAACGTGATGGTCAGCCCCACGGCCGGCATTGATTGGGGCCAGATAGCCGATGTCACGGAACTGGCCTCATCCGCGCTCGATACGCTGCAGGCGAATGAGGCTTTCTATGCGCTATCGCCGAAATTCTCCTTGCAGATTGACGGCAGTGAGGATTGCGCAATGGTTTCGCATCCGGGCGATATCTGGCTTTCAGCCATGGACCGGAAAACCTATGCGTTCGGCCTCGCCTCGTCTCCAGATAAGCCCGCGCTGGGAACCATAGACGCGCGACACGCCCTGCCATTCATCGAAGCGTTGCTGCATCGCTTTTTACATCAGGGCAGCTTTGCGCGGATGAAGCATCTGTTCGAGATCATTTCGCCATCGCAGTTTCTGGCCAATTTGGAAAGGGAACTCCCTTTTCCCATCCATTCGGCAAATGGCTGGAAACGCAAGGCAGGGACGGCGTTTTCGCATCTCGGAGCGAACCGGCAGCGCGATGGGTCGACTTATATCGGCGCGATGCCGCTCATGGGACGGCTGACGCCACGCCAACTCAGCGCGCTGGCGGACCTCTCCGAGAGCGGAAAAGGCGAACTGCGCCTTACGCCCTGGCAAGGTGTCATCCTGCCTTATGTAAACGAAACCCGGGTGATCGAGCTCACCCAAATGCTCCCTTCGCTTGGTCTCGAAACGACAGCCGAAGCCCCGCACGCGCGGCTTCGTGCCTGCTCGGGCTCGAGTGGGTGCGCCTCTGCGCTCGCCGACACCCAAACCGACGGCGGGAAGCTAGCGACACGTCTAAGTCCCGGAACGTCATCCGTACACATTACAGGATGCGCCAAATCATGCGCAGCGCTTGCGCCATTGCCGCATACGCTGCTGGCGCGCTCGGCATGCCGCTACGATCTCTATACGCAGGAGCCGTTTCCGCAAGACGGGGCTGGACCATCGCGCTTCGGACGGTTATTGGCGACTGATATTACCATTGACCAAGCGGCGCACCTTCTGAACGCCCGACACTGATTAGAGTGGTCCACCATGACAGACTACATCCGCGACGGACAGGCCATTTACGACCGGTCTTTCGCCATCATTCGTGCCGAGGCCGATCTGAGCCGGATACCCGCTGATCTGGAAAAGCTTGCAGTCCGAGTCATTCACGCCTGCGGCATGGTGGATGTGGTCAATGACCTCGCCTTCTCGGAAGGCGCAGGTAAAGCCGGGCGCGACGCCCTGCTCGCCGGTGCGCCCATTCTTTGTGATGCGCGCATGGTGGCCGAAGGCATCACGCGTTCCCGTCTGCCTGCAAACAATGAAGTCATCTGCACACTTGGTGACCCGTCGGTTCCCGAGCTAGCCGCGAAGATCGGCAACACCCGTTCGGCCGCAGCTCTCGACCTCTGGCTTCCCCATCTCGCCAACAGCGTGGTTGCAATCGGCAATGCACCGACCGCCCTCTTCCGCCTGTTCGAATTGCTGGATGCCGGTGCGCCGAAACCGGCGCTCATCATCGGAATGCCGGTTGGCTTCGTGGGTGCGGCGGAATCCAAGGACGAACTCGCCGCCAACAGCCGTGGCGTGCCTTACGTGATCGTTCGCGGAAGACGCGGCGGCAGCGCCATGACGGCAGCGGCGGTCAACGCGCTCGCGTCGGAGCGCGAATAATGGCAGCAAAAGGCAGATTGTTTGGCCTCGGTGTCGGCCCCGGCGATCCGGAACTGATCACGCTGAAAGCCCTTCGCCTTCTCAAAAGCGCGCCGGTCGTTGCCTATCACGCCGCCAAGGGAAAGAGGGGCAACGCCCTTACCATCGTTGAAGAATATCTTTCGCCCGAACAGGTTCTGGTGCCGCTGATCTATCCGGTGACGACGGAAAAGCTCCCGGCGCATATGGATTACGAGCAGATCGTCAGCGATTTCTATGGTGAGATAACGGACACGATCGCGAGCTATCTTGATCGCGGACAGGATGTGGCCGTGATCGCGGAAGGCGATCCCTTCTTCTACAGCTCGTTCATGTATATTCACGACCGGCTTGCAGAGCGGTATGAAACGCAAGTCGTGCCCGGTGTCTGTTCCGTTCTCGGTGCCTCTGCCGTCCTCGGTGCGCCGCTTGTCTATCGCAACCAGACCCTCTCCGTTCTTTCCGGCGTCATGGGCGCGGAGGAACTGAAGCAGCGGCTTGCGGATACGGGAGCTGCGGCGATCATGAAACTCGGCAAGAACCTCGACAAGGTCCGCGCCGTGCTGGATGATCTCGGCCTCATGGGCCGTGCGCTTTATGTCGAGCGCGCCACCATGTCCAACCAGCGCATCGTGCCGCTTGCCGAAGTCGATGGTGACGACTGCCCTTATTTCTCGATCATTCTCGTTCCGGGGCAAAAATGGAACGGCGCATGACCCTTGCGATTCTGGTGCTTGGAGAAGCTGCGGTTCCCACCGCGCAACGGATCGCAATGGCGTTGGAGCACGCCGAAATACGGGGCCTTCAGAGCCGCGTTGCATCGGTTGACGACACCTTCGTGCATTTCGGCGATGCAATAAGGTCGCTCTATGAGGAAGGCCGTCCGATCATCGCGCTTTGCGCCGCGGGTATCGTCATCCGGGCGCTCGCCCCGCTACTTGAGAACAAGCGTATCGAACCGCCAGTTCTCGCCGTGGCTGAGGATGGAAGCGCGGTCGTGCCGCTGTTGGGTGGGCTCTCGGGTGTCAACGACATGGCGCGGCAGGTTGCGGCAGCGCTTGAGGTCGCGCCCGCGATAACCACGTCCGGCGAACTACGCTTCGGAATCAATCTGCTGCACCCGCCTGCCGAATTGACACTTGCCAATCCAGACGACGCGAAAAGTTTCATGTCGAACCTGCTCGCGGGACAAAAGTTGCGGCTTGAAGGACAATCGCGCTGGCTTGCGCAATCGAAACTGCCTTTCGCCGACGACGGCGCGTTGACGATCAGCATAACGCCCCACAATCGCGTACCGCGTCCCGACGAGTTGATTTATCATCCGCGCAGCGTGGCGATTGCCGTTGATATGGTCCGCGAAAACCCTCAGGCCAACGTTGAGCATGCGCTTGCCCGGGCGGGGATAGCCCGGCAGTCACTGGCCTTGCTTCTCGCCAAGGAAAAAGACTGCGCTGCGTCGGAACTTCACGAAGCGGCACGGATGCTTGGTATTCCGCTGCGTTTTGTGGCGGATGCGCCCCATGCCCGCGAACTCGTCCTTCGTTCGGTCGAGCAGCCGATTGAACTGATAGAAGATGACGGACTCGCCATCGCCGTTGCGCTAACCCCGGCAGATGTGCTGTTTGTCGGTCGAAAGCGCGGCAAGCTGGTCGTTATCGGACTTGGGCCCGGATCGCGCAGCCTGATGACGCCTGCCGTCCAGCATGAACTGCAACAGGCTGAAGACATTCTCGGCTATGAGACCTATGTGCGAATGGCCGAGGAGAACCTTCGTCCTTTCCGCCCGGACCAAACCATTCACATGACCGACAATCGTGAGGAAATGCAGCGCGCCCGTCATGCATTCGAACTCGCGGCTTCCGGGCGGCATGTCGTCATGGTTTCGTCGGGCGATCCCGGTGTCTTCGCCATGGCTGCGGCGGTTGTCGAGGCGCTGCACGAAACGGACAACCCCGCATGGCACGGTGTGGAGCTTGTCATCCAGCCCGGAATTTCAGCGGCAATGGCTGCCGCATCGCGCATTGGTGCGCCGCTGGGACATGACTTCTGCATCATTTCGCTATCGGACAACCTGAAGCCCTGGGAAGTCATCGAAAGACGCCTGGCGCTTGCCGCCGAAGCCGATCTCGCCATGGCGTTCTACAACCCGATCTCCAGGGCGCGCCCGCATCAGCTTGGCCGCGCGCTGGAAATCCTGCGCCAATATCGATCGCCTGGAACGCCCGTCGTCCTTGGACGAGACATAGGCAGACCTGCCGAGACGACACGGACAACCACGCTGGGTGAATTGACGCCAGAGGATGTCGACATGCGCACCGTGGTCATCGTCGGCTCCTCGCATACACAACGGTTTGCGAAGTCCGATGGCCGCGAATGGGTTTATACGCCGCGTTGGTACGGGGAGAAGCCCGAGAAATGACAAACAAAAAGGCAGGGAAAACCCTGCCTTTTTCGCATGTTAGCCCTGATAGTTGAATCAGTTCTTCTTCGCCTTGGCCTTCTTCGGCTGGGCAGCGGCGACGGCGTCTGCCTTGGCCGCGGCAGCTTCGGCTGCAATCTGATCCGCGCTTTTCGGCGAGGTGTCGATGACGGCACGCACACCGCCCTTTGCAGTGAGCTGGCAAACAGCCGTGCGCAGGTCCACCTTGAGATCGACATCCGTTCCGCCTGCAGCACCCGGACGGGAATTGACGGCGGAGATAACGCGTTCCGGCAGGAAGTATTTGTTGGCAGCAGCGGTGATGCACGGCTGGGCCAGCGCAGGATCGACATAAGCGGTCGGAGTGAAGCGCGGCATCGAAATCGTCGGCGCGCTAACCGGGGCCTCGGTTTTGCCCGGCGTCGCCGTCGTGGTCGGTACAGTCGTCGTGCAGGCAGCGGCAAGCGGGGCCAACATGGCAATGGCTAGGAAACGGGCTCCGGTGCGGGCGCGTCCGTACATGATCAACCTCATAGGATCTGCTGAGTAGGTAAAATTTTAAGTTCGATAACTATTCGGTTTTGCTCGATTGTCGAGTGGCAGGAAGGTCACATTGCCAGAATTTCGATTCGCATCCACAGGCTGAAGTCACTGCTTTGCCAAAATCCAGTTCAGCATTTCCCGCCAATCCGACATGCGGATCGGCGTGCCGTGATTGCCGCTCTCGAAACGGCGGAACTGAACCGGATAACCCGGCGCGCGCTTGCGTATCTCGCGATAGAAGGCTTCCTGCTTGTCGATGGCGAAAACCGGGTCGCGGCTTCCATGACCGAAAAAAACGGGCACGCGCTTCCTGAATGCTGGAGATTTGAAAAATCCCTCATCCCAAAGCGAGCCGAGCAGGATGAGACCTGCAAGCTGACTACCGGCGTTTTCGTTGCCCGCTATGCGCCAGCACAGCGTTCCGCCCTGCGAGCCGCAGGACAGGATCAAGGGAGCGCTTGGCGACGAAGCTTTGACAGCTTCAATCAGCCCGGCAATCTGCGCCTCGCCCGCATCGGCGAAATCCTTGAAGTCCGGTGTGACATACAAGCCGCCGTTCAATGCAGCGAGATTCTTCACCCGGTTGAAATTGCCGCCGAAGGTAAAATCATTCATGCCTTGCAGGCGATTGCCGCCCCGGCCATGCAGATAGATGACGATGAAGGATGCACCTTCGCGCTTGCCCGCCGTCATGGCCTTGACTGGCCCAGCTTTGGTCTGAAACGTGACGTCCTTCTGGTAGGCGCGCGCCTTCAGCGAGACATAGGCGTCTTTCACCCGCTTTTCGGGCACCGCATCGCGCCCGTTTATATCGCGCATTTCATTGTAATCGACGACCTTGTAATCGCCATTGTCGGCGCTACTGATGACGCCGGGATAGGCGAAATAGTCGTCCTTGTAGGGCGGCAGCGACGAAGCCCCGGATGCCGTCGCCGCCGAAAGCAGAAACAACACCCCGAGGAGGCTGCGTGTTGCACGTCTCGACATCACAGCTCCAGCGTATGGTAGCGCCTGTTGAGATAAACCAGCGCTTCCTCTTCGGCCCTCGACCGCAGGCCTACCACTTCGCCGAAAAGCACGTGATGGGTGGAATGATCCTGAACGCTCACCACCCGGCAATCGAAAGAGGCAAGCGCTCCCTGCAATATGGGCGCTCCCGTAACCTGAACTTCCCATTGCGCCAGTTCGAACCGCTCGTCCTGGGTCAGGCCAATGCGGCCGGAAAACGCGTCTGCCAGTTGCTGATGCGAGCCGGCAAGCGTGTTGACGGCAAAAACCCCATTGTCGATGAACAGCCGGTTTTCCTCGTGGATCTTCTGCAGGCAGATGAGGATTGTCGGCGGATTATCGGACACCGAGCAGGCCGCCGTCAGGGTTAGACCGCGCCGTCCCGCACTGCCTGCGGTCGTAACGATCTGCACTGCGCCGGCATAATGGCTCATGGCGTCGCGGTAGGACTTGGATTCCACCGAAGCTGCACTTGAAATGATGTTCTTAATCGTTTGCACGCCAACAGAATCCATCTCGCCCTATGGGTATGTTACCTGAAGCCAGCTACCATGTTCAGAAGCCCGCGATATCGGCCCCCAGAAACGGGCATTGCACAAAGGCGAGGAAACAGCTACCCACTTTTCGTTGAAAATGCCACGAATTGTTTAATGAAGACGGATCACGTGATCGAGCTAGGGAAACGTCCTGCCGCAGCGCTGACAAGCATTATCCTCTCACTGCTGGCCAGTTCCGTACTGGCGCAGGCAGCAGATATGCGCATCGGACTTGCAGCGCCCCTGTCGGGAACCTTCGCTCCGTTGGGTAATCAGTTGGCCGAAGGGGCGCGCATCGCGGCCGCGACGAAAGGCGCTGAACTCGTCATTTCCGATGACCGCTGCGATGCCGAAGGCGGCAGGGAAGCGGCGGAACGTTTCGTGAAGGAAAACGTCCGGATCGTAACCGGCTTTCTGTGTCCCGACGCCCTTGAGGCGGCGCTCCCGGTTCTCGCAGCCGGCAACATAGCTATCGTGGCCTCAGGCGTCAGTGAACCCACGCTGACCGAAAGGCGCGCACCCGCACCGATGGCGGTATTCCGTCTCGCAACCGGGCTCGACAAGGAAACGCAAGCGACAGGCAGTTTTCTCGGCAGTCTCTGGCGTGCCCAGGCTTTTGCCGTCATCGATGACGGGACGATTGAGGGACGCGAACGTGCCGCACGTGTTCTGGCCAGCCTCAAGGAGCAGCAGCTGCAACCGGTTTTTACCGATACCTACCGGCCCGGCCTCGACAATCAAAATGCGCTGGTCGCCCGGCTGCGGCGCGCAGGCGCAACCCATGTCTATGTCGGCGGCGAGCGTGACGATATCGCCGCCATCGGTGCAAGCGCTGCGGCCCTCAATCATCCGCTGACGATTGCAGGCGGCAGCCTGCTTGATGCCGCGCCCGGCCCACAGCCCTTAAGCCAGGGCACTTTGATGATCGCCCCGGTCCGGCCGCAGGACCTTTCAACAGCAAAGCCCGCAATCGACGCACTGCATCAGGCCGGAAAGCTGGCCGATGCTTATGCCATCATCGGCTATGCCAGCGCGGAGATTGCTGCGGATGCGATCCTGCGCGCCGACGAGAAGAAGCAGCCGGTGCTTGATACGCTTCGCACAGGTTCCTTCGAAACCGTGCTTGGCACGATCAAGTTCGACGACAACGGCATCCGAACGGACAATCCCAACCGCCTCCAGCGGTTCGACGGCAAACGGTTCGTGCTAGCCGACAAGTAGCCCAATGAGACTGGCGGCGATCACCAGCCCGGTCATCAGGCTCATGGTTGACCAGAAAAGGTGAAGCGCGGCATCTATATCATCGGCATTGGCATCGCGTTTGCCGGATGCATTGAGCATGGGACCTTCAACTTTTTCCGTCCCATATTGGCGTGGACCGGCCAATGCCAGCCCCAGCCCGCCTGCAAATGCCGATTCCGGCCAGCCTGCGTTGGGCGAGCGATGCAAGCGCGCGTCACGGCGCATGACCGAGAAAGCTTCCCTTCCTGAAAGCCTGTCTTTCATGATCGCGGTGGCCAGTGAAGCCAGCAGCCCCGTCAACCGAGCCGGAATGTAGTTTGCAACATCGTCCAGCTTCGCCGCGAAACGGCCGAAATCGCGATAGCGATCATTGAGATGACCGATCATCGAGTCGGCGGTATTGATCATCTTGTAGGCAAACAGCCCCGGCAATCCGCCCACCAGAAACCAGAATGCAGGCGCGACAATGCCGTCGGATGCGTTTTCAGCCAGACTTTCTATCGCTGCCCTGCTGATACCGCCCTCATCAAGATGCTCGGGATTGCGCCCAACAATCATCGACACGGCCCGCCGTCCGCCCTCGAGGCCACCCTCCCGCAGCGCCAGCGCAACCGCCTGCACATGATCGGCAAGGCTTTTCTGCGCAAGCAACACCGTCACGATCAGGATTTCGGCAACAGCGCCTGCTGTTCCGGCAAAGGGCAGCACGAACTCAAGGACAAGCCCCAGAACGACACAGACAGCCACCAGCCCAACCGTCAGCCACATGCCATTTCGGCGAAGCACCGAAGCAGCGAGATTTCGGTTGTTCCAACGCTTTTCACCCCATGAAATTGCTTTCCCGAACAGGACGACGGGATGCGGCATCCTTTGCCATAGCTGCGGCGGATCGCCGACAACGCGATCGAGAAGCAGCGCAAGCGAAAGAATAATCAGCTTTATTTCCATGAGCTTGACCAGAAAAACTGAATCAAAGTTTCAACGCCTTTTCCAAGCGCGCAAGCGCCACGTCATCCAACGGCAGACCAATGCGCAACCAGCGCGAGGCGTAATCGAATTTCCGGACCAGAATATGTCTCTGGCACAGTCTGGCATAGAGTTCGTGCGCATCCGGGTGTTCAACAAGAGAAAACAGCGCCGTGCCGCCGATTTCCTTCAGACCGGATTTCTCGAGAACAGCAGACAGTTCCAGCCGCCTCAAATCGATACGCGCACGATAGTTGGAAAGCGCCTCGGCATCGCGGAAAGCATGGCTGGCAATGGCAAGCGCCGGGCCGGATACAGCCCATGGCCCAAGCCGCTGCTGCAATACCTCGACAAACGGCTTACCGGCAACGGCAAAGCCCAGACGAACGCCAGCCAGCCCGAAAAACTTGCCGAAAGATTTCAGCACGATCATCGGCACGTCTTCCGCATCCGCTGCAACGCTGACATCCTCATGCGCGTCCGCAAAAGCCTCGTCCACGATCAGAAAACCGCCCCGCGCACCAAGTTTTCGCGCCAGATGAAAGAGATCGTCTTTTGAAACCACACGACCGTCGGGATTGTTGGGATTGACGATAACTGCCGCCGTCGCCTCGTCCGGAATTTCACCGATTGCCGCACACGGCACGACCTTCCAACCGCAAGCAGCGAACGAAGCGGCATGTTCCTGATAGGTCGGCCCGAGGATTGCAACCGTCGACGGAGCAACCAACGTCGGAACGAGCTGGATCAAAGCCTGCGTGCCCGGGGCTGCGACAATGGACGCATTCTCACGCAGCCCATAATAGCTGCGGGCCAGCCGCAGGGTTTCCCGCAGCAGCAGCTCATCCGGCAAGCGGTTCCAGATTTCCGGTGTCAGTTCGGGAAGGGGAAAAAGCTCCGGGTTGATGCCCGTTGAA
The DNA here is from genome assembly GCF_041930145.1 of Brucella ciceri. NCBI lineage: Bacteria > Pseudomonadati > Pseudomonadota > Alphaproteobacteria > Hyphomicrobiales > Brucellaceae > Brucella > Brucella ciceri. The sequence goes on along the minus strand of NZ_JBHEEV010000004.1, from coordinate 425,395 downwards.
AGATCAAGCCAGTCTCCCGGCTTTCCGCCAAAGCGCGCGACGGCCTTGTCCAGCGCGCCGCCATGCTCGATTTCTGCACTCAAGCTTTGTCTCCGCAAAAATCGATCACATGCATGAACGAGCCTGAAACGGACCCCACCCTGAGACCTGCCTCGCCAAGCTCGTCTCCTGCGGCATCCCGCACACGGAAAAGCCGATCAGCCTCTCCTTCGCGCAGAATGCTTGCATAATGAAACTCGTGCGCCTTCAATGGCTCCTTCCAGGGTGAGCCCTCAAGCGGTTCCAGCAGGCGATAGCCAAGATGCAGCTTTCTTTTCGCGAAGCTCGTTTCAAGCGGCAGAAGACCCAGCATCGGATGCGCAACACCCTCCGCATCCTGCAAGCTCTCGCCAAGAACCATGTAACCGCCGCATTCGCCATAAACAGTCACACCACGCGTTGCGGCGTCGCGTATTGCCGTTTGAAAACGTCCGGCTTGTGCCAGACGGCCGGCGTAAAGTTCCGGATAACCGCCGGGCAGATAGATTGCGTCTGCATCCTGTCTCGGAGCCTCATCTGCAAGCGGCGAGAAGAACGAAATCTCCACACCTCGCCTGCGCCATCCTTCAAACAGATGCGCATAGGCAAAGGCGAATGCATCGTCGCGGGCAACCGCAATGTGGCTCCCAAGCGGTTTCAGGCGTGGAACATTGGCCATCGCATCGTAACGCTTCGGCCGCGACCAGATCGACTGCAACGCCTCCAGATCGATATGCGCTTCAATCACATCGGCAGCATGATCCAGAAAAGTTTCGAGGTCGGAATGCTCGCCCGCCTGCACCAGTCCCAGATGCCTTTCCGGCAGCGAAAGTTCGGTATCGCGAGGCAAGGCGCCGAGAACCGGGATGCCGAGTGGCTCCAGCGCGCCACGCAGCATCGCTTCGTGCCGCGGGCTGCCAACCCGGTTGAGGATAATTCCGGCAATCAGCACATCCTTGCGAAACTGGCTGAAGCCCCACACAAGCGCCGCGACCGAGTGTGATTGCCGTGCACAATCTACCACCAGCACCACCGGCAGCTCGAGAAGCCGGGCCAGATCGGCAGAAGACCCCTTCCCGTCCATCGCTCCGTCAAAGAGCCCCATCATGCCCTCGGCGACCAGCAGCTTGGCGCTGCTTTCGGTCATGCGCGAGGAAAGCGCGCTGATAAGTTCAGGACGCATCGCCCAAGGGTCGAGATTGAAGCAATCCGCACCACTCGCAGCCTTGTGATAGGCGGGGTCGATATAATCCGGCCCGGCTTTCACCGGTGCAGCCGCTACGCCCCTGCGTTTCAAAACCCTCAACAAACCCAGCGTTACCGTTGTCTTGCCCGACCCGGAAGCCGGCGCAGCGATCATGAAACCCTTCATGCGGTTTGCGCTCCCTCATTTTGGTTCTTTCTGCCAAGCGGGTCGCTGAACAGGATCTTGCCGCTCAAAGCGCCCATCCAGTCCAATCCATCCCGCAGGCGAACCACTTGCCCCACAACCACGATTGCAGGCGGGTTCAGCCCCGCCGCTTCCACGTCTTTTGCAGCCTGCGCCAATGTCGTTTCGAGCACGGTCTGGCTGGGCAGGCTCGCATTGCACACAAAGGCGACCGGCTCATCGGGCGAGCGTCCGGCATCGATCAGCCGCCTGGCAATAAGATCAATATGTTTCATCGCCATATACATGACGATCACCGGAGAGGTTCTGGCGATACCGGTCCAGTCCACTCCGTCGGGCACCAGACCGCTGGCGTCGTGGCCGGTCAGAAACGTCACGGACTGATTGATGTCGCGATGCGTTGCGGCGATGCCTGCATAGGCGAGGCCGCCAATTCCGGCAGTCACTCCGGGAACGACGCGAAACGGAACCCCGTGTTCCACTAGCGTCAGCGCCTCTTCTGCTCCACGTCCGAAAACAAAAGGATCGCCGCCTTTCAACCGCAGCACCTTATTGCCTTGTTTCGCAAGTTCGACAAGCCGCAGAGAAATATCGCGCTGTTTCGGCGAAGGTTTGCCGCCGCGCTTGCCTGCATATTCCAGAACAGCATCTGCATGTTTCAGAGAGAGGCAGGAATCATCCACCAGTGCGTCATAAACAATGACATCCGCCTGTTGCAGGGCATTGACGGCATGAAGCGTCAAAAGGCCGGGATCGCCCGGCCCTGCCCCCACGAGCCAGACGTGGCCGGGCTCCATCGCAGGCAACGCCATTTTGCTTTTAGCAATGACACATGCCGCTGTTTCTTCAGCCTTGTTCATTCTCGTCAACCATTATTCTATCTGGCGACACAGCTAGCAGATACATTATAAGGCGTCCATGAATGACGAAACTGCTCCAACGAATAAAAGTCAGGAAAAGGCCGAGCTTCGCCGCGGCTGGACGACTGGCGCCTGCGCGACGGCTGCCACCAAGGCGGCGTTGACGGCGCTCATCACTGGGGAATTTCCCGATCCTGTCGGCATAATTCTACCCAAGGGCGAAGTGCCGTACTTCCAGCTTGCCTATGAAGGGCTGGGCGACGGCTATGCGATGGCGGGCATCGTCAAGGATGCGGGCGACGATCCCGACGTAACCCACGGCGCAACCGTCATCTCGACGGTATACCCGGCACCGCCCGGAACTGGAGTCGTCTTTCGCGCCGGTGAAGGGGTTGGCACGGTCACGCGTCCCGGCTTGCAAGTTCCACCCGGCGAAGCAGCGATCAATCCGGTTCCACGCCGCATGATGACGGAAATCTGCGAGCAGATTTGCGCCGAATATGGCCTGCCCGCCGACCTCGTGATCACGATATCAGTGCCGGGCGGGGAAGAGATCGCCAAGAAAACATGGAACCCGCGCCTCGGCATTACCGGCGGCATTTCCATTCTCGGCACCACTGGTGTGGTTCACCCGTTTTCCTGCTCGGCCTGGATTCACTCGATCCATCGCGGCATCGACGTTGCGCGTGCTGCCAGGCAAAAACATGTGCTCGGCGCAACCGGTTCCACGTCCGAAGACGCAGCGCAGGCGCTCTATGGTCTGCCGGATTTTGCCATTCTTGATATGGGCGATTTCGCAGGCGGCGTGCTCAAATATCTGCGTGACCATCCCATCGACAAGCTGACGATCGCAGGCGGCTTCGCCAAGCTGACCAAGCTTGCCCAGGGCGCGATCGATCTTCATTCGTCACGCTCGCAAGTGGACAAGGGCTTCCTCTGGGGCATCGCCGAAAAGGCTGGCGCTCCGGCAGGCATGAAGGATCAGATTCTCTTTGCGAACACTGCCCTGGAAGTACTTGAACTGACTCAATCAATCGGCATCGACATGGCCACACCGATTGCGCTCAAAGCGAAGGAAACAGCACTGGAAACCCTTCGCGGCGCACCTGTGGAGGTTGAGATTATCGTGACTGACCGCAGTGGAAATATCCTTGCGCGGGTCTGAGCCGAAGATACTCATTTTAGGTGGAACCGCCGAGGCGGCAGCGCTCGCAACGGCTTTTGCGGAACTCCCTATCAAAGCCATCACCTCGCTTGCCGGACGCACCAGCAATCCAGCCAGATTGGCTGGTACGGTTCGCATTGGTGGCTTCGGTGGAGCGGAGGGCCTTGCAGACTATATCAGGGCCGAAAAAATCCACCTCGTGATCGACGCCACCCATCCTTACGCGGCGCGTATATCGCATAATGCCGTCATTGCCACGGAAGCGACGAAAACCCCGCTCGTTCGGCTGGAGCGCTCCGCGTGGGAAAAGCAGCCCGGTGACAACTGGATCGATATTTCCGGCGAAGCCGAAGCTGCAAACGCCATTCCTCACCACGCGCGCGTCTTTCTGGCGCTTGGTCGCCAGCACATCGCCCCTTTTGCCAAGCGCACTGATGTTCGTTTCGTCATGCGCATGATCGACCCGCCGGAGGCGGCGCTGCCGCCGGACTGCGAGCTTATCCTCGCAAGGCCTGGCGATTTCGCTGCGGAAAAGCAATTTCTGGAGAAACACAAGATCGGACTGATCGTCAGCCGCAATTCGGGTGGCACCATTTCCTATGCCAAGATCGAAGCCGCTCGCGCGCTCGGGCTTCCGGTCATGATGATCTCCCGCCCACCGGTTGCGGCCAGGAACACCGTCACCTCGCCGGAAGGTGCAATCGCATTTGCCCGCACAAGCCTAGGCTTTTGAACGTGCCGCGTGGTTATGCGCTTCATGATAGAGCGCTGAATCGCGAAAGCTCTTTGGGTCCAGTCCGCGTCCCACAAAAATCATCGCCGTACGTTGCAGGCCCGAAATCGCCACCTTCTCGGCTATGTCCGCCAAAGTACCGCGCAATATCTGCTCGTCCGGCCATCCTATGCGATAGGCAACGACAACGGGACACTCAGCGCCATAAAGGGGCATCAGCTCGGCCTTGATCTTCGTGAGGTTGCGAATGGAGAGGTGAATCACCAGCGTCGCGCCTGACCGGCCAAGCGTGGCGAGGTCTTCGCCTTCGGGCATGGCGGACGATTTCATCGAGGTACGGGTTAGAATGATGGTCTGGTTGACCTCTGGAATGGTCAATTCCTGTTTCATCGCGGCGGCAGCGGCCGCAAAGGCTGGCACACCCGGCGTCACATCATAGGGAATGCCGAGACTGTCCAGTCGGCGCATCTGTTCGGCCATGGCGCCGTAGATCGATGGATCACCGGAATGCACCCGCGCCACATCAAGGCCTTTAGCGTGTGCGACTTCCATTTCGGCGATGATCTCGTCCAAAGTTAAGGATGAACTGTCAACCAGACGCGCATCCTTTGGTGCTCCGGCAACAAGTTCAATCGGCACCAGTGATCCCGCATAGATGCAGACGGGGCATCGCTCGATCAGGCGCAGGCCACGAACGGTGATAAGATCCGCCGCACCGGGACCGGCGCCAATGAAATGAACAGTCACAATTCTACCTTCCTGAACTGGGGAGCGGCGTCGAAACCAGCAATCGCCAGGGCAGCAGTTGCCCGGACTGACGCGGTTTTCTCGACCGCGAGAATACCGTGCGGACCGGCCGCAGCAAGCGCTGCCGCTTCGGCAACGCCATGACAACCGACTACCCGGAAAACAGCGTCCGACGGGTTTTTGAGACGCGGTGTTTCCTGCTCCAGTCGCGCGGCATCGAAGAAACAAAGCGCACATTCATAATGCGACGCAAGCTCCGCCCACACCGGCTCGTCGCGCTTCGCGCTCAAGGTTGCAATAGCATCAGGCCGTACGCACTCGCCCCGAGCCAACACTTGCTCGGCCAAGGCCAAAAGTTCATCAAGCGTCACGCCCGACGAACCGCCCATGCCAAGAACCCTATTGAAATTTCTAGAACCCACAGGGAGATGACTGGCGTGCTTTGTGCAGTTCTTCCGGCTTGACCCCAAGCGTATCGGCAATGCGCTGGATCATTGTGGCTTCGCTACGATCAAGGCGATTATCGGAGCAGGCAATCGTCACGAGGTCACCAAGCAGTGCCAGCCGACGCTCCGGCGCCATCTCCGCCAGCATGTTGGCGGCTTGCTTGGTTGTCGTCTCGTAAGCAAAATCCTTGAGATATTCCGCGACTTCCGGAAGCTCTTCCGGTGGAATGCCGAAATTCTTTTCGGCAATTTCCTTGAAGGCGGCTATTTCGGCTGGGTGCTGGTCGCCATCGGCAAACACCACATGCAACAGCAAAAGCAGTTCAGAAGCGAGCGCCGGATCATCGGCAACACGCTGCACGGCGCTCTTCCTGCTCAGAAAAGCAGTAATCCGCTCAAAGATGCTTTCGCTCATGGAACCCCTCTAAACTTTCAGTCTGCTTATAATGAATAGCGCCGGACGCGCAGGAAAACAATCTCGCTCCGAGACCCGGCTTTCTTCCGAGTGCGCCTTTGTTTGACTGGCGTTCGCCAAGCGGCTGCTCTATGTTGCCCCAACCCCTCCTTTAGGCTCCCCCGATGCTTGAATTTTTTGACACGCTTACCCTGCTCCTCACGGTTGCGGCATTCATTGCCGGAATCATCGATTCCATAGCCGGAGGCGGTGGAATGATTACGATTCCCGCTCTGTTGCTGGCCGGAATACCGCCCGTTGAAGCATTGGGCACGAACAAGCTGCAAGGACTGTTCGGCTCATCGTCAGCAACCATTGCGTATGCGCGCAAAGGGCATGTCAACATCAGGGAACAGTGGCCCGAAGCGCTCGCTTCGCTCATCGGCTCGGTATTCGGCGCATTGCTGGCAACCGTTCTGCCCGTGGATATCATGCGCGCGGCCCTGCCGATCCTACTGATCGCCATCGCAGTCTATTTTGCCGTCAAGCCCAGCCTTGGCGATGTTGATCGGGCACGACGTCTCGGACCGTTTCTTTTCGGCGCAACCCTCGTTCCGCTGATCGGTTTTTACGATGGGCTTTTCGGCCCCGGAACCGGATCGTTCTTCATGCTGGCTTTTGTGGCGCTTGCCGGTTTCGGCGTGTTGAAAGCTACCGCGCATACGAAGCTTCTCAACTGCGCTTCAAATGTCGGCAGTTTTGTAACCTTTGCCCTCGTCGGCACCATCAACTGGAAAATCGGCATCTGCATGGGCATTGCCCAGTTCATCGGCGCGCAGATCGGCGCAAGCCTCGCCATGAAGGTCGGCTCACGCATCATCAAGCCGCTTCTGGTCGTCGTCAGCCTGGCGCTGGCAGTTCGCCTCCTGATGGACGGAACCAATCCGCTGCGCCAGTGGATAGGATTTTAAATTCTAAGCGCCACCAAAACGACACCGCAACCAATCAGCAGAATGCCGAACCAGTTGATGATGGACATGCGCTCGCCGAGGAATGCCGCGCCGAACAGGGCCACCAGCACCACCGACAATTTGTCGATCGGCGCGACGCGCGATGCGTCACCTATCTGCAAGGCCCGGAAATAGGCAAGCCACGAAGCGCCGGTCGCCAGCCCAGAAAGCACCAGAAACAGCCACGACCGCCCGGAAATTTCGCCCGGTTTCTGCCACTGGCCGGTAACGGTCAGGAACAGGCACAATGCACCGATGATAACCAGCGTGCGCACGAGCGTGGCGAAATCCGAATTGATGCCTTGAATACCGATCTTGGCAAAGATCGCCGTCAACGCGGCAAACACCGCCGACATCAGTGCCCAGAACTGCCAGCTGTCCAACATTGAAGCATTTCCAGCAAAAGTGTGAAACGGTTTTGCGCAGGATAATGCGCAAAAGAAAAACTAGAACTCGATGCCCTTCTGTGCCTTCACCCCGGCGCGGAATGGATGCTTGATCATCTCCATCTCGGTCACGAGGTCCGCGGCTTCAATCAGCTCGTCCTTGGCATTGCGACCAGTGATGATGACATGCTTCATCTGCGGCTTGGCCTTGAGAACCTCTATCACTTCCTCGACCGGCAGGTAATCGTAGCGAAGCACGATATTCAACTCGTCGCAGAGCACCATATCGTAGCTTTCATCCATTATCAGCGCCTTGGCTTGTTCCCAAGCACCGCGCGCCATGGCGATATCTCGCGTGCGATCCTGCGTCTCCCAGGTAAAGCCCTCTCCCAGCGCTGAAATCGTGACCTGATCGGGAAATTTTTCGAGAACCCAGCGCTCGCCTGTGTCCCACGATCCCTTGACGAACTGCACGACCCCGATCTTCATTCCGTGGCCCAACGCGCGGAAAACCATCCCGAAACCGGCGGTCGATTTGCCCTTGCCCTTCCCGGTATGGACAATCACCAGACCTTTTTCCTCGGTCTTTGTCGCCTGAATCTTGTCGCGGGCAGCTTTCTTCTTGCGCATCTTGTCCGCATGACGGGCGTTCAGTTCCTCTTCCGTCATGGACAGAAGTTTTGCAGATTTTTCAGCCATTTGTTCTCATTCCCGGATTCAAAGTCGCAAGTTGTTCCAGTTCGAACCGCGCCGAATTGGAGCGTGGTGTCCAGAAGCCCCGCTCGATGGCATTGTTCAGCTTCGCTGCCGTCTCGGCAAGTGCAGCGGGGTTTTTCTCGGCCATGAATTCATGTACCGTCCTGTCGGCAATATAAGCCTGATAGACCGCCTCGAAGTGATGATTTCCGACCTTGCCGGTGGTCGCCGCAAAGGCGAACAGATAGTCGACGGTTGCCGCAATCTCTGCCGCGCCTTTATAGCCGTGACGCATCACACCTGCGATCCATTTCGGATTAGCCGCCCGCCCACGCACGACGCGTGACAGCTCTTCTTCCAGCGCCCGGATCACCGGCTTTTCCGGGCGGGAATGGTCATTGTGATAAACCGCAGGCATTGCGCCGTTCAGGCTTTCCACGGTCGCGGCCATTCCACCTTCGAACTGGTAGTAATCATCGCTGTCGAGAAGGTCGTGCTCGCGATTGTCCTGATTCTGAACCACGGCCTGAACAGAACGAAGCCTTTCTTCAAGAAGACCGCGCTCGGCCTGCCCTTCCTCACCTGCACCATAGGCGTAACCGCCCCAGACAAGCCAGGCTTCCGCCAGATCGTTGCGCCCGGCCCAGCCATTCTCGTCGATCAGGGCCTGCAAGCCTGCTCCATAAGCGCCGGGTTTGGAACCGAAGACACGATAGCCCGCGCGGCGTTGCGCTGTCTTTTCATCCGCCCCTTCGGCAACAAGACGCGTCTGCTCAATCCGCATAAGCGCTGCGACTGGATTGTCCTCGGCATCTTCGTCGAGAGCGCCGACTGCACGCACGGCCTTGTCGAAGAGCGCGATCTGTTCCGGAAACGCATCGCGGAAGAAACCGGAAATGCGCAACGTCACATCAACCCGCGGGCGGCCAAGCTTTGCTATCGGAATGATTTCATATCCAGTCACCCGGCGTGACGCCATATCCCAGAGTGGCTTGACGCCGATCAGCGCCAAAGCCTGCGCGATGTCATCGCCGCCGGTACGCATATTCGACGTGCCCCATGCGGTCAGGCCGAAAGACGTCGGCCATTCCCCATGATCCTGTGTGTAGCGGGTGATCAGGAGTTCGGCCGATTTGCGACCAAGTTCCCATGCCGCCGGAGTGGGAACGGCCCGACTGTCGGTAGAAAAGAAATTGCGACCGGTCGGCAGTACATCGGGGCGACCACGCGTCGGCGCGCCGGAGGGTCCCGGCGGCACAAATCGCCCATCGAGTGCGGCAAGAAACCCGTCTATCTCCGAAGGCCCGCATGAAACGACCATGGGGCGCAGATGCTCCTCTATGGATTGCAGCACCGCCCGCGTCTGCGACCAGTCTTCGGGGCAGTCGGTTTCGCCCGCAACAAAACTCGCGGCCAGCAGTTCGATACGTTCCACCGTATCGCCTGCGATGCGCCACGTTGCAGGGCTTGCAGCGCACAGGAGTTCCGGTTTGGGCCCGGTCCAGGCTTCGGCCATATTGCAATCGAGCGGATCGAATGTTTCGCCAAGTCCACAATCCGCAGCGATTGCCCGCTGGAGACTTTGATCGCCCGGCGCACCACCGAGCGCAACCGGAACACCGCGCGGCACACGGGCCAACGCGACCAGAAGATCGGTCAGCAGCCTGCCTTGTGGTGCAAGTCCGAAAATATGCAGCCCGTCGCGTATCTGCATTTCCTTCAAATCGCAGAGATAGGCATCGAGCTTTTGCAAAGCCATGTCTTCATCGTCAAGATCGTGGATGCCCGCATCCCGATCGAGCCCGATGTCGCGCACGAGATCCAGTATCTGTCCTTTCAGCCTCAGCAGGCGGCGAGGATCGACACCGGAGGCCTCGTAGTATTCGTCCACCAGCGCTTCCAGATCTTTCAGCGGCCCATAGCTTTCGGCGCGTGTCAGCGGCGGCGTCAGGTGGTCGATAATAACCGCGCTGGCGCGACGCTTGGCCTGCGTGCCTTCCCCGGGGTCATTCACGATGAAAGGATAGATATGCGGGGTGGGACCAAACACGGCTTCCGGATAACAGTTTTCGGACAGCGCAAGCGCCTTTCCCGGCAGCCATTCCAGATTTCCATGTTTGCCCATATGCACAATGGCGTCGATACCTGCGACCTCGCGCAGATACGCGTAGAAGGCAATATATCCGTGTGGAGGCACCAGATCGGGCGAGTGATAAGTCTCTTTCGGATCGATATTGTAACCGCGCGCGGGCTGAATACCGACAAAGGTTTCCCCCAGCCGCATCAACGGCAATGCGAAAGCGACAAGTTCCTCCGCAAAGTAGGGATCGTTTTCTGGCGCACCCCAGCGATCTTCAATCTCTTTCTGAATCGCAGTGGGAAGTCTTTTGAAGAAAGCCTTGTATTGATTCAGTGAAATCGTCTCGCGTATCTCGCGCCCGTCACGCGCGGCATTGGTCGGACCAGCCGTCAGGGCGCGCATCAGAGCATCCCCGTCCACCGGCAGGTCAGAGAGGGAATAGCCGCCATCCGCCATCGCGTGCAGGACTTCGACCGTCCCGGCTGGCGTATCGAGCCCTACCCCGTTTCCAAGCCGCCCGTCACGGTTCGGATAATTCGCAAGAATAAGCGCAACACGTCTTTCTTCGGGCGATTTCCGTTTCAACCGCACCCAGTTTGCCGCAAGTTGCGCCACAAAATCTACGCGGTTGTCATGCGGCTCGTGGGTAACGATATTCGCCTCCACTGCCGCGTCAAACTGTTTGGCCGACTTGAAGGAAACCGCACGTGAAAGCACGCGCCCGTCCACTTCCGGCAAGGCGACATTCATCGCCAGATCGCGCGCCAGCAGCCCCTGCTGCGACGATTCCCAGACGGACTTCGGCGTACCGGAAAAGATGACTTGCAGTACCATGTTACCGCGCTTGTCGAGCACGGTCGGCTTACGCTCGGCACCCGGTGAAGAAATCGCAAATCCGGTGGCATTCAATACGATATCCGGCGGACAATCCTCAAACAGACCATCAACAACGGCTGCGGACAATCGGTCCTTGAGACTTGAGACGAATATCGGAAGCGGATTGAGGCCCCTTGCCTGCAACGATGCGATCAGCGCATCGACGGGCTGCGTCTGTCCGCTTTGCACCAGCGCCCGGTAAAATATAATGGCAACGACAGGTGCTTTTGCACCGCTCCACTGCTCGCGGATGCTGTCCAGCGACGAGACATGGTCTCCCGGCCACCACAGACCAGCCTTGAGCAGAGGTGCGGCACTCTCCGGCTTCTCGGAACCTAAAATCAGTGCGGCGCAATATTGCAGAAATGCGCCCGTATTCGCTGCCCCGCCTTCGATCAGATACTGCCAGAGTTCATTTCGCTCCTGGACAGAGATCGTCGAAAACCGGTCCAGCCCGTGGTCCGGCTTATCATCCCCCGGCAATACGGCAATCTTGATACCGTGATTGACGGCGCAGGCATGCAGCGCTTCCAACCCGTAGGGCCAATAGGTCTCACCGCCAATGATGCGCACCACGATAAGGCTCGCATATCTGGCCGTACGCTCCACATAGGCGTCCACCGACATGGGGTGAGTGAGGGTCAGGAAATTGGCCAGCCGCAAACTCGGCAAATCCGGCGCGAGCCTGTGCGCCTGCGCCAGACTGGCCAGTTCCGTATCGGCGGCGGAAAGGAACAATATCTCTCCCGGCGTCTGGCCGAGATCGACGGCCTCATTGCCGTCGCTGATTGTTCCTTTCTGTGCAAGGAGAAGATGCATCGGTCAGACGGCGTCTTTCACTGCCTTGGCGATGGCCGCCTCATCAATGTCATGAAGCCCGATCACGACCAGTCGCGTGGAGCGTGCTTCATCCTTGCCCCATGGACGGTCGAAATAATGCTCTATGCGCGGGCCGACTGCTTGCACAACCAGACGCATCGGTTTGCCAGGCACATCGACAAAGCCCTTCAGACGAAGAATGTCATGTTCCGCGATAACCGCTTTCAGCTTATCCGCAAATAGCTTGGGATCGGCGACAGAACCCGCTTCAACCACAAAACTCTCGAATTCGTCGTGATCGTGCTCGTGTCCATCTGCATGATGGATTTCATGGTGAGACTTGCGGTTGGCGATATCGTCTTCAGTGCCGACACCAAGACCGAGCAGAACATCGGCGCCCAGCTTGCCGAAGCTCGCAGGAACCATATTCACGCGGCGCGGCGAACGCTCGGCGACATCCGCCTTGACGCTTTCCAGTCTTGATGAATCGATCAGATCGGCCTTGTTGAGAACGATAAGGTCGGCTGCATGAATCTGATCCTCAAAAAGTTCCTCCAAGGGGCTTTCATGATCAAGGGATTCGTCCGCTGCCCGCTGCGCATCAACCTTGTCGTGGTCATCAGCGAAACGACCTTCGGCAACAGCTGCGGCGTCGATCACCGTCACCACGCCATCGACCGTCACCTGCGTCTTGATCTCCGGCCAGTTGAAAGCCGCAACCAGCGGCTGCGGCAAGGCAAGGCCGGAGGTTTCGATCACGATATGATCGGGGCGATCAGGGCGATCCAGAAGCTTGGTCATGGTCGGGATGAAATCATCGGCAACAGTGCAGCAGATGCAGCCATTATTGAGCTCGATCACATCTTCCTCGCGACAGGTCTCGATACCGCAGCCTTTCAGAATACCGCCATCGACCCCGAGATCACCGAACTCATTGATGATCAATGCAATGCGTTTTCCGTTGGCGTTTTCCAGCAGGTTGCGGATCATCGTCGTTTTGCCCGATCCAAGAAAACCCGTGATAACGGTTGCGGGAATTTTCTGTCCCTGCATTGATTTATCCCTTCATCTTCAGCGGCAACCCTGCCGCTATCAAATAAACTTCATCCGCAACCGCGGCCACTGCCTGATGCAGAAAGCCTGCGTGGTCGCGAAATTCCCGTGCCATGCGATTTTCCGGCACGATTCCAAACCCAACTTCGTTCGAAACAAAAACCACAGGCCCCGCGAGGTTCGGCAGCATGGCGACAAGTCCTGCTGTCTCTGCCGCTATGTCGCGCTCGGCCATCATCAGATTGGTCAGCCACAGGGTGAGGCAGTCGACCAGCACGAATCGATCAACGGCAACATGCAGCGTGAGTGCACCGACGAGATCGAGCGGCTCTTCTACTGTCTGCCAGTCGGATCCACGTCGGTTCCGATGAATGGCAATGCGGTTTTCCATTTCGCCGTCGAAGGCGCGCCCTGTTGCAAGATAGAGCGGCTGCAACCCCGAGGACTGCGCCATTTTCTCGGCATAGGAAGACTTGCCCGAACGGGCTCCGCCAAGGACCAGAACCGATTTTCCCGGCGAAGCCATTTTTGTCAGCCCTCAATCTCGGACGATGCATAATGCTGGATGAACCAGCCGAGCGCGAGGCCGATCACCGCCCACATGAACAGGTTGGTCGCCAGCGATGCCACCGCGTATTGCGACGCAAGCAGCGCGGGAACGGGAGACGAGATATCTTCCGGATGCGGTGCTCCATAGAGCTGTGGCGCAGCGATCAGAACCAGCCCCAGGATTTTCGCCCAAATTTCCTGACGCAACACGACGAGATATATACCGAGACCGCTCAGCACCACGGCAGCAATCCACCATAGCTGCCGCTCTGCCAGATCGGCCGCAGGCATTGCCGGCAACTCCGGCGAGAGCCCCAACGCAGGCAGAAATGCCACCGCGAAGAAACCTGCAACGCCCCAATAAATGCCATTCTGCACGGTAATACGACGTCCGAGCAGCAACGCCACGCCACCAAGCAGCAGGGCAAAGCCAGCCCCGGCAACAAGATTGGCAAGGATCGTGTTACCCAATCGTCCGAACGGCAGTTCGGCACCTTCCTCTTCGGCGTCTGCAGTAACAGCGCCATGATCATGCGGTGCGGCCTCGGCCTCGCCGTGGCTATGGCCACCACCAGCTCCTTCGAACGTTTCAGCCTGCAGGATCAAAGGCACTGTCTTCAGATACATGGCAGGCGTGACCAGCAACCCGGCCAGAAGACCGGCGGCGAGCGTCGCCAACAAATAACGGATCAACATTTCTGTCTCCAATAGCAATTCCGCGCCGATGGCCGTCCACCATCAAGCTTTGCTCAACTTCAATTCTGACAGCTATTCGACTGCTCAGTGGCAGGGAAAACCATAGGAATGGCGCGTGTCGTGTGCCGAATCGTGCAGCGTATCGGAATGGGCAAGCCCTACGCCGTAAATCAGGAACGCGCCAAGAAGCAGCGAAACAACAGCCGTGCCCAGACGGGCAGCGAGCGGCATTGCGAGTGTGCCGGAAACAGAATTCTGAGTACGTGCAGCCATGACAACCTCCGTGCAGGCAGCAGGGAAAAACCTCCCATGGGGTGCGGGCTCAATGCCCTCACGCAACAGGCAGGTCTCCTGGCTCACGGGTCGCGGGGATTAAGGCTACCTTCCCAGAGGTCCTTCTGCCTCCAGTGGTTACCGGTTGCCCGGCTTGCCTCATCCCTCTCCGCTCTACAGTCGCGGGGTCGGCTGCGATAAAAACGCCCGGATTGGGTCCGTCCGTCGCATTCCCTTTTTGGTATCGCCGGGATTCGTCCCGACAAAAACCTGTTGCATGGTTTGACATTATGCTTTCGCCCCACCGGCGTCAATCGCGGCAGAATATCTGCAATCTCATTTCAAATTAAACAAAGCCTCGATATTGAGACATCCTTCCAGTCCTTCGGCCAGCTCGTTCAATGCATCTTCGACGCCAACGCGATAGTTTACCGAACTGCTTCGCACACCAAGACTCTCCAGAAATTTTCGCCGAAATTCGTCCGCATTGAAAACACCATGGAGATAGGTTCCCATGATCCGGCCATCCGGCGATATCGCGCCATCGTGATGCTCAGCTAACCGGGCGAAAGGCCGCGCCATATCCGGTCCGGTCGTGCGACCGATATGGATTTCGTAGCCCTCCAGCGGTACATTGTGCAGACAAGAAGTCGCCTGCACATTGCGGACCACTTTTTCAGGCGCCATCAACGTTTCTATATCGAGAAATCCGAGGCCCTCAATGTCGCGCACACGCCCTTCGATACCAGCAGGATCGCTGATGTGGCGACCAAGCATCTGAAATCCACCACAGATACCAAGCACGTGACCGCCCCGTCTCACATGGGCGGACAACTGCCGGTCCCAGCCATTGTCCCGAAGCGCCATCAGATCGGCTATCGTAGATTTGGTTCCGGGCAGAATGACGAGACCCGCCTCGCCGGGAATGCTCGAACCGGGCGGCACCATGACTACTTCCACATCCGGCTCAGCTTTCAGCGGATCGAGGTCATCAAAATTCGCGATGCGCGGCAACACCGGCACCGCGACCACAAGCGCCCTCTTGTACCCAGCCACAGCACGTTCAAGAACGACCGAGTCCTCCGCTGGCAATCGCGACACTGCTTTCAGCCAAGGCACCACCCCAAATGAATGCCAGCCGGTAAACCGGGTAATCGCGGCCAGCCCGTCATCAAAAAGCGAAATATCGCCCCGGAACTTGTTTATCAGGAACCCGCGAACCATCGCGCGATCCTGTTCGGAAAGAATTGTGTGCGTCCCGACAAGGGAAGCGATCACTCCGCCCCTGTCTATATCGCCGACGAGAACGACCGGAACATCGGCCTGCGTAGCGAATCCCATATTGGCGATATCACCAGCTCGCAGATTGATCTCGGCGGGCGATCCTGCCCCCTCCACCAGCACAAGGTCTGCGCCTTCGCTGACATGGGCGAATGATTCCATCACCGCTGCCATGAGCTGCGGTTTCAATTCCTGATAATAGCGCCCGCGCGCCTCGCCTCGCACCTGCCCCTGCACGACAACCTGGCTACCCATGTCGGTCTGCGGCTTCAGGAGCACCGGGTTCATGTGGACGGACGACGGTACTCCGCAAGCCAGAGCCTGCAGCCACTGCGCCCTGCCGATTTCTCCGCCATCATCGCTGACTGCAGCATTGTTGGACATGTTCTGCGGCTTGAAGGGTCTGACTTTGAGCCCGCGATTGCGTGCAACGCGGCATAATCCGGCAACGAGAACACTTTTGCCGACGTCCGAACCCGTACCTTGAAACATGATTGCGCGTGCCATGGAAAGGTGCGTAGCTCAAACTCGAGGCGGTGGCAACGGCATGCCGTTCGGCCACCTTCTATGCAAAAATGCGCATCAGTTTATTACAAATGTGAGCAACATTATTCCAATGGAGCGTTGGCAGCCTCATCCGGTTATGATCTAGTTCGGCGGAGGGGTACGGTGCTACAGGGAGGAAACCATGGATGCTGCCGACCAGAATCAGTTCGAACTGAACGAAGATCAGCTTGCCATTCAGGATATGGCACGAGCCTTCGCCAGTGATCGTGTCGCGCCGCATGCATTGCAGTGGGATCGTGACAAGCAGTTCCCCGTCGATGTATTGCAAGAGACGGGACCGCTCGGGATGGGCGGCATTTATGTGCGTGAAGATGTGGGTGGCTCGGCGTTGAAACGGCTCGACGCTGTGCTCATTTTCGAAGCGCTGGCAACCGCATGCCCATCATTTTCGGCCTTCGTCTCCATCCACAACATGGCCGCATGGATGATCGACACTTTCGGAAACGAAGAACAGCGGCAACGCTTTCTGCCGAAGCTCACGTCGATGGAATCGCTTGCGAGCTATTGCCTGACAGAGCCCGGATCAGGTTCGGATGCTGCAGCGCTCAGAACACGCGCCACGCGCGATGGTGACCATTATATTCTCAACGGCTCCAAGCAGTTCATTTCTGGTGCTGGCGCAACAGATATCTATGTGACAATGGTGCGTACCGGCGAGGACGGTCCCAAGGGAATTTCCACCATCGTTGTGCCAAAAGATGCACCCGGCCTTTCTTTCGGCGCCAATGAATTCAAAATGGGTTGGAATGCGCAGCCGACGAGAACCGTCATTTTCGATAATTGCCGCGTTCCGGTTGAAAATCTTCTAGGTGAGGAAGGAACCGGTTTCCGCATCGCAATGGCAGGGCTTGATGGGGGGCGGCTCAACATCGCTGCCTGCTCGCTCGGTGGCGCACAGTCAGCGCTCGACAAGTCGCTGGAATATTGCAGCCAGCGCAAGGCATTCGGCCAGACGATCGACAGGTTTCAGGCGCTGCAATTCCGTCTGGCCGACATGGAAACCGAACTCTCGGCCTCGCGTCTTCTTCTATATACCGCAGCCAGCAAGCTTGATCGTAAAACCCATGACGCAGGAAAATGGTCCGCGATGGCCAAACGCTTCGTCACGGACACGGGGTTTGATGTAGCAAACGAAGCGCTCCAGCTTTTCGGCGGCTACGGCTATCTTCATGAATACGGGATCGAAAAGCTTGTCCGTGATTTGCGCGTGCACCAGATTCTCGAAGGCACGAACGAAATCATGCGCGTCATCATTGCACGCCAGATGATTGGGCGCTGACTGAATAAATAATCGCCAAGGGAGGAGTTCATTATGGCCAAAATAGCATTTATAGGCCTTGGCAATATGGGCGGGCCAATGGCCGCAAACCTCGTGAAAGCCGGTCACACCGTGCGCGGTTTCGACCTTTTGCCCCAACATCTTGATGAAGCAAGGACAAATGGTCTCTCGGTCGCTTCGAGCGCGCAGGACGCAGTTGCTGACGTGGACGTGGTGATCACCATGCTGCCGGCGGGAAAGCATGTTCTCGCCGTCTATGAAGACATTGCACCAACGGCACGCAAAGATTCACTTTTCATCGACTGTTCGACAATCGATGTGGATTCGGCGCGCAAGGCACATGAACTGGCCGCAAGCCACGGACATCTTTCCATCGATGCGCCGGTTTCCGGCGGCACCGGGGGCGCTTCCGCAGGCACATTGACTTTCATGGCTGGCGGTAGCGACGAGGCGTTCAAGCGCGGCGAACCGATCCTGCAGCCCATGGCCGGAAAAATCGTGCATTGTGGTGGCGATGGCGCGGGACAGGCCGCAAAGATATGCAATAACATGATACTCGGCATATCGATGATCGGTGTCAGCGAAGCCTTTGTTCTGGCGGAAAAGCTGGGACTTTCACATCAGGCCCTCTTCGACGTGGCTTCGACTTCATCGGGGCAATGCTGGTCGCTGACGACCTATTGTCCTGTTCCCGGCCCCGTTCCTACGTCGCCTGCCAATCGGGACTATAAACCCGGCTTTGCCGCAGCCCTGATGCTGAAAGACCTCAAACTCTCTCAGGAAGCCGCTCAAAGCGCTGGCGCTGAAACGCCGCTTGGAGCGCATGCGCAGGAACTCTACGGTCTCTTCGACAGCGAGGGCCACGGCGGCGAAGACTTTTCAGGCATCATCAATTATCTGCGCGCCAAATCTGGAGCAAGGTAAACAAATCCCCATGCAAAAAACTTGCATTGTTTAGATTTGCTTAAGTGTCTGATAACCGTACGGTAACGATGTTGAGCTAGAAAGGAGCAAGAGGCGGTTCACACCGGCTCGACGCTCCGGATCTGGTACTGCGTACCGGAGCTCAGTATATCCCGCCAGTGTATTGTTCGGCGGAGATGCCATGCGTAATTGGCAAAACCGTGCACCTTTGGCAGCGCGGTTTTTGCCGTTCCTAGCCTGCAATATTGCCGTATCAGCACTAGGCTCAGGAACTGTTAATTTGACGGAATTGGTGTGAGGCTCGCAGCTTTTGTCATTTCCATTGCTGGTCTCCATTAAATTGTTGGGTCTTGAGCCTGGACCTCTTGCCCCCACGTGATTGCCTAATTACACGCCTTTGTTACAAAGCTTTTGAGCCGTCCGATTGAAATCCGGACATAATCCTGTGAAATGCAGTGTGCCTCCCATGGCGCGCCTGCACAGGCCATATTTTATTCGGGGCAATGAGTTTGACCGCACAACGATCAGCCACCGCTGTTTCCAGCGCAGACAGGAAGCTCTTCGGCCTGCCCGTGGCTGTCATTTTCGTGCTGTGCTATTTTGCGTTCCAGGCCATTCTTGTCACTGTTGTTTCGAACGGCGCCGGTCTCGATGACGCTGAACAATTGGCGAATATCGGCTATCTGGACTGGGGCTATGGCGGGTCGCAACCCCCTCTCTATACATGGATTACCAATCTCGCGGCGTCATTGCTCGGCACCTCGATGCTCACGCTGCAGATCGTCAAGTTCAGCCTTCTCGCAAGCCTGTTCCTAAGCGTTTACGGCGCGATGAAGTTGTTCGGTTTTTCGCGCATGGTCGCGTCGGCCAGCATGCTCGGATTGTTCCTCATTCCGCAAATTGGCTGGGAATCGCAGCGCGCATTGACGCATTCAGTTGCAGGTACCGCCGGTTGTGGCTGGGCATTACTGGCCTTTGCCTGGCATATGAGGGCGCGTCACGCGGGATCTGCTGCCGCTCTTGGCGCCGCGATGGCTGCAGCACTTCTCGGCAAGTTCAACGCGTCCTTTTTCCTGATCATGCTGATTGTGACGGGCCTTCTCATGCCCGAATATCGCCGGATACTGCTCTCCAAGCTTAGTCTCGTAACGGTTCTGGCATTCGCGATCTGCTTCGGGCCGACCGCGACCTGGATGCTGGCGCACAAATCGAGTGTCATGGCGCGTGCGAGCAAGTTTGAGATCGGCGCTTCCGGCAATCTGCTCTTCGACAGGCTGATGGGCGTCGAAAGCCTCATTGAAGCGGCATTTCTATTCTCGATCCTTGCGATCGCGATTGCTGGCATTATCGCGCTTATTCACTGGAAGAAACGTACCGCACCCGCAACCCCGCTGACCACTGGCGAAAAATTTCTCCGTCTCCTCATCTTGGTCGGGCTGGTTATTGTGCTTGTGGGTGTTGTGGCGACCGGTGCGAATAACGTGAAAGACCGCTGGCTGCAGCCAGTGCTGTTTCTGACTCCTGCACTGATGGCTAGCCTTATGGGGCGTTATCGGATCGGAGATCGGCCTTTGATCGACTATGCCGTCGTCAGCGCTGTTGCCGCGCTGATTGTTCCGCCGGTGTTGAGCTACAATCTGACCTACGGCTCCGGCTCACCGCCTTACGGCCAACTCAACTATCGACATCTTTATGAGGAAGTGCAGGCGAAGGGGCCATTCAAGACGATCCTGACGGACAATGCCCAGATACCGGGCAATTTCAGATTGTTTGATTCTACCTTACGAGTAGTGCACCCAGAAACACCGGATACCAGAGCGCACTTGACGCCTCCTGTCCTCGTGATGTGGTTTGGTGGGGCTGAACCCAATGAGCGCATTGCCTCCTTGTTGCAGAACGCAAATATAGCCGTGCCTCATGAAAGCATCGTAACCACGGAAGTTGTATACAAAACCCGGCCCGACAAGCATATGACGGTCAGCTATTTCCTGGTGCCGTAGCGAAATGGCCCGGGTCTCCCCGGGCCATTTGTTCTTTATTCTACGGTATCCTGGACCGCATGTGCGGTACTCTTTACATCGCGGCCAACGCCTCGAACCGTGTTTGCGCAGGAGGCGAGCGTAAATGCGCAGAGAACGATAGCTAATGGGACAAGTCGGGTCAGCTTCATGACAGTCTCTCCAATGGGATGCGCGTTTCTGCCCTTTAAGGAGCAGACGCCTAGGGTTCCAAGCCTATTCAAACCAGTTATGCCTCCCGCCGCTTACAAGCCCCTGCTCGGCAGCTGGCGGTGAAGCCGATTCACTCGGCTGTCATACAAGAAATCTAGCGCAGCGTTTTTCACTGGCAAGAGAATGCTTTAGTCCTATCCCAATAAACTGTGATCTTCATCAGCATGCACGGAAGGTCTCGAACCGCCCGGAGCGACGATAACCTTCGAAAACACTTCGCAAATGGTCGGCGACAACCTGAATATGCGGACCGGCTTCCGGTTTCACAACCATGCCAAGCTGATAGCGACCGAGAGCAGGCAGGCCGTGCTCAGGCCCCAAAGCAACGATTCCCTCACTCAACAGCGTTTTACCGAAAGGCGCGATGGCAAGATCGGCCATAATCGCGGCCCGCTGCCCGGTCGAGTGTGAACTCATATAAGCGATCCGATAAGGACGCCCGCTGCTTTCAAGCGCTTCGAGCGCATTGCCCCGCCAGGCGCAGCCCTCTTCCCATATGGAGAGCGGCAAAGGGTCCCGGCGATAAGCCGTACCACACTTGGCGCCAGCCCATACCAGTTCCTCGTCCAGCAGAACTTCCACATCGCCTTTGTTGGGCACCGTGTGGGAAATGTTGATCAGCGTCACATCCAGTCGGCGCTCATCCAGCCGCTTGCGGAGGTTGCTGCTTTGGTCGATCACCACATCGACCGTTACCCCCGGATGGCTTTCAGAAAAACGCTTCAACACGAGGGGCAGGACACATTCGCCAATATCGTCCGGTGAGCCCAGCCGGACCACGCCGGTCACCGTGGGCGCAACGAATTTCGATACCGCTTCGCGATTGAGAGCCAGAAGGCGCCGCGCATAGCCGAGCAGAATCTCACCATCGCTGGTCAACGTGACCGAACGCGCGTCACGGTCGAAAACCGCTACCCCCAGCTGTTCTTCCAGTTTCTTGATCTGCATCGAAACAGCAGACGGCGTGCGGAACACCGCGTTCGCCGCCGAAGAAAAGCTTCCGGTATCGGCAATCGCCACAAATGTGCGCAACACATCAATATCGAGCATCGGAAGAGGATGTTGAACGGGCGCTGTCATGACGGACTCCGTTTCTAGCACTTTGTTCAAATTTTCTGATCTTAAGCCTTTCTATATTTCGTTTGATTGAACGTCAAGCGGAATACATATTCAGAGCATCAACAAGGCGAGCTGCAGCGAACGCATCAACCGGACTTTCTGAACGAGGAGAGAGAAAATGACCGTTCAATGCCAAACCGCTTCCCATGGCAAGGCGGCGACAATTCGCTTCCTGCCAACTTGGACCGTCACAAATGCGCCGTCATGGCTTCTGGAACTTCACTCCAGAGTACGGCAGCAGCTGCAAATCTGGGCTTACGAGGGACGCGTGAAGCGCAGCCGCCGGGTGCTGGAATCATTGCCTGAACACATACTGCACGATATTGGCTGGCCCAACGTGGATGACCGGCTGGTCGGCACCCCGCGAAATCCGGCCGAGTTCCCGCGCAAAAACTGAAATCGATTGAGGGCGACCATGCGGCCCGCCCTCAATTTCCCGACATTGAAATACCTTTTCGCGGCAGGCATTTAGCCGCACTTTGCAACCTACCCGTTCTGTGTCTCAATAGAACACTATCTTGTTTGCGCCATCACCTGCCCCCTGTGAATCCGGGTATGCGCGACAAGATCGCCGGTCTGAAAGCGACCGGATAGAAACCGGGCCCAAAATGACCCGGAGTCGTGACGGAGACACAAGGCCTCAACTGCGTCGGGAACCGCGGCTAAAGCCTTCGAGAATGGGAACGATCGGGCATGATCCAGGCTTCATCGGTTAAGCGGTCTATTGTCTTTTTTCTTGTTCCAAATTTTTCGATGATTGCTTTCGCAACGGCCATCGAGCCATTGCGCATTGCAAATCGAATGCTGGGCTATGACGCCTATCGTTGGCGGCTGACATCTGTCGACGGAAAGCCGGTGACGGCCTCCAATGGCGTGGAATGCGCTGTCAACGCATCGCTGGAAGACGAGCGGCGCTTTCTACAGCGCGAACAGCGTCCATCGATGGTGTTCGTCTGTTCGGGCGTCTACGTAGAAGAATTCAGGAACAAATCAGTCTTTGCGTGGCTGCGCGAGGAGTATAATCGCGGCGTTGCCGTCGGCGGGCTTTGTACCGGCGCCCACATACTGGCGGCAGCCGGACTTCTATCCGGAAAGCGCTGCGCAATTCACTGGGAAAATCTTCCGGGTTTTTCGGAGGCTTTCCCCAAGGCGGAAGTCTATGCCGATCTTTTTGAAGTGGATAGCAACCTCTACACCTGCGCCGGTGGAACAGCTTCTCTCGATATGATGCTGAAACTGATTGGCGACGATTTCGACGCGAACCTGGTCAACAAGATTTGCGAGCAGGCCCTCACCGATCGTGTTCGCAGCCCGCAGGATCGCCAGCGCCTGCCACTCCGCGCGCGCCTCGGCATTCAGAATTCGAAGGTACTGACCATTATCGAGATGATGGAAGCCAACCTTTCGGAACCGCAGGCGCTGATCAATGTCGCCCATACGATCGGCCTGTCCCGCCGGCAGGTTGAACGACTTTTCCGCCAGGAAATGGGCCGATCTCCGGCGCGCTATTACCTCGAAATCCGGTTGGATCGGGCACGGCACCTGCTGCTGCAGTCGTCCATGCCGGTCGTTGAGGTTGCAGTTGCCTGCGGTTTCGTATCCGCGTCGCATTTTTCCAAATGCTACCGGGAACTCTATGGGCGCTCGCCGCAACAGGAACGGGCAGAGCGCAAAATGCTCATCGCCGCCTAAGCACGATATCGAACGGGAACGGTCCGTGCTCTTGAACGGGATGGCCCGGCCCTCCCGGCTTTCGGAAGAAAATCAAAACCATACAGTTCTTTTCGGAATCAATTTCATAAGGCGTGCTGTGTGCCGCCTCGGATGGGCGAACACGTCGCGAACAGAACAGCATCTTTCCGCCATTCGGCGATTTCCAGAAGCTGCCATGCAGTCGTCTGGCGCTGCGAATATGTCGTATAAAGGCAAATGTCGCGGCCAGCCAACGACTATGGTTTTGTGAAAATACCAACTAGGGTCGCATAAAATGGCAGAGTTTCCTAAGAAGGCGAAAGTTGTGATTGTCGGGCTGGGCGGCATCGTCGGGGCTTCGGTTGCACATCATCTGATCGAGCGCGGCTGGGATGATATCGTCGGCATCGATAAATCCGGCATTCCGACCGACATCGGCTCGACAGCCCATGCGTCAGACTTCTGCTATGCGACGAGCCACGACTTCCTCTCCTGCTGGACGACGCTCTATTCCATCGATTTCTACGAAAAGATGGGGCATTACGCCCGCGTCGGCGGTATCGAAGTGGCGCGCGTGGGCGACGATGCCCGCATGGACGAAATCAAGCGCAAGGTTGCATCGGGCAAGGCATTCGGCACCCGCGCGCGGTTGATGGAACCGGCGGAGATAAAGGAAAAGTTCCCTCTCATCGAGGAGAGCCTCGTTCAAGGCGGCCTATGGGACCCGGATGCCGGCCTGGTTATTCCGCGCTCGCAGACCGTTGCCGGCAAGCTGATCGACCAGGCTGAGGCTGCGGGCAAGCTGCAGAGTTTCGCCAACACGCCGGCACAGTCGCTGATCGTGGAAAACGGTCGCATCAAGGGCGTCGTCACGCATCGTGGCACCATCGAAGCCGATTATGTCATCATCTGTGCGGGACTTTGGGGGCGCCTGATTGCCGAAATGGTTGGCGAAGACCTGCCTGTCATGCCGATCGATCATCCGCTGACATTTTTCGGTCCCTATACCGAGTTCGAAGGAACGGGCAAGGAAATCGGCTGGCCGCTCATGCGCGATCAGGGCAACTCGGCCTATATGCGCGATACGGGCGATCCAAAGACCGCCGAAGGCGGACAGATCGAATGGGGCTATTACGAAGAAAAGAACCCGCGCCTCTGCCATCCGCGCGATCTTCTGGAAAAGCATGAAGCGCGTCTCTCGCCATCGCAGCGCGACCTTGAAATGGACCAGATTCTGGAACCGCTGGAGCGGGCAATCGAACTGACGCCGATTCTGGGCGAACTTGGCTACAATGAAAGCCACTCCTTCAACGGCTTCCTGCAAGTCACGACCGATGGCGGTCCCTCCATGGGCGAAAGCCAGAAGGTGCGCGGCCTGTGGTATGCCGTCGCTATCTGGGTCAAGGACGGCCCCGGCATGGGCAAACTTATCGCCGACTGGATGACCGACGGCCGCACATCCATCGACCATCACGCTATCGACTATTCGCGCTTTTATCCGCACCAGATGACGGAACAGTTCATCTGGGACCGCTGCACGGAAACCGCGATGAAGGTTTATAATCCGGCAGTTCACCCGCGCGAACCCTTTTCAAAGGGCCGCAACATCCGCCGCTCGCCCTTCTACGAACGTGAGGTCAAACTCGGCGGCTATTTCATGGAACTGGGCGGATGGGAGCGCGCGCATGGCTATGCCGCCAACGAGCACCTGCTGGAGAAATACGGCGACCGCGTACCGGTGCGCGAGAACGAATGGGACAACCGCCATTTCTGGCGCGTTTCCAATGCCGAACATCTCGAACTCACCGAAAACTGCGGCATCATCAATCTCTCCCACTTCGCCATGTACGACATCGAAGGCCCCGACCATGTCGAACTGATGGAGTGGCTTTGCGCTGCCAAGATTGGCGGCGATGCCAATATCGGCAAGGGTATCTATACCCACTTCCTCGATGACGAAGGCATGGTGCGCGCCGACTTCACAGCAATCCGCATGGCTGATCGTATCCGCATGATCAATGGCGCCGATGCCGGGCCTCGTGACTTCCACTATATGCGCCGCGTAGCCGAAGATAAGGGCTTTGACGTCACCATCACCGATGTGACCGAAAAGTACGTCACCATCGGCATCTGGGGTCCGAATGCGCGTGAAAACCTGAAAAAGGTGGTTGAGAACCCGGAAGGCCTTGATGCGGAAAACTTCCCGTTCGCTGCCATCAAGCCTATCAGGATTGCAGGCAAAGACGTTACCGCCTTCCGCATCTCCTATGTCGGCGAGCAGGGTTGGGAACTGCATATGCGTTACGAAGACGGCCTCGCCGTCTGGGATGCGCTTCGCTCCACCGGCGTGATTGCGGTCGGTGTCGAGACCTATGCCAACACGCGCCGCATGGAAAAGAGCCTGCGCCTGCAAAATGCGGATCTGCTGACCGAATACAATCTTCTGGAAGCAGATCTTGCCCGCCCCAAAGTCAAGGAAGCTGACTTCCGTGGCAAGGCAAAGCATCTGGAATATCGCGCCCGCGAGCACCAGCCAGCGATGCTCTGCACGCTAGTGATGACTGACAATCTCGATAAGAACGGCGTGGCCCGTTATCCGGTCGGCATCATGCCAGTACAGGACCCTGAAACTGGAGAGACGCTTGTCGACGAGCTGGGCCGCCGGTCTTTCACCACATCCGTCGCTTATGGCCCAACCATCGGCAAGAATATTGCTCTTGCCTATCTGCCCTGGGCTTATTGCCAGGAAGGCCGCAAATTGAGCGTGGAATATTTCGGTGAGACTTATCCGGTCGAAGTACGCTCTATCGGTTATAAACCGCTCTACGATCCGGAAAACTTGAAACCTCGAAGCTGAACACTTTTAATAAGAAAAGCCGAGGGTGTCACCTCGGCTTTTTTATTACCGGATGGAATTGCTATTTCAGCGTTGCCTTGCCACCGCTGATCGTGATCTTTTCATCGCCGGTCAATGCTTCACGATCCCCATTGGGAAAGGTCACAAAACAACCTGAAGCGCAGAAATCCACCGTCTCACCCGGCGCGACGATCATTTCGCGCTTGGAAGCGCCTTCCGTAACCACAACCGTCTGAGGGCCGCTATCATTGTTGGATATCTGCGCAGCATAGGCGCCGCCAGCCGAGACTGCAAAACCAATTGCTGCACCAAGAACAAGTTTGCCCAAGCTGTTGAGCTGATTTGTGTTCAT
The DNA here is from genome assembly GCF_041930145.1 of Brucella ciceri. Classification (NCBI taxonomy): domain Bacteria; kingdom Pseudomonadati; phylum Pseudomonadota; class Alphaproteobacteria; order Hyphomicrobiales; family Brucellaceae; genus Brucella; species Brucella ciceri. The sequence goes on along the minus strand of NZ_JBHEEV010000004.1, from coordinate 398,902 downwards.
ATCGTCCCGACCTTTCTATCCCCGCTGCGATATATCCTGTGTCGCGTGAGCCCTATTGCCCTGAGACAGCCCTTTATAAGCGGACAAAACTGAACTGCAACTGAACGTAATGTTCATCAAGCGCGATCATCGTCCTTGTCCTTGGCTTCCGGCTTTTCCGCACTTGCCTTTTTTATCCTGACCGCAGACGAATTCTCTCTTTCCTGCTGCATTAACCCGGAAAGTTTTTCGATTTCCGGCACGCTGAGGACGAGATCGGTCGAAGATGAGGACAGATGCAGTCCTTCTTCATGGAAACGCTCGACGATCTGGAAACGCAGCTCATTCTTGATGCCGCCGGTCGATGTAATATCGGCTACATGGGCATAGATATCAAAAACCATCAGTGAATCGTTCATGCTTTGAAAAGCGACGAAAGGCTCCGGATTCTTCAAGATTGATGGATGGCCACGAACGATTTCCAGCAGCAATGCATGAACCCGGCGCGGTTCCGCAGTATAGGAGGCCTGCACGTTGATATCGATGCGGCCAAGCTTGTTGCGATGTGTCCAGTTGCCAACGTTACCATTGATAAGCGTCGAATTGGGCACGATGATCGACTGCTTCTGGAAAGTTTCGACTTCCGTCGCGCGCACGCTGATCTTCTTGACGATACCACTGACCGTGCCGGCCTCCACCCAGTCGCCGACCTTGAAGGGACGCTCGGCGAGCAGGATGAGACCGGAAACGAAGTTCTGAACGATATTCTGCAGGCCAAAACCGATACCGAGTGAAAGACCACCAGCAATAAGGGCGAGGTTCGACATGTTGAACCCGGCTGCCGATATCCCCATCAAGGCCGCCAGACAGAGACCGACATAGCCTATGACCGTGCGGATCGAATTGCGTACGCCGGAATCGACGCGCCCGCGCGCCATGACACTGTTGTCGAGCCAGTTCTGGAACCATCGCGTCAGCAGATAACCGATCACAAACAGCAGCACGCCTGACAGCAGCCCCATCAGCGAGATTGACATATTGCCGATCTGGAAGCCGGTCATCAGCTGATAGAACGTGCTTTTCAGTTCCGCCCACTGGAAGCCCAGCTGCATCAGAACAAGCGGAATACCGATCAGCGCGACGACGAGATTGATCAGGATGCCTGCTGCGAGGCCAAGCTGATCCAGCGTCGCGTCATCGAAATGAAAGCGCTCCCGCATTGCCCTGCCGATCTGGCTGGATGCAAAAGCCTGCTCCTCGGAAATCGCACGCCCGGTCAGGAAACCCATATACATGGTCACCAGGAATGCGCCCGTCACCACGATCTGCTGCGATATGAAGCGCGCCATGCCTATATAGCCGAAGACCGCAGTCAGAATAGGCAAAAGCCCCAATATGATGAGGAACGTCCTGAAGGCCCGTGGCCATGACCGGACAATGCCATCCTTTTCGCGCTCAACGGGCTTCAGGAAAGCAATCGCCAGAATAAGGACACCAACCATTACGGTGGCGAGCAGGCTTTTCGCCATCGTCAGCGACAGCGGCGATGAAAGTATCTGATTGACCGTTCCGAAGAAGGAATCGAGCCCGCTTGTCAGCGCCGTTCCCGTTATCAGCCAGCCCAGAACTCGTCCCGGACGCGGCGCGACCGGAACCAGCCGCCATTGCGGCATATCAGAGCTGATGCAGGCGGATGCCAGCCTGTGGATGAAGAATACCAGCCCGAGCACCAGAAAAAGCGACTGGAGAAGAGACGCAATATCGGTTCTCAAGACATTGAAATAATTCAGAAAAAAGTACGTGGTCGCCAGGAATACACCGACAGCCGCCGATGGTATCACCGTAGACCAGAAGGCCACCGACAGTCGGCTCAGATAGGAGGGCGACTCCACCGTTGGATCACGCTGGTACAGCGTTCCCAGAACGCGCCGCGCACCCAGCTGGATGACCAACGCGGCTACGAACGCAAAAAAGGCGGCGGCGAGAAACGAATTGAGCTTGAACGTACTTACAAAGCGCCACCACGACTGGACGATACGCCAGAGCGATACCATTTGAGAGCTCGCCGCTGAGGCAACCTCAGTCCCAAGCGTCGTGTCGATGTTCACGCGCTGGGAAAGCGTCCTTGCAAAAAGGTCCCGGCGCATATCCCCGATTTTTGCGGACATCTGGTTGACGGAAAGCGACGTATCTTCCGTCTCTCCGACAATCGCATTGATTTCCGCCTTTTCGGAGGTCAGCCGGGCACGTTCTTCGCTGACGATGGCCGGTTCAGGCGGTTGATCGCCCGACGGCGCTGGCCCCAGCTGTTCCAGCCGCGTGTTGATTTCGCTTAGACGCGGACGGAATGAAACACCGGCATCAAGAAGCTTCTTTGAAAGAGAATCCAGCTGGAGCTTGAGGTTGGCGAGCGTTTCATCGTTTGAAGCCGCTTTCGGAAGCTGATCGCTGATCCGTTTCGTCTGCTGCTTCAGATCGTCGATAACGGGCCTTTGCTGCTTGACGACACTGGAAACCGGCATCGGGGTTTGTTGCTGATCAGCGGCAGCAGGCGTTTGCTGGGCTGTATTGCTCTGGGGAGCCGCAACTGGTGAGGCTTCGCGCGCGGCCGGTGTCGGCTGCTTATTGTCCTGCGCGATGGCGGGCGCAAGGCTCCCCGGCGACAGGACGCCGATCAGAAGAGAAAATGCAAGAAGACGAAACGTCGATGAATATGCCAATTCAATTCTGCCGTTAAACAAGACATGGTTTCAACATAAAGCGCCCTAAAACGGATGCAAGGCGTGGCTGTTTACAAGATTTCATCGCGCGTAGGAAGCGGACAGATACCGTATAAGACAAGCCGTGATGCCAGTATTTCCTTGTTCCCACGAACACAAATGATTAATGAGGATTCGCAATGAGTGTGAAAAGCTGGCTCGACTCCACGGATAGACTCTAGAGAAAGTCTTGGCGAATTGATGAAGGGCATGACAAACACGGAACAGCACAAACGGCATGGCTTCATGCTGTTCCTGACCTGCGTTCTGTCTTTTACCGCTTTTCTCTTTGCCGTCGATTTTTCGTCCATTGATGAGAATGCAGCCCGCATCCATGCCGGCGGGATCGTAGCAAGACAGGTCGAAGGCAGTCCGGCGACACCTGTTCGCCAGCAGTCCACTCCTTCACCCCAGCCCATGCGGGCAATCCTGATCGAAGCCATAGCGGCCAAAATCAAGACAGCTTATCTCGATGGCACCGGGGCGGCCCTGCTTGCTGCTTCGGCAGGCGTGATACTGCCAGAGACGAAATCAGCCGAAGCGGCGCAGAATTTCCCGCGTCTCGCGGTCTTGCAGAGACATTTTGGCTCTGCCCGTGCGCCTCCGAAAAGCGCATAATACGCCATTCTTGATGATTGGCCCTTACCAATCCTAACGCCCGTAATAAACAAAGCCCGCACCGCCACTCAGTTAGTGGCAATTGGGGCGCACCAACCGGAACCTTAATCCATGCGTACTTCGAAATGGGTGGTTGCGCTGTATAGCCTGATCGTTGTGATCGGCGTTATCATCGCCTTGCCCAACTTTTTTACCCAGAAGCACCTCGACGCGATGCCGTCCTGGTTCCCGAAGCGTCAGGTCACGCTCGGTCTCGACCTGCGCGGCGGCTCCTATCTCGTGCTTGAAGTGGATGCCGCTGGTCTGAAAAAGGACCGTCTGCGGACCCTGCTGGACGATGCCCGCAGCAAGCTGCGCGCCGAGCGTATCCAGCCGCAGTCCATCCGCGCAGTTGGCGATGCCGTTGTCGTCACCATTCCCGATGCCGATCAGCGTTCCAAGGCGGAAACTGCACTGCGCACCTTGATCTCGCAGGTCAACACCAGCGGTTTCGGCACTGAGATCAACGACATCGATGTCGCCTCGACCGACAACCAGGTGCGTCTGACCCTGACCGAGGCGGGCTTCAACTACCGTCTCGACGCTGCTCTCCAGCAGAGCCTCGAAATCATCCGTCAGCGCGTTGACCAAGTCGGCGTTGCCGAGCCTTCCATCCAGCGTGTGGGTTCGGATCGCATCGTCGTTCAGCTTCCCGGCCTTCAGGACCCGGCACAGCTTCGCCAGCTTCTCGGAAGCACGGCGAAAATGAGCTTCCACATGGTTGCCGATGCCAATCCGAACGATCCGCCGCCTCCCGGCGTAACGATCATGCCGGATTCCAAGGACCCGAACATCAAGTTCCCGATCGAGGATCAGATCGCCCTTTCCGGCGAGCGTCTCACTGACGCGCGTGCGGGCTTCGACCAGCGCACCAATGAGCCTATCGTCTCCTTCCGTTTCGACAGCCTCGGTGCCCGCCAGTTCGCGGACATTACGACCAAGAACGTCAATCGCCCGTTCGCAATCGTGCTCGATGGCAAGGTGCTGAGCGCACCGGTCATCCGCGAACCGATCACCGGCGGTTCGGGCCAGATTTCCGGCAGCTTCACGGTCCAGGACACGGTTGTCCTTTCCGCGCTCCTTCGCGCCGGCGCCCTGCCCGCTCCGCTTACCGTTATCGAAGAACGTACCGTTGGTCCGGATCTTGGCGGCGACGCTATCAAGATGGGCCTGATCACCGGTATCGTCGGCTTTGTGCTTGTCGCGGTCTTCATCCAGCTGCTTTATGGCGTCTGGGGTACCATTGCGAACGTGGCGCTGCTGCTCCACACCTTGCTTACCTTCTCTGCACTGAGCCTTATCGGGGCAACTCTGACATTGCCCGGTATTGCCGGTATCATTCTCGGTATTGGCATCGCGGTCGACGCCAATATTCTCATCAACGAACGTATTCGTGAAGAAACGCGCCGGGGCCTCGGAGCCATGGCGGCGCTGGACAAGGGCTTCCACAGCGCTTTCTCCACCATCGTGGATGCGAACGTTACGTCGCTGATCTCGACCTTGCTGCTCTTCACGTTCGGCACAGGTCCGGTTCGTGGCTTTGCCATCACCATGATGCTCGGTATCGCGATCTCCATGTTCACGGATGTAACGCTGGTGCGCATGGTCATGGCCTGGTACGTACGCAAGCGTAAGCTGAAGGTGCTCGTCATCGAACCATTCCTGAAATTCGTTCCCGAAAAGACGAACATCAGCTTCATGAACGCCCGTTTCGTCGGCATCGGCGTCTCGATCGTCCTGTCCATCCTTTCGATTGGTCTGTTCTTCAAGCCGGGTCTCAATTACGGCATCGATTTCAAGGGCGGTATCCAGGCGGAAATCGTCACGTCACAACCTGCCGATCTGGCACAATTGCGCGAGAAGCTTGGGGCGCTTGGCCTTGGTGAAGTAGCACTGCAGTCTGCAGGCAGTCCGAATGACGTACTGATCCGTGTGCAGCGTCAGGATGGTGGCGAAGAAGCGCAGACGGCCGCCGTCAACAAGATGCGCCAGGCCGTAACCGAGCTTGATCCCGGCGTGAAGATCGAACGGACGGAAGTCGTCGGTCCGAAGGTTTCGGGCGAATTGGCCCGTTCCGGCTTCATCGCCGTTGTCCTTTCGGCACTCGGTATGCTCATCTATCTGTGGTGGCGTTTCGAGTGGTTCTTCGCGATGGGAGCGATCATCACCCTGGTTCTCGACACCACGAAGATGGTCGGCTTTTTCGCGCTGTTCCAGCTCGACTTCAACCTGACCGCCATCGCAGCGCTTCTGACCGCCATCGGCTACTCGGTAAACGACAAGGTCGTGGTTTATGACCGCATGCGTGAAAACATGCGCCTTTATAAATCGAAACCACTGCGCGAAATCGTCGACATGAGTATCAATCAGGTGCTCGTGCGCTGTATTTATACATCGGTGACGACATTCCTGTGTATGGTTCCGATGGCCATCTGGGGTGGCAGCGCGGTTCATAATTTTGCCGTGCCGATGCTGTTCGGTATCGTGATCGCAACGTCGTCGTCGATCTTCATCGCCGCTCCGATTCTGCTTCTGCTGGGCAACTGGTGGCAGCACCGGAAGGAAGCCCATCAGGCTATCGAAGACAGCGCTGCAGCGCAGAAATAAAATCATTCGCCGGGCAAGGCTCAGTCTTTGCCCGGCATCCACATGCAAAAACCGAGAAGCCAGAGGGGGAAGGCACCTGATGCCCCATGACACGCCTTTGATTGCGACAATCGTCATCGGGTTATGCCTGGCCTTCATCTTCGGTGCGATAGCCACCCGTTTGAAAATCTCGCCCCTCGTTGGCTATCTCCTTGCCGGTGTTATTGCCGGTCCCCATACTCCCGGCTTCGTCGCAGATCAGGACCTCATTCTTCAGCTCGCCGAAATTGGCGTCATCCTGCTGATGTTCGGTGTGGGCCTGCATTTTTCGCTTAAGGATCTTCTTTCCGTCAAAACCATCGCGATACCCGGCGCCCTTGCGCAGATTGCCGCCGCCGCCGCACTTGGCACGGGCCTCGGCCTGGCCCTCGGCTGGGATGTTCAGGCGGGTCTGGTTTTCGGCTTGGCCCTTTCAACCGCCAGTACAGTCGTCCTGCTCCGCGCCATGCAGGAGCGCCGCCTGATCGATACCGAGCGCGGGCGCATTGCCGTCGGCTGGCTGATCGTTGAAGATCTCGCCATGGTCATGGCCCTGGTATTGCTTCCGGCCATTGCCAGCGTCACCGGCCGCGCTGAAGGCACGGCAGCAAGCGATCCAATTGTTTCATGGCTTGGCCTCGGCATAGGCGGCATCATTCTTCTCACCATTGCCAAGGTTATTCTCTTCGTTGCGCTGATGCTCATAGTCGGGCGCAAGGTCATACCGTGGCTTCTCAACGTCGTGGCCCAGACCGGCTCGCGTGAACTGTTTCGGCTCGGTGTGCTCGCCATAGCACTGGGGGTTGCCTTCGGCGCGGCCCATCTGTTTGGCGTTTCCTTCGCGCTGGGCGCGTTCTTCGCCGGGATGGTGATGAGCGAATCCGAGCTCAGCCATCGGGCAGCGGAAGAATCCCTCCCCTTGCGCGACGCTTTCGCGGTGCTGTTCTTCATTTCCGTCGGCATGCTGTTCGATCCGATGAGCCTTGTTCGCGATCCGCTTCCACTACTGGGAACGCTCGCCATCATTCTCGTCGGAAAATCGGTTGCGGCGTTCTTCATCGTTCGCGCTTTCCGTCGCCCGATCAGCACGGCGCTCACCATTTCCGCAAGCCTTGCGCAAATCGGTGAGTTCTCCTTCATTCTTGCGGGATTGGGCGTCAGCCTCAATCTACTCCCTCCGGCGGGGCGCGACCTCATTCTCGCTGGCGCAATCCTCTCGATTTTCCTCAATCCGGTCATGTTCATCGTGGCGGAGCGGATGCGGCCATGGATCGAGAAGCGGAGCAAGGGCGAAATTACAGCTGGTGACAACAGCGATATCGAACCCAGCATTTCCGAGCCCGAGCCTTTGCCGCAAACGTTGCTGGCCGGACACACGATTGTCGTTGGCTATGGCCAGATCGGTGCGGGGATCGCAGAAGGATTGCAGGCGGAAACTTCGCCTTTCCTCGTGATTGAAGATTCGCCGAAAGTCAGCGCATCTTTGAAGGATAAAGCCATTGAGGCGATTACCGGCAATGCCTCCGATTCGGAAATATTGGAGGCCGCCAAGCCGTCAGCTGCTCGAAATCTGGTCATCGCGATACCCAACGCCTTTGAGGCTGGTCGGGTGACAGCGCTGGCTCGAGCTGCCAACCCGGAAATCAACATCGTCGTGCGCGCCTGCTCGAAGGCAGAAGCACAATATCTGCATGATCTTGGCGCCAATTCTGTCATTCTGGGAGAAGAAGAAATTGCAGCCGCCATGGCGAAGGCAATCGGCACCGAGATCAAGAGGAAAAGCGCCGACACCGTTTCGGAAGGCGCCCCTCAGACAGGCATAATGGGGATAATATCGGACGGAACAACGGATATTATGGGCAAAAAAGGGGATGATATGAAGCATGAAGGCGTGGTGACCGGTTGATGAAAGCAAAGGATTACATCTGGCCGGTCGTAGGCATTTGCGCAGTTGGAATTTCGGTCTGGCTCCTTTATCGAGAGCTTCGCAGCATCTCGCTGGATGATGTTCTGGACAGTTTTTATGCCATCCGCACCCATCATTGGATTCTTGCGGCTGGCTCCGCGCTTCTCGCCTATAGTTCGCTTGCAGGCTATGATCGTATCGCGCTCCTGCATCTCAAGCGCAAAATCTCCTGGCTGTTCATCGCGCTCTGCTCCTTTACCACCTACGCCTTGTCGCACAATATCGGGGCCTCCGTCGTCTCCGGCGCCGTGGTGCGCTATCGAGCCTACTCCTCGCAAGGGATGCCCGGCAGTGAAATCGCCGTTCTCATCGCTTTCTGCTCCTTCACGTTCATTCTCGGCGTCATCATAACTTCCAGCGTCGTTCTTCTGCTGGAACCGCACATTCTGATGCGTTTCAACGAGGAGCTGACACCGACAGTCTCTATCGTTATTGCGCTTTTGATGCTGGCATTCGTGCTGGTTTATGTCTTCGGCAGTTGGTTGCGCCTGCGTCCGCTGAAGATCGGCAGCTTCCGTCTGGAATATCCGCGCATGTCGGTGGTTGTGCAGCAGCTCATCGTCGCTCCTCTGGAACTGATCGGCGCTGCCGGCATCATCTATTTTGCCCTGCCCGAAGCCGGTAATCCCGGATTTCTCATTATTCTCGGCATTTTTCTGGTCTCGTTTTCGGCAGCCCTGATATCGCACGCTCCCGGTGGTCTCGGTGTCCTGGAACTCGTTTTCCTGACAGGTCTACCCGACATGGATCAGGCCGATGTTCTTGCCGCCCTGATCGTCTTCCGCCTGCTCTACCTGCTTATTCCGTTCGCAATGTCGCTCATGGTGGTACTGGTTTTCGAAAAGTCCCAATTTCTGCTGCGCTGGAACGAAAAACAGCAGAAATAGGAGCGGACCGGGGGCGGAGTATATTTTTCACAAACTCTGCCCTTATTTGAATTTATCTTCCTTAAAATAGCGGCCGACGCCGCCTATCTTGGAACCAGTTTCACAAAGCGTCGACATTGCGAAATTGAACGCCCTCCCAAGGCTTTATCCAAGAGGAAAAAACGCATGCCTGCGACATTGATCATCCCCGGTTACAAGGGATCGGAAGCAGGCCACTGGCAGCGCCAATGGTTGCATGACGATCCGTCAGCATTGCTCGTCGAACAGGACGACTGGCACTATCCCGTTCTATCCGACTGGATGCACGCGCTCGAAGCCAAGCTGGCTGAAAATCCCGGCGCAGTTCTGGTTGCCCATAGTCTGGGCTGTGCGCTCGTCGCACATCTGGCGAGCCGCCCATCGGCCGCTCATGTGGCGGGTGCACTACTCGTTGCACCGGCCGACGCCGAGACCATGGCCCGCAAGGATAGCCGCTTCCAGAGCTTTGCCCCGCTGCCCCGCCATGAACTGGGTTTTCCTTCCATCGTCGTGGCAAGTCGTAACGATGAATATATGAGCTTTGCCAAGGCTGAAGCGCTTTCGCATGTGTGGGGATCGGGGTTTGTCGACTTGGGCCATGCCGGTCACATCAACGTGGCAAGCGGATTCAGCCGCTGGCCGGAGGGGATTATCCTCGCGTCCTCTCTTCACAGAGAACCTGTAAACAACACGCTTTCCCAAGCAGCGTGACCGCCCAGCCGCCCATTTTTCGAATGGGCGGCTCTTCATTTCAGGCACCTTGTCTGCGCTCAAGCAGTATCTTCAAGACAAGCGTCACAAGTGCGATCAATGCCAGCGTCGAGGCTGCGGCGAAAGCACCGGCGACATTATAGTCATTGAACAGCAGCTCCACCTGCAGGGGCAGCGTATTGGTTTTGCCGCGAATTGCGCCCGAAACGACCGACGTTGCTCCAAACTCCCCCATCACACGTGCATTGCAAAGCACCGCACCATAAAGCAACGCCCATTTGATATTGGGCAAGGTGACATAGAAAAAGGTCTGCCAGGCGTTGGCCCCCAGTGTCAGGGCCGCTTCTTCTTCATCGCTCCCCTGCACTTCCATAAGCGGGATCAGCTCACGTGCCACAAAAGGCGAAGTCACGAAAAGGCTGACAAGAAAAATCGCCGGGACCGTGAACATGATCTTGATGTCATAGGACTCCAGGAACGGCCCCAGCAAACCCTGCGATCCATAGAGGAAGAGATAGGTCACACCGGCCACGATAGGTGACACGGAAAACGGTATTTCGAAGAAAGTAATGAGCAACCGCCGCCCCGGGAACCGAAACTTGGTTACCAGCCATGCAACACAGACGCCAAAAGCCATATTGATCGGCACGACCACAATTGCCGTCAGAATGGTCAACCACACCGCATGCAATGTATCCGGCTTCAATATCTCGCTGAAAAACACATCGACTCCCTTGCTGAAGGCATAGGAGAAGATGACGGCGAGCGGCGCCCCGATACAGATGACCGACAACAGGGCCGCGAGCCAGATCAACAGGCTGCGCGTTGGCCCTGAATTTCGCGCCTGCATGCTTGCGCTAGCGTTCTGCATAACGAAGCTGCCTTGCCTGAATGAGATTGGTCACGAGAAGCATGACAAAAGCCGTGACAAGCATCACGAATGCAAGGGCTGCCGCGGCTGGATAATCATATTCATCCAACCGGATGAAAACGAGCAGTGATGTCACTTCGGTTTCGAAGGGCAGATTGCCGGAAATGAAGACAATTGAGCCAAATTCGCCAAGGCTGCGCGCAAAGGAAAGCGACGAGCCCGCAAGGAATGCCGGAAAGATCGTCGGCCAGATAATGTGGGAGAATGTCTGCCACGAACTGGCACCAAGGCTGCGTGCGGCCTCTTCCACATCAGCACTCATATCCTCCAGAACCGGCTGAACTGTGCGGATGACGAACGGGATGCTGGTGAAGAACATCGCGATCATGATGCCAAGCGGTGCGTAAGCGACCTTTATGCCGATCGGTTCAAGAAACCGTCCGAACCAGCCGTTCTGGGCAAACAGTGTTACCAGCGCCAGACCCGCAATGGCGGTTGGCAGTGCGAAAGGAAGATCGACAGCGGCATCGATCAGACGTTTGCCTGGGAATTCATATCGCGTCAGTACCCACGCCAGCAGAAGACCGAACAACCCGTTGAACACTGTCGCCACTGCAGCGGCGCTCAAGGTGATCTTGTAAGTCGCCAGCGCCCGCTCTGAAGTCACGATATTCCAGAAGTCGCTCCAGCCGAGACTCGCCGTTTTCAGGATCATTGCCAACAGCGGCAAGGCTACGATCACAGCCAGATAAAGCAAGGTGCAGCCGAGGGTCAGCCCGAACCCCGGCAACACCGAATTACGTTTCATGCTTAGAAGCGCCACTGGATTTTCCAAAATGCGAGGCGACCCCGCCGGGATCGCCAGTTGGCTTTATTATTTGCCTTTGAAAAGCTGATCAAGCACTCCGCCTTCGGCGAAATGTTCCTTCTGCACCTTCTCCCAGCCACCGAAAGCATCCTCAACCGTTACAAGACGCACATCAGGGTAGATATCCTTGTGCTTTGCGATGACGTCCTTGTCATGCACGCGGTTGAAGTTCTGGGCCAGGATTTCCTGCCCCTCCGGGGAATAGAGGTAATCGAGATAAGCTTCGGCGATCTTGCGCGATCCCCGCTTGTCCACCACCTTATCCACGACCGTAACCGGGAACTCTGCCAGCAAACTGACTTCCGGAACGACAACATCGTACTTGTCCGGCCCAAGCACCTTTTCGGTGCCGCGCGTTTCCGCCTCGAAAGTCACCAGCACGTCGCCAATACCGCGCTCGGCAAATGTTGTCGTTGCCCCGCGACCTCCCGTGTCGAAGACCGGAACGTTTTTGAAAATCTTCCCAATGAAGTCATGCACCTTTGCCTGATCACCCTTGAACGCCTCGTTCGCGTAAGCGGTCGCAGCAAGATAGGTGTAGCGCGCATTGCCCGATGTTTTAGGGTTCGGGAAGATCACCTTGACATCGTCGCGCGCCAGATCATCCCAATTCTTGATGTTTTTCGGATTCCCCTCACGTACAAGGAACGCAGGGAAGGAATAATAGGGCGACGAGTTGTTGGGCAACCGCTTCTGCCAGTCCGCGGGGATCAGGTTACCCTTGTCATGGAGGACCTGCACGTCGGTCACCTGATTGAAGGTCACGACGTCAGCTTCAAGCCCTTCCAGAATAGAACGCGCCTGCTTCGACGAGCCGGCATGGGACTGGTTGACGGTCAGATATTCACCGGTCTTGGTCTTCCAGTCGGCGATGAAGGCCTTGTTGACCTGTTCGTAGAGTTCCCGAGCGATGTCATAGGAAACGTTGAGGATTTCCTTTGGCTCCTGCGCATGAACAGGGGCAGAGCCCAAACCGAGCGCGACCGCCGCATATAGAATAATTTTTCTCATTAGACCCATCCCCACCGCGCCGTTTGCGAGAAGCGCTATAAACTGGATTGTTTTCGGAAAACAAATCTAACGAGAGAAGAGACAAAATCAATCTAAATCATTGATTTAAATATATAAACTACTTTCATAGTCATTCATGGAACCTGCACCCAATCCATTTGCTGGCATGAGAAAATAATTCTCACCTAGCGCAAAACCATAAAATGAAATGCAAAAGGCAGGAGCCTTCCCTCTCCTGCCTAAACTTTACGCGCTTGCGCGGATTTACCAGAAACCGCGATGCTGCCAGCACCAGAGAAAATTATGCTCGCCACGCTCGACCCGACTGCGGCGGCGGGCTGCAATTTCCTCGGCATTCAGCTTCATTTCGCGCCATGGCTGCTCAAGAAAGGTCGGAATACGCAAGAACGCATTCTTCATTTTAGTAGCGACCAGTTGAACTATTCGCTTCATGCCAAGCCTCCTCATCACCTCGCGCTCAGATATTGTCGCGCTTTCGCCACAACAATGAACGACAGGTTAATTTTGTAGGCTTCCTGGAATTTGTCAATAACCTACTTATTTTATGGGAGTTAACATCATGAAATAATTTGCGAGCCAAACCGTTTGGCTCGCAAATCTGTTCCAATCACACCTCGTAATCGACGGGCGTCGAAATGCGGACCTTGCCGATATGGCGGCCATTCATCGACTCGATCTTGAACTCCAGCCCGTCAGCGGCGAAGCTCTCTCCTCCCAGGGGCAAGTGCCCCAGATGCCAGAGGACATAGCCCGCGAGCGTCGTGTAGCGATCAGCCTCGTCCACCAGATCGCGTTCCAAGAGCCCGCTCAAGCGGCGAATATCGGTGAAACCATCAACGAGATAGCCGCCCTTCCCGTCCGACTGAGCGACAGCCGCTTCTTCGTCTTCATCCGGAAACTCGCCAGCGATAGCCTCAAGAACATCGGTCGGCGTCACAACGCCTTCGAATGAGCCATGCTCGTCCACCACTACCGCGATCTGAACAGGAGAGTTGCGCAATTGCTCCATGACGCGAAGCACGTTTGCATTCTCATGCACGACCAGCGGCTGCTTCACGGTTTTATCCCAGTCTATGGGTTTCTTGTCACCTATATCCAGCAGAAGGTCTCTGACCAGAGCCACACCGACGAATTCATCCACCTGACGGCGCGCAACGACGACGCGCGAATGCGTCAACTTGCGAATAGCTGCGTCAAGTTCCGCCTCGTCTTCATCAAGGTCGAGCCATTCGATCTCATTGCGCGGCGACATGATGGAGCGTACAGGCCGATCAGCCAGATCTAGCACACCGCGGATCATCTCCTTTTCTTCCGGAAGAAAGACATCGCTGGCCGCCGTCTGCTGAGCAATTACGTCAACCGTATCGGAGAGCGGGTTTTCACCGCGCCCGCCCCCGAGCAGACGCAAGACCGCGCCTGCCGTGCGTTCTCGCAGATCATTGGTGGTGACCAGCTTCTCGCGATTGTGTCGCGCCATCTGGTTAGCTGCTTCAATCAGTACAGAGAAGCCGATAGCTGCATAGAGATAGCCCTTTGGAATATGGTAGCCGAAACCTTCCACGACCAGGCTGAAACCGATCATCATCAGGAAGCCAAGACAGAGGATGACAACCGTGGGATGCTTGTTGACAAAGTCCATCAGCGGCTTGGAAGCAAGCATCATCACGCCGATGGCGATAACGACGGCAATCATCATGACCGGCAGGTGCTGAACCATGCCCACTGCGGTGATGACGCTATCCAGCGAGAACACAGCATCCAGCACGACAATCTGAACGATCACCTGCCAGAATACGGCATGCACGACCTTGGAATTTTTGGGTCCATGGGCCCCTTCCAGACGCTCGTGAAGCTCCATCGTGCCTTTTGCAAGCAGGAAGAGACCGCCAATCAGCATGATGATATCGCGTCCCGAGAAGGATATTTCCATCAACGTGACCAAAGGCTCACGCAGGGCAACGATCCATGAAATGGAGGCGAGCAGCACAAGGCGCATCAAAAGCGCCAGGCTGAGGCCGATCAACCGTGCACGATTGCGTTGATGCGGCGGCAGCTTGTCGGCGAGAATGGCGATGAAGACGAGATTGTCGATACCGAGAACAATCTCGAGTACCACCAATGTCACCAAACCTATCCAGGCATTGGGGTCGGCAATCCAGTCCATGGACCAGTCCATGATATGTCGGCTCCTTTAAAGTTCAGCAGAAACAGTGAATGGAAATAACGCTGCAAACAGGTGCTGGCCGGACCACTTTGAGCGGACCAGCCCCATGCAGGCGAGATTGTCGGGAGTTGTGCAACGCGCAGGAAGCCCGGAACGTCCCTCTAGGGAATCCGGACTTCGGGAAGACGAATCGTCAGAACTGTCGTCGGGCATAAAGCGCGATGAACCTTATATCGGGCAATGCGAAGCTCGGAGCCTCAGCGAATACCGGTTGCCATATGGAATATATCGCTCGTTATTATGCAGACGGAAACCAGCCGCACAAGAGATTACTATTCGGCCGGTGACACATGAACGCGACGCTTGCGTTCGCGGCGCGGACGCGCCTTGAAAAACCGGACACCAATGACGGTCACGATAATCGTGGCGATGGTGATCCCGATTACGAACCAGAACATGTGATCCCCGTCCATCCTGGCGAAAACGCCAGCGCCGCGGCCAGCCAGCCAGCCGGGAAGGAACATCACCGGAGCCCACACCAGCGCTGAGAGGATATTGGCGGTCTGGAAGCGCGTCTGGTCCATCGACATCATGCCTGCCACCATCGGCACGGTGCAGCGTATAGGACCGAAGAAGCGCCCCAGAAACACTGCCGAAAAACCATAACGGCGGAAAAGAAGGCGCGCACGCGCCACACCGCTCCGGTGCTTGTTGAGGGGCCACTTGTGGATGATGTTACGGCCCAGCCACCAGCCAAGGAAATAGGAGATGATATCGCCAATCACCGCACCGATGATCGCGCCGATGATGACGGGAATGGGTTCGATGATTCCGGCGCCCACAAGGCCGCCGATGGCGATCATGATCGGTGTGGCCGGAATGAACATTCCTATGATGGCGAGAGATTCGCCAAAGGCGATGATGCCCACGATAGGCCCAGCCCATGCCCGATGATCGGAAATAAACTGTCCGAGATCGCCTATTATGCTTTCCATTCCGTCCTCAAATACCTCGAACCGGATTCCGAAACGATATGAACCGTTCCTTTATTCGACAAGGGCAACTCCGGTGCATGAATCGCCTTGCTCTCATAACTTTGGGCGGTACGGGTGCCCTCCTGTCCAGGATGATTACCAACCGATCAAGTCTTTTATATGCCGTAGCTTCTCAGACAAGCATCAATAATTGATGACATGGCTGCGACATTTGCAGCGTATCCCTACTCCCCGATCACCCTCCCGCCGCACATATTATACTGGGCAACGCCGAATATGGAGTCGGCCAGCTCTCCATACAACGCCACAATGGAAAAAATGAATCAAATCAAGAATTTCTCTTTTTTGATTCTCAAATCCGCGCAGAAAATCCACAACCACAGTAAGTATATTTCAAAGAGACACTGGTAGCGTGCAAAATCGGAAATTTAAAAATCCCGCATTTCTGGGCTTTCTACGCCATCTGTCATTTTTTTCAGAAAATTTTCAGTTGAAGGCTGGACAGGTGGAAAAGAGGCCGTTATAGAACCGCTCACTTCACCGGGGCCGCTGCCTCGGCAAAGCGAGTGGGTGATTAGCTCAGTTGGTAGAGCAGCTGACTCTTAATCAGCGGGTCGTAGGTTCGATCCCTACATCACCCACCATTTTCTCTTCAGAAAACAAACGCTTCCGCTGATAAATTGTCTTGAGTGACTGGACAAACCCAGACTCTTCCTTATGGAGCATACGCTTCGATGCTTCGGGATTCCTCCCCTAAGAATGTTCTCGTGGGCCGCTCTATTGCTCCCTGATACATTACCGATAATTAATTCGCCCATTCATATGCGGTTCATCTAAAATGACAGACATTACTCGCACGCCATTTAGCGGCGCCCCTGTAAAAGAGTAATGGAGTTAAATAGCCATGAAATCCAAGACCGCACTTATCGCTGTAATTGCAACGTCTTTGCTTTCCCTACCCGCATTGGCACAAGAAAAAAGCAATTCAAATACTGATAAACCGGCGACAGAGACGACCGCTGCACAAAACACTGACACGAAGGGCAGACATGGCCCCGTTGATCTCGACAAATTCTCACGCATGGACGATCTCAAGGCAGCCGACACGGATGGCGACGGCGTACTCTCTCGAGCCGAAATCGAAGCGCTGGCACAAAAGCGCATTGTGAGCCGAGCGGCTGACCGCATGGAGCGTCGTCTCGATATCAACGGCGACGGCAAGGTCACGCTTGCGGAAATTGAGAACCAGCGCAAGAAGGAATTCGCTGCACTAGATCGGAACGAGGACGGCAAGATTGATCGCAGCGAAATGCGCGCAGCGAAAATGCACCACGCCAGAGGTTCTCACCATAAGGGTCCCCATCGCATGGAGCACCATAAGGGCGGAGAGCACAAAGGCCCGATGAAGGGCCAGGCAGAAAAGCCGCAGGAATAAATCCAAACAAAAGCCCGGGCTCAATGCCCGGGCTATTTTCGCATAGATATCAGCGACAGGTTCAGGAGCGGATGACGCCCTTCTTGAAGATGATATTTCCGTAGAGCCTCTTTTCACCCGTCCGAATGATCGCGAAAGCGTCACGGGCGCGGTGATAGAAAGCAAATCTCTCCATTGGATCGACGGAAATTTTACGCCCTTCGGCCTTTTCAATGACGGTTTCAAACTCCTTGAAAATCGCTGGCGTTTCATTGGGTGCCTGCATGACAGCCGCTGGCTTGTCGACAAAATCGTCTAGAGGCAGCAGCGACAGCACGGCCTCAGCCATATCCGTCGCAGTGATTCCCGGAAAATCGAGCACGTGCACGCCGGAGGACTGCGCCGGATAATTGGCATCGACAATCACCAGATCGTCGCCATGCCCCATATCTGCGAGGACTTCCAGCAGCGAGCCCGTCAGCAATGGATTGATATTCTTCAACATAAGGAGTCAGTTCCCATAAAAATTCGAACAGGTCACACTAAACAACTCGCTTTCAGAATCGCAAGGTCCAAGTGCTGGCGGAGGTGACGGCCCTATCGGGTTGTCGGGTCCAGCTTGTCACGCAGCCAATCACCCACAAAACTGATCGACAGCGTGGTGAACATGATCACAAATGACGGCGCGAGCATGATCCACGGCGCGCGGGTAAGATATTCGCGGCCATAACCGACCATATTGCCGAGGCTGGTCATTGGCGGCTGCACGCCGAGACCAAGGAATGACAGACTGCTTTCAAGCAGAATGATCTCCGGGAAGGTCAGCGTCATCGAGACGATCAGCGTCGAAGCGATATTCGGGAGAATATGCTTGAGATAAACGCGTGACGGCGTAGCGCCGAGCTGCGTAACCGCCGCAGCGTAGCCTTGCGCATTGGCAGAAACGGCCAGTCCACGTGCTATACGGGCATAACGCTCCCAACCGTAGAAGCCCATCAGGCAGGTCAGCAGCAGGAGCGAACTTCCGAAGAATGCAAGCACCGCGAGCGACAGAATGAGGAATGGCAGCGCTGCCTGAAAATCAGCCAGCATGACCACAATCTGTTCGACCGCCCCCCGAAAATAGGCTGCAAGGAAACCGAGCGTTGTCCCGAACACTGCGGAAATGATCGTCGCGCCAAACGCGATGAGCAGCGAAATGCGGATGGACTCGATAAGGCGCGAAAGCACGTCGCGACCGAGCTCATCGGTTCCCAGCCAGTGCTGTGCGTTCCCGGGCAGTGCGAGGCGATTTTTCAGGTCGAAGGCTGTGATGTTGTACGGTCTTATCCAATCTGCGGTGGCCGCAATCAGGATCATCGCCGCAATCCAGACAAATCCGATGATGACCATCAGCGGAATGCGCCTGCGGTTCTTTTTCGGTTCCGTGGATACAGCGGCGGTATTGGCAATCATATCCGTCATCGGTTCAGCCTCACGCCTTGCCCTGCGCCTGACGCAGACGCGGATCGAGATAACCATAGAGAAGGTCGACCACGAAATTGGAGATCACCATCGTCGCGGCCACAAGAAGCAGGATGCATTGCACGATTGCGAGATCGCGATTGGCGACCGAAACTACGAGCAATCTGCCCACTCCCGGCCAGGAAAAGAGCGACTCTACCACCACAGCGCCTGCAATCAGCGATCCGACCATAAACCCAACGATCGTGACAATCGGAATAGCCGCATTAGGCAGTGCGTGCCGCCAGACAACATTGCGCCAGGACACTCCTTTGGCGCTCGCCGTGCGAATATATGGTTGCCCCAGAATCTCGATCATCGCGCTGCGGGAAAAACGCGCCAGAATAGCCGCACCGCCCAGTCCCATCGTGATGATAGGGAGAATGGCGTGCATCCAGCTATCCTGTCCGCCCGAAGGCAACCATCCAAGCGATACCGAGAACACGAGCACGAGCAGCAGGCCGAGTACGAAACTCGGTAACGTGAAGCCAATGACAGCCGTTGCCATGACGGCCCGGTCAATGAAGCTGTTGCGATGCAGCGCCGCATAAATTCCGGCGGGAATGCCAAGTCCAAGCTTGATCAGCAACGCAGGTATCGTTAGCTGGAGGGTGGCAGGGATGCGCTCCGCCACGAGTGTGATCGCAGACTGACCGTCACGCATCGAAATTCCAAGGTCGCCGCGCGCGATGGCTCCGAAATAGCGCAAATATTGCTGCCAGAGGGGATCGTCGAGGCCCCAGTTCTTCCGGAATGCAGCTATGGCTTCCGGCGGAGCGTCTGGTCCCATGATGATCTGGGCTGGATCACCAGACATGCGCAACACTACAAAGGCAAATGTCACCACCAGAAGAATGGTCACAAATGCACGGAATCCGCGAACCATCAGAAATCTAAGCATGAATATTGTCCGTCTGCGGTGTTCCGGCAAAATGGCAGGCGACTTTGCGTCCCGCTGGCATGTCGAGGAGTTCAGGTACCTCGCTGCTGCAGCGCGGAGCGGCAAAACGGCAGCGGGGATGAAAGGCACAGCCACTGGGCCGCGCAGCAGGATTAGGCGGCTCACCCTGCAGAATGATGCGATCGCTGAGCGGCGTTCCCGCGACAGGAACACTCGACACGAGTGCCCGCGTATAGGGGTGAAGCGGCTTGGCAAAAACTTCGTCAGAGGAAGCTTCTTCGACGATACGGCCCAGATACATGACCGCGACACGATCCGATATATTGCGCACCACCTTCAGATCATGGCTGATGAAAACCATCGCAATGCCTTCGCGTTCCTGCAAATCCCGCAGAAGGTTTACGACCTGCGCCTGAATAGAAACATCCAGCGCTGATACTGGTTCATCGCAGACAATGAGTTGCGGCCTGGACGCGATGGCCCGCGCGATGACGACGCGCTGACGCTGCCCGCCGGAAAGCTCATGCGGGTAGCGTGAAGCCTGATCGGGACGAAGCCCCACCGCTCGCATCAATTCGGCGACACGGGCTTTCTGCTCATCCGGAGTCCCGATGCCGTGGATTTCCAGTGGCTCGGCTATCTGACGGCCAATAGGCAACCGCCGGTCCAGAGCAGCAAGAGGGTCCTGATAAACGAGTTGCATGCGCGCGCGTAAAGCGCGCCAGCTCGCCGTCTTTTGACGCGGCAGAGCTGAGCCCTCAAAGGTGACTTCCCCTTCGCTGGGATCTTCCAGACCGAGAAGCAGGCGTCCAGTTGTGGATTTGCCTGAACCGGATTCGCCAACAATTCCGAGTGTCGTCGCCGGAGCTACCGACAGGGAAAGCCCATCTACAGCGCGAACTGCAACTGGTTGCGCGAACAGCCCTTTGCGTGACGTATAGGTTTTGACAAGGTCGCGGGCTTCGATGAGAGCGGCTGTCATTGTGCTATCGCCTTTGTACTCGCTTGCGTTGAAACACGACCGCGCATTGATGGCAGTAAAGACGGCGCTGCCGGATAGGGATGAAAACAGGCGACCATGCGCCCCTCACCGGCGTCGTCCTGCGGAACACCAAGCCGTGGAAGACTTCGCGCGCAGAGGTCGCTCGCGCTCAGGCAGCGTGGCGAGAATGCGCAACCTTGCGGAAGCTTGCCGGGTTCAGGAACCGTGCCCTCGATGGGGATCAGACGATTGCGCCCGCCATCAAGGCTCGGAATGGAACCAAACAAGCCATGCGTATAAGGATGACGGGGCGCGGCGAAAAGCGCTTCGGTCCGGGCCTGCTCGACAATACGTCCCGCATACATGACGGAAACCCGTTCGCATATTTGCGAAACAGCGCCGAGATCGTGGCTGATAAACACCAGAGCCATGCCGGTTTCCGCGCGCAGGGCAGCCAGCAGATCGAGAATTTGAGCCTGGATCGTCGCATCGAGGGCAGTCGTCGGCTCATCAGCGATAAGGATGTCAGGGTTGCCCGCGAGCGCCATGGCGATCATCAAACGCTGGTTCTGGCCACCTGAAAATTCGTGCGGATAATTATCAATACGTCGACGAGCATCGGGAATTCCAACAAGCTCCATCAATCGCAACGCCTCTGCCCGGGCCGCAGGTCCTCTCAGCCCGCGATGTAGCCGCACGGCTTCCTCTATCTGTCGCCCCACCCGGATAACCGGGTTCAAGGAACTCGACGGGTCCTGAAAGATCATTGCGACGCGACCGCCGCGAACATTTTCGAGCGTGCTGCGGGAGGCGGTCAGCAATTCCGTTCCTTCGAGGAGAACACTGCCGGAGATCGACGCTTTCTTCGGAAGGAGGCCGAGCGCTGCCAGCCAGGTGACAGACTTGCCGCAGCCGGATTCCCCGACAAGCCCCACAGCTTCGCCACGCCCAATCGAGAGGTCGATACCATGCAGAACCGGCACGCCGTCAAAGGCTACGTGAAGATTGGAAATTTCGACCAGCGGCATCATGCAATCCTTCTGGTTCATTCACATTCGCGGGGCGGGAAGCCCCAAAGGACAAGCGAGCCCGGTCATACCGGGCTCGCTACTACAAATGGTTCAAGCCCAGTTGTTCTTGCGGAAGTCCATCGCGAAAGCAGGTGCGGCCTTCCACTTCAATGACTTCGGCTTGGCCGTGAACGTCGCGTTCTGATGGAGGACCGTGTAGGCTGGGTCTTCACGTTCGCAGATTTCCAGCATCCGCTTGAACGCTTCCTTGCGCTTCGCGTGATCCGTGCTGGTTTCCAGAATGACGGAAAGCTTGTTTGCTTCCTCATTCGTCCATTCGCCGACCTGCTGCTGCTGGCCGTTCGGGCCGTGCTGGCTGACGATGGAAGAAACAGGATCGTTGAACGGCGCAGAATTGGACCAGTCACGCACTGCGCGTCCCGGGCTCTTTTCCAGGATTTGCTGCCAGTTTTCCTTCATCTGGATTTCGACGTTCAGGCCTACCTGATTCCACATCTCCACAAGGATCTGCGCGGTCGGGGTCTGGTTGGTGTAGTAATTGTTGAGCAGGCGGTAAGGGATTGCATCGCCCTTGTAACCGGCTTCTTTCAGAAGCTGCTTGGCGAGATCAGGGTTATATTCCGGAACATTCCAGCCCTGGACGAACATATCGCCATAATAATCCCACTGAAGCCCTGCCGGAACGACCGTACGGCCGGCCCACAGCGAATCCACGATCGCCTGACGATCGATCGCGTGGGTGAATGCGCGACGCACCAGCGGGTTTTCAAGCTGCGGATGGAACTTGTCGAAAACGGTCAGACGATGGTTAAGGATCGTACCGCCCTGAACCTCGAAAGCGTCGTTCTTTTCGATGCCCTCGATCTGGTCCGGCGGAATGTCGCAGGCAAACTGATATTCACCCGAGAGCAGACCATTGATGCGAGAGGCTACTTCCGGCACTTCGATGAAACGGATCTGCTTCAGCGGCGGGCGTCCACCCCAATATTCATCATGAGCTTCGAGCACCAGCATGTTGTCTGGCTTAAACTCGACAACCTTGTAGGGGCCGGTGGTGATCGGCTTGCGCGCCCAATCGAGATAGCTTGGGGATTCCTCCCAACCGCGACGGCTCATGATCTGGCTGCCGTAACGCGAGATGCGGCCTTCCATGGTGACGTCCGGCGTACCGTTCTTGAAACGCACCGTATATTTGTCGACCACTTCCACACCCAGCAGGGCCGGCCAGGAACGGCGGGCAGTCGCGGGTACTTCCAGCGGCAGTTCCTTGCTTTCGCGACCGAGCGGATTTTTCTCCGTGACGTAAATCGTCTTGCCTTCGGCTGGCTGCGTGTCGCCGAACATGCGTTCCTTGCCGAAGGTGAAGGCAACGTCTTCGGCGGTCATCTCGTCGCCGTTGTGGAACTTCACGCCCTGACGGAGTTTCAATTCGACGGTCTTGTCGTCAATGCGGGTCCATTCGGTCGCAAGGCCCGGCACGGCAGAAAGCCCGCCCAACCAGTCACGGTCGATCAGCGCTTCCCAGATACTGGAGAAGAAGACGCGTTCGCCGACATTCGACTGTTCGCGAAGGACGTCGAGCGTATTGCTGTTCGCCACCTTTTGCACCGCAATGGTGATTGATGTGCGATTGTCAGCCTGTGCGATGGCAAAGCGCGGCAGGATGAGCGAACCCGCGGCACCGGCTGAAAGTCCAAGCATCCCGCGTCGGGTCAGATTGATCATTGGTTGCTCCTGAGATCAATGGTTGCGCGTTGTCAGCCCTTGCGGGCTGGATCTGTAATGGGTGAGTGTCCGGTCGGCATGAGACAGTCGCCACGACAATGCCTTCTGGGCATAGTCACGAACGAGGGCCGCATAAGCAGGATCGCCAGCCAGATTGTTGAATTCATGCGGGTCTGCCTTCAGATCGAAGAACAGCGGCGGCAGGGCCGCAAAATGCACGTACTTGTAGTTTTCGTCCTCGATCACACAGAGGCTGCAATCATCCTGGGAAAGCTGGACCGAGTTCTGCGGCTGATCGTAGAAGACATCGCGGAAATCAAACTCGTAATGCAGTTCCGTGCGCCAGTCGGCGGGCTTTCCCTCAGCCAGAAATGGCAACAGCGAACGGCCGTCGCAGGCGCGAGGCGTTTCTCCGCCCAGCCATTCGAGGATGGTCGGCATGACGTCGATGCTTTCGGAGAAGCCTTCTTCGATCTGGCCGGCGTGCCGGTTCTGTCCCGCATCCTTTATGACCAAGGGAATACGGAAGCTTTCGGCATTGTAACCGATCTTGCCGAGCAGGTGATGATCGCCCAGCTGTTCGCCATGATCGCTCGTGAAGATGATCAGCGTGTCGTCCCACTGACCGGTTTCATCGAGATAGGCAAAGACCTTCCCCAGACAATCATCGATCTCGGTGATCAGTCCGCAATAGGTAGCGCGCATCTGGCGAATTTCGCCCTCATCAAGCGTTGCTCCCGAGCCTTCCGCACCATGGAAGAACGAACCGCGTCTGATGTGATCGATATAGTGCTTCATGAGCGGATGCTGTGCCGCTTCGGCATCCGGATTCTCCGCACGTGTAGGCGCAGGCATATCTTCGGCTTTGTACATCGCATGGTAGGGCGCGGAGGCTACGAAAGGCGGATGCGGGCGATAATAGCCAAGATGCAGGAAGAAAGGCTTGCCGTCCCTGCCCTTCAGATATGTCAGGGCGCGCTCCGTGAAGAATGTCGAATCCGAAAATTCCTTCGGAATGCGCGACGGTTTGTCGGTAGCGCCGGGAACGGAATGTTCACCTTCCGGCAGCCAGATATCTTCGCGGTTCTCTGGCAGTTCGAAGCCGTTTTGGGCCACCCAGCCAAAATACCCATCCATATTGGGCTCGAATGCGCCAACCGAACGAAAGCCGTCCATGATGTCGCCCAGGACCGTGAAACGCGGATCTCTTGCAGAGGTTGTGCGCGGATCAGGTGTCGTGGTGGTGTAACCAATGAGCGCGGGATCGTAGCCAATGGCGCGCAGGGCCTTGCCAAGGTTCAGATGGCGCTGGTCAAGCGGAACAGTGTTCTGCACCGCTCGGTGGTTCATCAGGTAGAGGCCCGTTAGCAGGCTTGCCCTTGCCGGGCCACACGGCACGCACGTCGTGACATGATTTCGGAAGGTCAAGCCTTCCCGGCAAAGACGATCAAGATTGGGCGTTTTAAGGAAGGGTTCGCGCCCCTCCGCCCGCATCAGGTGAGGGATAAAATCTGCTCGCCATTGATCAACGACGATAAGCAGGACATTTTTTCTGGTCATGTTGGCCTCGTTATTTCCGAGGCTTACTAGGACCCTTGTATTTCAAGGGCATGACCCTTGTGTAATGTTTTGGTGAAGCTCTGATTACAAGAACGCCGGCCAAAGGCCGGCGTTTCGCTTATGTCGATTGAATAGCCGATTATTCCGTCTTGGCTTCGATATCGACCTTGTCGAGCAAAGTGAGCGGATCCTGCGATGCAGCTACCATTTCAAGGGCGCCAATGCCTCTATCGGCTTTCGCCTTGACGGCCAGCTCGAAAATATTCGGCTTTGCAAGGAAGGTAGAAAACGCCGCCGCAACATCCTGCAACTGCGGCTGATCCGCTGCCAGTTCCTGTAGAGCGGCTGCAGCTATCAGAGACACAGTGCTGCGCACTTCGTCTTCGGTCATATTGTTCTCTTGGGCATACATTTTGATGCCCTTGGCGATGATACCCTTTTCCTGGATTTTGAGGTTTACCTGCTTGGCCTTGAGCCCAAGCAAAGCGACCTGTGTCATCACCTTGTCACCTGAGAAGAACTCCTTGGTGAAGCCCCCCATCAAGCCCGACATGGACACGGACCCCATATCCTTGCCGCTGACCGAGATGTCCTTGATGATCAGATTCTGGTTTGCTTCATCCCAGTTGGCCTCGAAATTCGAGGACATGGTGAGACGGTCATAACCAAGTTTGCGAAGCTGCTGGTAGAATTCGTCATCGCCCTGTGCCGGGACTTTGAGCGACATATCTTCGTAAGCCACGCGCACGTCGGTCGGAATGCCGTTGTAAGGCTTGTTGAGAGAGACTTCGTAGCTCTTCATGGCAAACTGAATGCGTTCCGGCAGCGAAGGAACCGACGTTCCTTCCGTTGCAGCCTGATCCGCATCGTCCGCGTTTTCTTCGCCTGCATCTACATCTTCAGATTCGTCGTATGGCAGGTCTGCGTCGATTCCCACAATCCGAAGCGTGCCGAATTCCGGAAGCATGGTCGTATAAGGGAAGTTCTCAATCTGATCGTCGCTCAGCGCCGCAAACTTTTTCAACGCTTCGATTGATGTCGCCCAGGAGAAGCCCTTCAAGGAAGCTTCTTCCATCTTCATGTAATCCGGGCCTTCCGCAAACCCGAAACCCTTGATGGTCGCGTCCATCTTCTGATTGTCGAAAGCGACCGCAATGCGTTCGATGCCGCCCTTGCCCTTCGAGGGATCGGTAGGCTCGATCTTCATGCCGATCAGCTCGACATCACCCTTGCCGATCGTTTCGAACAGGGAAGTCAGCTTGAGAATAAGCTCACGCGTTTCTGCCGGGGAAGGTTCGTCCATCTTTTCGAGAGCTTGCAGCTTTTGCAAAGTTTCGGTGAATGGTACGGCAGGCATACGAGCTGAAAAGCCGTTGCTGCGAACTTCATCGTAGCGGAAAGTCACATCCTTCGTCTTCATGACGATGTTTTTCGCCGAGAACGGACCGTAGACCGGCTTGGCCTCCTTGTCGTCCGGACCTGCCTTCTCGGTATAGAGGCGTGCAAGGAAGACACCATCGATGTCCTTGCCTTCTGCGGCACCGATGGTACCCGTCATTTTGTCCGTGACTTTTTCGCCGTCTTCGTCAGGAACTTCGACCGTAAAGTCGAAATCTGTGCTGGCAGCGGTATAGCGAGCAACCTTACCGAGGTTGATATCTTCCAGCGCAACGTCCTTGTAGACAATGTTCTGTTCGTTATTCGCAACCGTCTGGACGACCTTGATTTCCTGCGCGGTGAGGCGCTTTGCCGAGAAACGGCCAACGCGCTCCGGCAGCGTGAGACCGCTATTGCCGAAAGTGTCCTTCAGCATGGCGCTATCGAAATTGGCGTCTTCGATCGCCACGCTTGGAATGGAAATCTTGTAGTTTCCGATCTCTGTATCGATGCCCGACGCATTCAGCATCCCCGTGAGGAACAGGAACTTCGGGCGACCATCGACCGACGCAATACGAACGTTAGAGCCATCCTTCAGCGGCAACGTCACGTCGCGCAGGTGGATACGTCCGAGAAAATCCGCCTCGACGGAAGATGCCTTGCCGCCACGCTTTTCAAGCTGCGATGTAATGGTCTTCTCAAGTGTGAATTTGTATCCGGTCAAACCGGCGGCAGCGATAGCGATTATCGCAACAGCCGCCCACAGCGCCTTGCGCCCACCCTTACGGGTTCCGTTCTTTGCCTGCTCCACGATGCTGGTCCTTTCAGCGCAAATTAAAACGGTGTCTGTGCCAGCTTATTGTCTAGAGCGAATTCGCAGTCGAAAGGGAGGCTTTGACATTGCGTTAATACGGCTGAAACAACTGCTTGAAACACACAGCCTGAATCGGTCAGGCAGACAGATGCTCTAACTACCTGAAATTGCAAGCGCAAGAAGGGATATAAAATTTTCTCACAATATTTTATGCTTTGCTCAAGCAATACTCGAACAAAGCAACATACAAATATTCGCAATCTCGACGGAAATATCTATCGAACCATTTCAGTTGCCGAAGCAGGCTCCATCCCCCTCGTTCAAACATATGGATACTGTCGGCCGCTAAAGCGGCTGATCTGGATGCGGAGATACACCATACGCGCCCCAGACGGATTGATCGAAATTCACGATGGCGCCGGTCATCAATCCGGATTCTTCCGAGGCCAGGAAAGCTATTGCACGGGCAACTTCGGCCGGATCGATCAGCCTTCCGAAAGGCTGGCTCCGGGCCGCTTCATCGAGCCAGTTCGCCGCCGCATTGTGAAATTCGCGCTGGATGCGATCCTCGCCGTCCGATGCCATCCAGCCGATATTCAGGCTATTGATGCGAATGCGGTTGCGAAGCACCGAATAGGCCACGTTGCGGGTCAGCGTGTCGAGCGCCCCCTTGGAAGCACAGTAAGCTGCAATGAATGGCTGGCCACCCATGGAGGACATCGAAGAAATATTGACGATGGTTCCCTCAACCTTGTCGCGTCGGAACAGCTTTATCGCTTCCTGAATGAGGAAGAACGGCGCTCGCATATTCACCGCAAACAAACGGTCGAACAGTTCGGGGTCGGTATCCAGAATGGTGCCCCGATCCGTCAGACCAGCAGCGTTTACGAGGACATCGAGCCGTCCAAACACACGATCAGCTTCCGAGATGATCGTGCGGCAGTCTTCCACCTTCTCAAGATCGGCCTGAACGAAAACGGCTTCTGTTCCCGCTTTTTTCAACTGATCGACCTGTGCCCGCCCCTTCTCAGCCGAGCGCCCGCATATGACCAAGCCTTTCGCGCCTCTTTCAGCAAACAGTTTCGCCGTTGCTGCTCCCAGCCCTTGGGTGCTTCCCGTTATGACAGCAACTTTACCGCTGAATTGTCCGTTCATTCTACACTCCGAAAATCCCGGTCAAACCCTGCCGCCCAGTTCGGCAGTCAGATCGGCAAGCTCCTGCCCACCCGCCATCAGGCTTTGCAGTTCGTCCATGTCCACATCGTTCTTGGTTCGCGTTCCAAGCGTTACGCCGCGATTGAGAACCGTGAACTTGTCGCCGACCGCATGGGCATGACGAACATTGTGGGTGATGAAGATGACGCCCAGCCCCCGCGAGCGCACCAGATTGATGTATTTGAGAACCATCGCTGTCTGGCGCACGCCCAGCGCCGAGGTAGGTTCATCAAGGATGAGCACCTTCGCCCCGAAATAGACGGCGCGGGCAATCGCCACACACTGGCGCTCGCCGCCGGAAAGCGTTCCCACAGCCTGCTGTGGATCACGAACGTCAATCCCGATCTTGCGCATTTCCTCGCGTGTTACCTCTTCGGCCTGTTGTGCATCGAACCAGCGGAAAGGTCCGACGCCCTTTGTCGGTTCGCGCCCAAGAAAAAAATTGCGCATGACGGACATCAACGGGATCATCGCCAGATCCTGATAGACGGTCGCGATGCCATGATCGAGCGCATCACGCGGACTGTTGAAGAAGACAGGCTTTCCCTCAACCAGAAAGTCGCCGCTCGTCGGCTTATGCACGCCCGAAAGCGTTTTGATCAGGGTCGATTTACCCGCGCCATTGTCGCCAAGCAGACAGTGCACCTGCCCCGGTTCGACGCTTAACGAGACGCCGTTCAACGCGATGACCGGGCCGAAATGTTTAACGAGATTGCGGACTTCGATGATGGGCGTCGTCATGGCAAACCTCCTCAGCGCTCGCCGGTCGCACGCTTGCGAATGAAATTGTTGAAGAGCACCGCGATCAGCAGCATTCCGCCGAGAAAGACCAGATACCAGTCCTGATCGATCTGGGTATAGGTCAACCCGATCAACACCATCCCGAATATGATCGCGCCGAAGAATGCCCCGATCGCAGAGCCATACCCCCCCGTCAGCAGACAGCCCCCAATCACTGCGGCAATAATCGCCTCGAATTCCTTCTGGAAGCCGCGGCGCGCGTCGGTTGAGCCAGCATCCAGAACGGTAAGGATAGCCACCAGTGCTGCAGCCATTGCCGTGCACATGAAGAGGGTCGTCTTGACGCGGCGCACCGGAACACCGGAATTGCGGGCGGCAAGTGCATCACCGCCTGCCGCGAAAATCCAGTTACCGAAGCGGGTGCGCACCAGCACATAGGTCGCGATAAGCGCAATGGCGATGAACCAGATAACTTCGACAGGGACGCCTCTTACCGACGGCTCCCCATTGGGAAATTTGGCGATCAGGTCGTTTTCAGCCATCCAGGCAAAAACTCCCTGAAAGGCATCGCCGGAAAAAAGCCCTGCAAGATAACTGCCCGCAACGGCTTCCTTCACACCGCGCAATTGGGTGGCTCCGCCCGTGGCCCATTTCAGCCCAACCAGCGACAGACCACGCAGAATGAAGAGGAAAGCGAGCGTTACGATAAAGGATGGCAACCCCGTTCGGATAACTATCTGGGCATTCACTACGCCCACGAAAGCTGCAAAAAGCAGGGTGACGATGATGGCGACAGCGAGTGGCACCTGCCACACGACGAGGGCAGCGGCGAAGATCAGGCCAGCAAAGGCGACCATCGAGCCGATGGAGAGATCGAACTCGCCGCCGATCATGAGAAGCGCCGCGGCGACGGCCAGAATGCCAAGCTGCGAAGCAGGCGCCATGAAGTTCATGATACCGGCTGCCGTGAACATCGCAGGATTGGCAACGGAAACGAAAAATATCGTTATAAGGATCAGACCAGATACCGCCCCCAATTCCGGCCGGCTCAGGAGCCGCTGCAACGGGCTGGCCGATTGCAAACGCTCATCCTTCGACAGCGGTGCCGTTCCGGCCCTTTGATGGGGAAGTGGCTCACTCATGATCTTCTCCTGATACATTCCGGGCGCAGAAACCCATTCCCGCCCATTGTCATGGGCGGGCTTGATGTTTGATCGTCGAAACGAGGTTAACGGATGCCCTTGGCCGAAAGTTCAACGACCTGCTTGGCCTTGTCCTTGGTGATCAGGTTCGGACCCGATGGAACATTGCCGCCCGGCATCAAGCCGTACTTCGCGTTAAGCGCGAGAAACGATACCGGCAGATAGCCTTGCAGGAACTGCTGCTGGTCGATGGCGAAGTCCGCCTGTCCCTTTTCGACGGCTTCCAGAAAGCCAGCCGACATATCGAACGTCGCAACGTGGATACCGCTGCGACCGCTCTCGGCAGCAGCCTTCACAGCTGGTTCACCCGCGAGTGTCGCATTGAGGGTCAGGATCGTGTCGACG
This sequence comes from Brucella ciceri, assembly GCF_041930145.1. Classification (NCBI taxonomy): domain Bacteria; kingdom Pseudomonadati; phylum Pseudomonadota; class Alphaproteobacteria; order Hyphomicrobiales; family Brucellaceae; genus Brucella; species Brucella ciceri. The sequence goes on along the minus strand of NZ_JBHEEV010000004.1, from coordinate 368,560 downwards.
GCAGCATCGGATGCCAAAGCCGCACGAACCTTGGCTTCGTTTTCTGCAGGATCTGTCGACGTAGGCAGAACCGTCACCTCACCAAAGCCCTCTTTGAAGCCTGCACAACGCTGATCGAGCGAGACGTTTCCGACTTCCTGATTGACGCAAATGCCTTTCTTTCCGCCAGCATTCTTCAATGCTTCACCGGCAACCTTACCGGCATCGAATTCATCCTGACCGACATGCAGCAGAGCGCCGAGCTTCTTCGAAGCATCGGAACCGGAATTCATGGAAATGACGGGAATACCGGCTGCGACAGCACGTTGAATCGACGGTCCAAGCGCATCCGCATCTGGAATGGAAACCACGATACCTTGTGGTTTCTGGTTGATAGCAGCATCGATAAGCTGCGCCATCTGCACCATGTCAAAGGTTTCCGGTGCGCGGTAATCGACCTTCACACCCGTATCCTTCGCCGCTTCCGCAACGCCATTCTTCACCACAGACCAGAACGGATCGGATGCCTGACCATGGCTGACCACGACGATATTAATATCAGCTGCCTGGGCTGCGACAGAAGCAGCCAGCAAGGCCACCCCGGCTACGGCCGACTTCAATAGAGATTGCATGTTCACTCCTCCCTTGTCCGGCACTCCCCGCCGGTTTGCGTTAACGCTTTACCTTCGTCTGCGGCATCCCGGCGCTCCTCCAAGCGTTTGTCCGGCAACTCATGCAGAGGTTGGGTTTATTCAATAGAATGAAACATTCATAACAAATTATCGTGGAATTATAATTCCATTTCTGGTAGCTGATGTCAATCGCATAAGCTGCCGACGATATGCTTATTTCGCAAAGGAGTTGCGCAGCGCCAAACACCTCGACCATCGTTTCGGGAGGAATGCCATGACTGGTAGAACTGAGCTTCTGACGGTCGGTTTGATCGGGTCCGGTTTCATGGGCAAGACCCACGCCCTTGCGCTCGCAAACGTCAACCGGGTGTTCGACTTGCCGATTGAAGTGCGGCTTCACACATTGGCCGATGTGAATGCGGAAACGGCGACAAAAGCCGCAAAACAACTGGGCTTTGCAACTGCCACCGGCGATTGGCGTACACTAATCTCAAACCCGGATATCGATCTCATCGACATCACTACGCCAAACCGGTTTCACAGGGAAATGGCGCTCGCCGCCATTGAAGCAGGCAAACACGTCTATTGCGAAAAGCCGCTTGCACCCACCGCGGCCGAGTGCCTCGAAATGGCGCTCGCCGCTGAACGGAACAGTGTTCAGACTGCAGTCGGATTCAACTACCTCAAAAACCCGATGATAAAGCTGGCAAGGGAAATCATCGAAAGCGGTGAACTGGGCGAAATCCGCAATTTTCGCGGCATTCACGCTGAGGACTTCATGGCCGAGGCCCGTATCCCCTGGACCTGGAGGCTTGATCCGGTGGGCGGAGGCGGAGCACTGGCCGACATCGGCAGTCATATCATCGCGGCTGCGCGCTATCTCGTTGGACCGATCACAGCCGTCATGGGAGATGCCGTCACAGTGATCAGCGAGCGTCCGGATAGTTTGAAACCTTCACGGATGAAACCCGTTGAAGTGGACGACGTTTCGCGTGCTTTCCTGCGTTTTGAAAACGGAGCGACCGGAACGCTCGAAGCAAGCTGGATCGCCAGCGGTCGCAAGATGCAGCATGATTTCGAGATTTCCGGATCGAAAGGCTCGCTATGCTTTTCGCAGGAACGCTTCAACGAACTCGACCTGTTTCTCTTTTCCGACAAGAAAGGACAACAGGGCTTCCGCAAGATATTCGCAGGGCCTGAGCACGAACCCTATGGAGCCTTTTGCGTCGCGGGCGGTCACCAGATCGGCTTCAATGATCTCAAGACAATCGAGGTCCGCGACTTCGTGCTTGCTATCGCCGGACAGCGGAACGGTCACGCCGATTTTCGCGAGGGTTATGAAGTCCAGAAGGCTGTAGAAACGATCTACGCCTCGTCTCGTGACCGCCAATGGAAAAATGTCTAGCCTGTACGTGAAGCAGGATGAACGATGAACTCTCCGTCGACTGTCAGTATTTTCGCATGTATGCCATAGACGTCTTGCAATAGTTGCGGCGTGAGGACCTCCGTTGGCGCCCCGTCCCCAACGATTTTCCCCTTGTCCACCACAAGCAGGCGCGTGCAATGCTGTGCCGCAAGGCTCAACTCATGCAATGAGGCAACAACCGTTCTCCCCTCCTGCGCAAGTTCAGAAAAACTCTCCATCAACCCCAGTTGATGAGAAGGGTCGAGACCTGCCACCGGCTCGTCAGCGAGTATCATCGGCGTATCCTGCGCCAGCACACGCGCAATCAGTACCCGCGCCCGCTCGCCGCCGGAAAGCTCCATTGCGGACCTGTCCCGGAATTGGGCAACGTCCATGCGCTGCATTGCAGTATCGATAAGCGCCTTGTCCTGCGCATTCATGCTCGCAAAGACCGGTTTCAACGCAGAACGGCCCAAGGAAACAAGCATCTCCACTGATACCGGCCACGCGACATCACGCTCCTGAGGCAAATAGGCAAGCTTTTGCGCTTTTTCCGAAGCCGTCATTCGGCGCAAGTCGTCTCCATCGAGTGAAATCTCTCCTCGCGACGCAGCAAGCCCCAGGATAGCCCGCAACAATGTCGTCTTTCCTGCACCATTGGGTCCGATCAACCCGATGAATTCACCGTCCTGAATAGCAAAACTTGCATCGTTGAGCGCAACCTTTCCACCGAGCGTAACGGAAAGATTTTTTACCGAAAGCGATGTCATACGAGCCGCCTCCGATATTTGAAAACCAGCCACAGGAAGAACGGCGCACCGATGATTGCCGTGAGGACGCCCAGTTTCAGCTCACGCCCCGGCATGACGATGCGCACCAATATGTCAGCCGCCAGCAAAAGGGCAGCGCCACCGAAACCGCTTGCGACCAGCAATCGCGATGGACGCGAACCCACAAGTGGACGCAAGAGATGAGGAACCACCAGTCCTACGAAACCGATTGCCCCGGCAACCGCAGTGGAAGCACCGACGCAGGCCGCTGTACCCAGCACTGCAAAAAGCTGCACACGAGCCAGATTGACGCCCATCATGGCGGCAGCGTCGGCCCCTAATGTCAGGCTGTCGAGAGACCGCCCGAGTGCCAGAAGCATCGCCCAGCCGACGAGAATAAATGGTGCGGCAAGAGCGACATGGGTCATTGATCTGTCTGCCAGCGATCCGAGCATCCAGAACACGATTTCCATTGCTGCAAATGGATTGGGCGACAGGTTGAGCGCCAGCGCCGTCAATGCTCCGGCAAGGCTCGTCACCGCGACACCTGCCAGAATGACGGCGAGCGTACCGGCATTCCGCCCCGCCAGAAGCTTGACGAGAAACACCGACACAAAAGCCCCCGCCAACGCAAGCAGCGGCAAGGCCAGCGGAAACAGAAGCGACAGGCCGCTATAGATAGCAATAACTGCTCCGAACGACGCGGATGCGCTCACTCCAAGCAAACCCGGTTCCGCGAGCGGGTTGCGCAGATAGCCCTGCAAGGCAGCGCCAGACAGCCCAAGCGAAGCTCCGATAAGGAGCGCGAGCAATGCCCGGGGCAGACGGATTTCGCGCATCACTAGCACGATCATTTCGCTGTCATCGCCGAAAAGTGCCTTGAGGCTGTCGGGGATGCTGATTGCCGCAGGTCCCGTCAGCAGCGAAACAACGAAAAGCAAAGCCACGAGAAGGGCCAGCCCGACCAGCAGAAGATAGAAGCGGTTACGCTCAGTCACGCGCGGCCTCCGCGAGTTCTGCCACGGCTTCGACACTGAATGGTCCACCGCACACGGTCAGATTGTCTTCTATCGTCACCGCCCTCGCCTGTCTTTCGAGCGCCCGCAAGGCCGGATGTTCGAAATTCTCGAAAGCCAGCGCAGGCGCGCGTTCTCTGGAACTGCGCACCAGAATATCCGGCTTTTCGAGCACCAGTTTTTCCAGTGATAGCGGCGCAGAGCCACTGACGCCTGCCTTGTCGGCCAGATTATCAAGTCCGGCAAGGCGAACTGCTTCATCGACCAGCGTGCCCCGCCCAGATGTGTAACTGTTGGCGTAATAAAGCGCGACCGTCTTGCGACGGACAGGCTGCTGGATAGCCGCCAAAGCAGCTTTCATCTTATCGATTTCCCGGCTGGCGTCCGCCTGTCTTCCGAGCAACTCGCCCATGCGACGCAGATGAACTTCTATATCGCTGAACGAGCGGGCGGGCGCGAACTCTTCCACTCGTACGCCAAGCCTCCGCAATAGCCCAACCGTCGCTCTCGAGGAGAATGTTCCTGCCAGCACAAGGTCGGGCTTCATCAGGAAAACTTCTTCTGCCTGCGCATGGTTGGCCGGCAACTGCCGGGCTTTCGCAGCCATGACAGACAATTCCGGGTCCTGCGATAGATAGGAAACCGATTGTAGCTGCCCTTCCCTGGCCAACAGTATTGCGAGCTGATCGGTACATACATTGATGGAAACAACCCGCTTTGGACCATCCGCTGCATCTGCCGGATTTCGAACGAAAAGGGCCAGCCCCGCCGCGAGGCAGAAGCTAATGATCCAGTTTGCGGATGCCCTTTTCATTCTCTGTTCAGCCTCAGAAATTCCGGGTCAATCCGACATTGATCGTACGTCCTGGCGCAATATAGCCAGCGCTGGACTGATAGTCCTTGTCAAATATATTCTCGACCGAAAACTTCAGTTGCGATTGCTTGTCGATGGAATAGAGCGCCACGAAATCAGCGGTCACATAGTCACCGAGTTTCTTGTTGTTCGCAGCGTCCGCGTAGCGGGAGCCGCCGTAGATCAATCTTGCAGTCAGATCGAGCTTTTCAATCGGCGTGAAATTGACCTCAGCCGCTGCCTTGAAACGTTCACGATAGGGAAGATCGTTTCCGGTGTCTTCATCGATAGGCCGCTTGAAATCCACCATTCCTTTGGCACCCCACTGGTCGTTGAAGCGGTGGTCGAGCGTCGCTTCAAAACCGGTTATGTGGGCTCGGTCAACGTTTACCGGCAACCAGAGATGTGTTTGCTCGTTTTCTCTCCAGCTGATGCCCTGCTTTAGTCTGGTATCGTAGAAAGCCATATCCAGACTGGTGCGAGCGCTGATCCGCCAATTCAAACCGAGTTCATAAGAACCCGATTTCTCGGGGTTCAAATCAGGATTTCCCGACAGCGGATAGTAAAGATCATTAAATGTCGGCGCACGGAAACCGGTTGCGTAAGAAGACCTCAGCACCAAATCCGGCAAAATTTCATAGCTTGCGCCAAGGTTATAAGTGGCGACGTTCCCGAATTGACTGTTGTGGTCATAGCGAATGCCACCGTCAACGCGCAACGCTTCATATTCCAGAGAATATTGACCAAACACGGCAGCCAGGTCGCGGCTGGTTTCATCATAGGCAACCGTGGTGTTGATCTCCTCGCGATAGGCTTCCACGCCAGCGGTGACCGTATGACCAACGTTGCCGGTATCAAAGCTCTTCTCGGTCGACCCAAAGACCCCATAACGCCTGGTTTCAAACCGGTCAGATTCGTTCACGCCCTTGCGGAAGTTACGGCTATTGTCGATACCGGTGCTGAATTCCAGTGTTGACGACCAGTCCGCCGAATGATCGATCCGCGTTCCGATCTTGCCGTTAAATGCCGTGCTGTCAGCCTGGTTCGGCGAAGGCGCTTTGGCGTCATACTGGTTACGCCCCCGGCTGAAGAGACCATCTGCATAAATTCTACCCCAGTCGAAATCCTTCGCCAGCGCAAGGTTGAAGGAGCCCTGCAGAAATCCATCGCGATCAGGCTCATGACCGTACGCATCCGATGTGGTGAAGTCATATCCTTGCGTGCCGGTGATGGCCGCGCCGAAAGCGTAATCCACGCCATCTTTGCTGCGCCCCTGGACGGAACCGGAAACATAGCCGCCCCATGGATGGCTAGCCCCGGTAGAAAGACTGCCGCACCAGGAGCGCTCGCCACAGGCACCCCCCTGCTTGGTGATGATATTGACCACCCCACCCATGGCGTCGGCGCCATATTGGGCAGAATGAGGACCTTTTGCGATCTCAATGCGGTCGATTGAGCTCAGGGGAATATTCGCCAATCCCGTTGCGCCGCTTGTCGCGGACGCCGTGCGCACGCCATTGACCAGCACGACGGTCTGCGTGGCGGACATCCCACGAATGAAGATACCAGCCGAAGAGCCCTGTCCGCCATTCGTCTTGATGGAAATACCGTTATAGGACTTCAGCAGTGACTGCAGATCGGGAGCGGCCGACCGCTCGATATCCGCGGAATCGATGACAGTCACCGATGATGTTGAGCGCTGCAGCGAAGACACGCGGCGCAATGGCGTGACCACGATTGTATCAAGAACGACGACGCCGTCACTTTCCGGCAGGTTTTGCGCAAGCGCCACAGACGGTAGTGCAAGAACACTGGCCGAGACCAACAGAACCGATGATTTCAAAAGATGCATTTTTTCCTCAACCTTCCGTATCGGAGGACCGATGACCGGCTTTTCCTCTCACCGCAGGTTGAAGTGATAGTGGCGTGATACGCCCTTCTTCCCGACGGCAACATTTCAACAATGTCACCGCCACGGACAGCCGCGCTTGGACACACCCCGTATCCATGCATGGGTGACCGGATACGGCAGGTCTCCTGACTTCCGGGTCATCGCTTTTCCGCCGCCTTCCCGATCGCACGATAGCTTTCAGTGGCTTTCACCGCTTGCACGGCTGTGGAGGATAGCTCTCCGGTTACAGTTGCGGGGGCAGTCGCGGCATCAGCCCGAATGGCTTCACCGTGTTCCCTTTTCATCCGCCTGAACAGCGGAACCGTTTCCTAGTGATTGCGATAGCAACATGGTTAAGGATTCGCAACTGCGACGAAGCGCAATCCAGGAGAGAAAACTGAATCACATTGGCAAGGATTGGATACAGTCCTCTGTTTTCAAAAGAATTTTCTTATCGCATGAACGCACGGAAACGCTGGAGCGCGAAGTAGAATAGCACCGAGCCGATGACGATAAGGGCCAGAAACTGCGGCCACACGACGCTTAGCCCTGCACCACGAAACAGGATCGACTGCGCCAATATGACGAAATGCGTGTTCGGCGCAGCCAGCATGATCGTCTGGATGATCTCAGGCATGCTTTCACGAGGGGTTGTGCCTCCTGAAAGCACTTGCAATGGCAGAAGTACCAGCATCAGCAGCATTCCGAACTGCGGCATGGAACCAGCCGCAGTCGCCAGAAAGATACCAAGACTGGTCGTCGCAAAAAGCTGCAGCGCTGCACCGACGAGGAACAACGACACCGATCCATAGATGGGAACGGCGAGCAGCCCCTGCACCACCACGACCAAGGCAAAAGCTGAAGCAATCAGCACGACCAGCCCCATAGACCATATTTTGCTGACCATGATTTCGACGGGCGTTACCGGCATCACCAGCAGATGCTCTATGGTTCCGTGTTCGCGCTCTCGAATAAGGGCTGCGCCCGTCAGAATGATCGACAGCATCGTCACCGACGAAATCACATTGTTGATCGCCCCGAACCAACCCTTGTTCAAATCCTGATTGAATCTCGCCCTCAGATTGAGTTGGACGGGTGTTTGTGCGCTGCCGCGATAGCGATTGAGAAATTCGTTCACCTCGCTCGTCACAATCGCCTGCACGTATCCGCCCCCGGTAAAGGCCTGGCTCATCCGGGTCGCGTCGACATTGAGCTGGATCGTCGGGGAACGCCCCGCCAGAAGATCCCGCTGAAAATTCGGCGGGATGTTGAGCGCGAACGTGTCCAGACCTTCATCCATCCGGGCATCCATTTCATAAGATGAAATGAGTTTCGGAGGTACGAAATATGGCGGATAGAACGCTGTCGTGATGCGGGCCGAAACGGGTGACTGATCTTCATCGACAATCGCTATGGCCGCATTGTTGAGCGTTTCGGGCATCGCCTTGGAAGCCGTGTAGATCGCAAGCGTAAAGGCATAGACGATGAGGATCAGCAGCATCGGATCGCGTGCGAGGCCCCGCAGTTCCTTCACGCCAAGCTGGATTATGTTGGATATCCGCATCTCAGCCCGCCTGTTTCTTGAGAAGAATGATGGCGAGCGCCATGAGTACCGGCACCGCGATCAACAAGGGCAGAAACGAACCTGCGAGATCGGCAAATCCCAGTGCCTTGGAGAAAACGCCACGCGAAATGGTCACGAAATGCGTTGCAGGATAGATTTTGCCGATGAAAGCGCCCGCGCCTTGCAGCGACGACACAGGGTCAATAATGCCGGAATATTGCACCGCCGGAATGAGTGTCAGCAGAGCCGTGCCGAAGATTGCAGCGATCTGGCTGTTCATGAAAGTGGATAGCACCAGCCCCATTCCGGTCGCGATCGTGACATAGAGCAATGCCGCCAGCGCATAGGTTGGGAAGCTGCCCGTAAACGGTACCCGAAAAATGAAGACTGCGAAGGCAGTCAGCATCAGGAAATTGAGAAACGCCAGCCCGATATACGGCAATTGCTTGCCGAACAGAAATTCGAATTTCGTCACTGGCGTCACGTAGAAGTTGATGATGGAACCCAGTTCTTTTTCACGGACTACGCTTAGCACCGCCAGCATCGCCGGGATCATCAGCAGCAGAAGCGGAATGACCGCCGGCACCATGGCCACGAGGCTTTGCACATCGGGATTATAACGGTAGCGGATTTCCAGGTTGAAACTGCCGACAGTCGCCGCGCGTCCATAAAGCTCACGCGCTTTCTGCGTCAGCCAATTGGCATGCATCCCCTGAACATAGCCTTTGATTGTCTCCGCGCGGGTTGGCATCGCGCCATCGATCCATGCGGCGATTTCCACTGGGCGTCCGCGCATGACATCTGCGCCGAAATTCGGCGGTATTTCGATGGCGAGGCTGATTTCCCCCTCGCGCATTCGCCGGTCGAGATCGTCATAATCGGTTATCGGAGGCTGTTCGGAAAAATAACGCGAACCTGCAATCTGCTGGACATAATTACGGCTGATCGTCGTGTCATCCCGGTCGAGAACAGCGAATTTCAGGTTCTCGACATCCATGTTGATGCCGTAGCCGATGACAAACATCAGGATAACGCTGCCGAGGATAGCAAGCGTTGCGCGGATCGGATCGCGCTTCAATTCCAGCGCCTCACGCCGCGTATAGGCCAGCATCCGCCGCAGGTCCGGCAACCAGCTTGAGGCCTTCTTTTGATGTGATTCATCTGCCTTTGCCGCTTGATCAGGTACGGCTGCTGGCAATTGCGCGGGCTGTCCTGTTTCGCCAATAGCATCCTGAAGATAAGCGACGAAGGCCTCCTCCAGAGTTTCCGCATGGCGACTTTCGGTAATCGCCTTGGGGGTATCGCTAATCAACACCTTGCCCGCATGCATCAGCGAAATGCGGTCGCAAAGTTCCGCTTCATTCATGAAATGGGTGGAGACAAAAATGGTGACATTGTCCTTGCGCGACAAATCGGCAAGGATTTGCCAGAAAGCGTCACGCGCGACCGGATCGACACCAGATGTCGGCTCATCGAGAATAAGGATATCGGGCGAATGGATCAAAGCCACAGCCAGTGAGAGCCGCTGGCGGATACCAAGCGGCAAGGCGTCGGGCAAGGAATCCATGACCTCTGTAAGATCAAAACGTTCGGTCAATTCCTTGATCCGGCGTTCGGTCAGGTCGTCCGCCATCTCGAACAGCTTGGCGTGAAGCTCCAGATTCTGGCGAACGGTCAATTCCGAGTAAAGTGAAAACGCCTGGGACATATATCCGACATGGCGGCGTATATCGATATCCTTCGGGTCGACCTCACGCCCGAACAGGAGTGCCGTACCCTCACTGGCTGGCAACAGCCCGGTCAGGACTTTCATGGTCGTGGTCTTGCCACAACCGTTGGAGCCCAGAAAGCCGAAAATCTCGCCACGCGGGATGCGAAAACTCACGTCATTCACTGCCGTGAAATTGCCGAAGCGAACAGTGACGTTTTGCGCCTCGATTGCGATTTCGGCATCGTCGCCGAATTCACGCTTTGGGATTTCGATGTCGTGATGCCCTTTCCGCAATTCTTCCGGCAAAAGCGCGATAAAGGCCGCATCAAGATTGGGAGTATTGGTACGCTGCAGCAATTCCTGCGGCGTACCCGTCGCCAGTATCTGCCCGTCATTCATCGCGACAAGCCAGTCGAAGCGTTCGGCTTCTTCCATATAGGCCGTGGCAACGATGACGCTCATTCCCGGACGATCCTTGCGGATATCGTCGATCAACTCCCAGAACTGACGCCGGGATAGCGGATCGACACCGGTCGTCGGCTCATCAAGTATAAGCAGGTCGGGATCATGGATCAGCGAGCAGCAGAGGCTTGTCTTCTGCTTCATGCCGCCGGAAAGTTTGCCCGCCGGACGGTCCGCGAAGGGCGACATGCCGGTTCGTGCCAGAAGATCGGCAATACGCCGCTCACGCTCTTTCCGGTTATGTCCAAACAACCGCCCGAAAAAATCAATATTTTCGAATACCGAAAGCGTCGGATAAAGGTTCTTCCCAAGCCCTTGCGGCATATAGGCGATGCGCGGATAGGCGGACTGAAGATGCCGCTTATCGGAAATATCACCATCCAGGACCTCGATATGGCCCTGCTGCACCGTCCGGGCCCCGGCGATCAGCGATAACAGGCTCGACTTGCCCACCCCGTCAGGCCCGATCAGCCCGACCATGCAACCTGCTGGAACATCAAGGTTGATCTCCCGCAGCGCGCGGGTTTTTCCGTAGGACAATCCTACGTCTTGCGCCCGGACGACAAAGCTGTCGTCACTAGCGCCAGCTTTGACCGGAACATCATTCATTTCACGGTTTCCGCGAGATGCTGCGGCCACTCGGCATTGGGATCAAGCTTGACATAGGCCATGCCCGGAAGTCCCGTTTTTACCTGCTGAATATATTTTTGAAGCAGTTCCTGCGATATCTTCGCCTTGACGCGGAACATCAGTTTCTGGCGCTCCTCCTCCGTTTCCACGGTCTTGGGCGTGAACTGGGCAACATCGGCCACAAAGCTAATATTCGCAGGAATGACATATTGCGGCGCGGCGTCGAGAACGATCCGGGCCTCGGCACCAATGGCGACCCGCCCTGCTTGAGCAGTCGGCAGGAAAAAGGTCATATAAACATCGCTGACATCGACAAGGTTGAGCACCCGTCCGCCGGCGGAAAGCACCTCGCCCGGCTGGGCGACGCGATACTGGACGCGCCCCGGTTTCGGAGCCCTCAGGGTGGCGTCGTTGATATCTGCCTGAATGCTGGCGATTGCCGCCCTGGCGGCCTCTACCGATGCCTCGGCATCGATGACCTGCGCCTTTGCGGCGCCTATGGCGGCTTCCGTGGCGGCGAGCTGTGCTTTGGCTGCACCGACCGCTGCTTCTGCTCCCTGCGCGGTCGCGCGATCGTCGTCAAGAACCTGTTGAGAAATCGTGCGTGTTTGCGTCAATTGCTGGGAGCGGGCCAGACGTCGTTGCGCGGCATCGAGCTGCGCTTCCCGCTGCGCCACTGTCGCTTCCGCAGCCGTGTGTTCGGCTTCGCGTTGTGTGACCAGGCTCCGTGCCGTCTCGATACCGATCTCGGCTCGGCGCAGTTGCGCTTCGGCCTGTTTGAGCTGGCTTTCAAGCTGGTCCGTATCCATGCGTGCAAGGATGTCATTTGCCTGTACGAAATCGCCTTCGTCGACGAGGATTTCGCGGATGCGCCCCGGACTCTTCGTTGAAATATCGATTTCAACCGCCTCGATGCGGCCGTTACCCCGGGCGATGCCTTCCGGCAGCCCGTCTCCGTTCAGCGATTTCCACGCGTAATACGCGCCTGCGGCAAGGACGATAATCGCTCCAGCCAGTATCCATTGCTTGCGGTTGAAAGCCATAATGAACCACCCTCATTGCCATCGTCGTCACGATACCGTCTTCAAACGAAGCATCGGCAAGCGGTCGCTGTCTGCAAGGGTTTTCGTCATCCCCACCGCCCCACCTCCGGCATGGACCGGAACCTTCTTTGGGGATATGGAACTACCTTCTCATTTAGCAACCGGTGAATTGGGGGAAGCGATCCAGAATCGCAAACTCCCGGCTGGGTCTGCTCTAATCATCGCCGAAACCGTTCGCCTTGATTAGGATCAAGAACAGCTAAAACATCGATGTCGTTAGAGACGCGGGTGCTGATTTGATGAAACAGAGGGGAGCAACGCCGACAGCACCCGCTGGCTGCCGACAGGCGACGTTGCAGAAAGATCGCGCTCATGCGCTCGACAGATTGATTTAGCCGGGGTGCCTTTCGAGTAGGGCCTCGGCACCCCGGGTCACCGGCTCTGGTGGAACCCGGCAACGATGGCTAGTTAGCACCCGCTCAAACAAAGCTCTTTGATTTCAATCAAACAGGAGACAATTCCGCGAACTATGGTCGTTTTTCCCAGTCAGTTTTTTCGTGGCCTGCATTTGCCCCATGTCTTCTTCAGATAGTTCGAGACAGCTCCGAGCTTCGGATCGGAGAGAAACCCCTGACGGAATAGAATGCTTCCCTTCACTTCCGGTAATGCATCATTGAGTTCGAGCTGACGTTTGATTTCTGTCACGCCATCGCCAGCCTGCCATCCGGGCTCGAGTGTAGTCCCGGCGCCGGCCCGATAAAGCGCCAGACCGATATAAAGGTCGGTCTTCGTCCCCCGAACCGTCTCTGCCCACCATCTGGCAATCGTCCCGTAGGACGCTTCCTTCCTTCCGAAGGACCAGTAAATCTGCGGCGCAATATAATCGATCATCCCCTCCTTCACCCAGCGCCGGGTGTCGGCGAAATCTCCATCGTAATTGGTTTTCCCGGCGCGGGTTGCAGAACCGCGCGGATCGTCAGCGGCATTGCGCCAGACGCCGCTCGGACTGATGCCAAAACGAACATTCGGTTTGATTGTTTTTATCTTGTCTGAAATCTGCCGTACCAGCGTATGGGTATTGTAGCGACGCCATTCATATTTGCTCGAAAAACGCGTCCCGAACTGTGCATAGGATTTATCATCATCGAGTTTCGACGATGCAGTTTCATAGTAGAAATAGTCATCGAACTGAATGCCATCGACATCATATTTCTGAACAACCTCAGCGGTAACATTCGTCACCCATTCGCGAACGGCCGGAATGCCGGGATCGAGAACATAACGATCCGCCGATACGCCAACCCAGGCCGGGTGGGTTTTATAAACGCTGGCTGGCGACTCCTTCGACGAATTTCGCAACTCCTTGCGGGTCGACGGCTTTGTATCCATCGAAACGCGATAGGGGTTCAACCACGCGTGCAGTTCGATGCCCCGCTTATGCGCTTCCTGAACCGCAAATTTCAGCGGATCGAATCCCGGATTTTTGCCTAGCGTTCCCGTCAGATAGGACGACCACGGCAAATAGGCTGACTGGTAAAACGCATCGGCAGTGGGCGAAACCTGAAAAATGACGGCGTTGATACCGTGCTCGGCCGCCTCGTCAAAAAGCCTGACAAGTTCTTCTTTCTGGCGCTTTACACGTTCGGCATCGTCCTCGATCCGAGAGGAACTGCGCGACGGCCAATCGAGATTGAGGACCGTCGCTATCCAGCTGGCATGAAATGCATCGCAATCGAGGGGCATGAATTCGTTCCGTCTAAACAACTTGTCAGGCAAGGGGTTTGATATGGCTGTTTAAAACATTAGGTTAAAGATTGAAAACCGACAGCGAGGGCAACATGTACAAGAATATTCTCGTCACGACCGATGGGTCGGAGTTTGCAGAGCGCGGGCTTGTCCACGCATTTAAGCTGGCGCATAGCGTTGGTGCGAAGGTGACAGTGTTGACGGTGACCGCGCCCTATTCGGTTTCGGGGCTTCCCGGCGGCTGGACCGATAGCCCTGCTTTCATCGAGCGTTTCGAGCAGGAATGGAACGAATATGCCGATAAAGCCCTCGCCCGTGCGCGCGAACTGGCGAAGGAAGCGGAAGTTGAAGTTCATACGCTGCATGAGGTTGCCCCGCATCCGGCCACATCCATCATTGAGACAGCCAAGGAACTGCGCAACGATCTCATCGTCATGGCTTCCCATGGTCGTCGCGGACTGAAGGGCATGCTTCTAGGCAGTCAGACCCATGAAGTCCTGACCCGCGGCAACACACCGGTTCTGGTCGTAAAGTAACACGAAGTCGAACCCGGCCTGAAATGCCGGGGCTTTATTTCAGCCGGCCTGATGACCTGTTGCGCTTTCGATATCAACGCGGAAAAAGACCGGCGCAAGTTTACGTTCGTGACCGTCTTTGGCAACCGTTTTTGTGTAGGCCGGTTCCCACCAGGTTGGCTCCGAAGCCATGAGCGCGACGATCGAGTTTTTCTCGTCTTCGCGTTCGATCTCCCGATATCGGCCGTTCAGCACTACGGTGCGCCAGTTGGTCCGGGATTCAATCTGATCGAAAAGGATGCAAACCGCATCGTTCTTGCGCAAGGCGTCGGTTTTATGGCCCTCGGTCGTAAAACAATAGAGTGAACCGCCGCTGAACCGGAAACTCAGTGGTAGGATATACGGGCGATTGTCGAGAACGTAAGCCAGCCGCCCCAGCTGGGTGTGCTGTATCATGTTCCGGATATCGTATTCCGACATTTCCCTGATCATCATGGCTCAGCTCCGCCGTTCGCTTGTCTGCCGACAGGTTAACATAGGGCAGCGTTCCAGCTTTGACCGTAATCAAAGCGCAGGGGGCGGTAATTTTATCAGATGAAGAGACGTCCTTCCGCGATCTTGACTGCGGTTCCGCCGATCCGGGCACCTGTAAGCTGCTGTTTGGCAACGTCCAGTTCAAGGCGAATCCGCGAAGGCCGCCCCATCTCCATACCTTGCTCGATCCACCACTGCGAACTGCCATCAACAGGCTTGTCGTTTTTCTGGATCATGCCTGCAAAGGCCGCCGCTGCAGAACCGGTAGCCGGATCTTCATAGACATTGGCGCCCGTTACAAACATGCGTGCATGGAAATTGCTGTCGAACAGAATTGTTTCGCGGCAATAGACATAAATCGGCAAGGGACGGCCATCAACATGCGGCAGGCTTTCGTTGACATAGACCGGATCAATGGACACTTTCGCTGCTGCTATCAGATTATGGACCGGCACCAGCAGATAGGGTGTACCCGCACTCCAGACGGCGGGTACATGGTTCTCGAATCCGATCTCGTGTGTACCGAGACCGATTGCGGCGGCGGCCTCTTCCTTCTCGATCTTGACCTCGAGCCGTTCCGGAAGGCGCGGCAGATCGAACTCGGCGAAAGCGCTGTTCTCGCCAAGTATCACGCCACAGCGCACAATGCCGACCTTCTCTTCCAGAGCGACGAGCCTGTCCGTCTCATCCCCCGTCTTGCGGCGTCGGGCGAGTGAAACTGCCGCACCCACCGTAGGGTGTCCGGCAAAGGGAAGCTCATAATCAGGCGTGAAGATACGCACCGCCGCCTCGTGCGCCGGATTGCTCGGCGGGAAAATGAACACCGTTTCGGAAAGGTTGAACTCACGTGCGATGGCCTGCATTCGCGTATCGTTCAAACCTTCGCTGTCATGAACCACAGCCAGCGGATTTCCAGCCAGAGCCTTGTCGGCGAAAACGTCGAAAACCTCGTAAAATCTGCCGGAAACAGCGGCTTCACTCATCCCTCATTCTCCCCATGACATGCTCACAAGACAAATTGCAAAGGCGATTTCACTCCGATGCTTCATGCTGCGCGTTATCTGCGAGCATAGACAATTTCGTGGCGCTGTCATCTGCAAGTCTGACCAAGTTTTAGAGATTGTTAAAATGCCAGTCCGCGAAGGCTCGCACATAACTCGGCGTGGCCCCACCCATCGCCCCTGCTGCCTTCACCGGAATGATCTCTGACAACTCGGGCTCGGCCTCATCAGCCAAGTGCTGCTCGATCCGCGACACCAGCTCCGTTGATGGCGCGTCAAAATAATAACGGCGGAAAAGCGCAACGCTGCGATTGCCAGTCACGAGATTGATTTGCTGCTCCGCTCTGGCGTCATGAAGATCGAGACCGGTTTCTTCCTGAACCTCTCGCCTGCGATTGGCATCATAGTCGACATATCCGTCGACAATGTCGTTATCGTCGATCGAGCCAGCCGGAAAATAAACCCTTCCGGCTCCCGCATTCTGCACCCCCATGCGGCCTGCGATCAGATGACCCTCGCTGGAGACAATCACACCGACCCCGAAAATGTGCCATGGACGTTCCTGCGATGCATCACGTCGCCAGTGCATCAACGTTGCAAAACTTGTACGCTTGAAACCGGCTTTAAATAGACCGCCCGTCAATTCCGCTTGCGGGGCGAGATAAAACTCACCATCGAACAAGGTCGGGTTCGCAGCCCGCTCTTTCGTCCAGTTCGAAGCAATCGCTTCGCTGTTCTCCACCGTATATGGCAAAGGACCGGGCAGGACCCGCACATCCGCACGGTCGATTATATGGACGGTGTTTTCGCGGACCTGTTCCATCATTCAAACCATATTCAGCGTCACTGCAACCGGGCAATGATCGCTTGCCTTCGGACGATCCCACCCGGTTCGGGGATAGCGGTCGATCTGCTGGCCAGGCGGAAAAATCGTGCGCCACGGCTGCCCGCGCCGAATGATGTTCGGAACCGCCCTTTCATTCTTCTTCGCAAATGAAGGCGACGCCATGATGTAGTCGAGCTGGCAGAGATGGCGCTCTTGCGGCCCGCGCGTGTGATAGAGCGTCCAGCGGTCCATCACGGGGCGGCGTTCGACCAGGTTGACCGCAAACCCGTCTCCCAGAAGCACGTCGAGCGCACTTTCCTCTTCGACCAATGGCGTGAATTCGTAACCGTTCCATTCATCGCCTCCGATGATGATCCGCTCGCGATAATCATTGAAGTCACCGCAAATCAGCCAGCGGCGGTCGGCAACATTGGAGGGACCGAACTTGTCTTCGATGATGCGGCGTATCGCTCGCGCTTCCGCGCGACGCACCGGCAAAGAGGAAGTTCGTCCATCAAAGCCGTTGCGCGCGCCCGTCATCGATTTCAGATGTGTCACGAAAAGCGACAGCGGCTTTCCGGCAATACGGATATCCACATTAAGGCAATCCCGCTTGAAGATGCGGTCATGGGCTTCAAGTCCGAGTTCGCCGAGGGCAGGCTCGTACAGGCCGAAATCGTTATAGGTTAGGTAGGCGTAGCTTGTGACCTGATCAACCTCAATGGGCTGGCCGTCCCGTGTGGTGTCGCGCATCATAACGGCGACATCGATGCCACGGCTGTCGTTTCCGTCAATCAGGTATTTATGCCGGAAGCCATGGCCTATCATCTTGAAAAGATAGCCATACTCGAATGCATTCAGCGCAGCGAGGTTGTCCACTTCCTGCAGGCAAAGAATGTCGGCGCGTGTTTCGGCAATAGCAAGGGCCGTCATCTGGCGCGTATCGTCGGCATGCGCAATGGACCGTGCCTGCTCGAGAAGGCGATACTGCGCCTCATCGCTGATTTCAAAGAGTTGCAAGGTGCGATCCTGATGCAATTCATTGCGAAAGCCGGAAAAATCGAACCGGCGCATCAGGTTTTCGACATTGAAGGTAGCTATTGTAAACATGCATGCGCAATCTCTCCGCTTGCTAGGCGATTGGCAAGAGGATGAATTCCGAAACCAATAAATTTCTGCTGAAACCGTGACTTGGGTTTCAAAAATACCCATATACCGGGAGAAACGTCATTGAAGCGAGCCGAGACGATGCGAAACCTACTGCACCTGACGATACTGACCGGACTTTTCGTTGCCGGTGTTGCGAGTGCGGGGTCAGCCGTCGAACTTCGCAACAGCCAGTATCTTCCCTCGTTGAAGCCGAGCGGCCCTTTGATTATCGGCGGTCAGGCGGGAGCCAATCGAACGGACCCGAGCGCCCGTAATTGCTACGGTTCGACACTTTGCCGGGAAAGTGGAACCTATATTACCGAACACGGCGTATTAAATTACAAGAACGGCGATGCCCTGCAATATCGGCGCACGATGCAGCCGCCGACCGTCGGCGCGCGTCCAAGCAGCAACCATATCCAGTGGTGCTCGAACCGCTATCGCAGCTATCGAACATCCGACAACACGTACCAGCCGATAGCCGGTCCGAGAACGGGCTGCAATTCACCCTTCCAGTAAGAAAAAAGCCGGGTCAGAACCCGGCTTTTACATCTGCGGCTTAGGCAGCGGCAGATTTTGTGTGAGCGCGTATCAGGCGACCAAGCCGCTTGATGCCTTCATCGATCATCTCGTCATTGGCGCAGGAATAGCTGAGGCGCAGTGTATTGGCTCCGCTGCCGTCAGCGAAGAAGGCGCGGCCCGGAACGAACGCGACTTTTTCGCTATCGATGGACGCGGCAAGAAGTGCAGCGCCATCCATGCCTTCCGGCAACGTGACCCAGACGAACATGCCGCCCTCAGGCTTCGTCCAGCTCGTGGTCTCCGGCATATATTTCGCCAGCGCTTCGAGCATCTTGTCGCGACGGTGCTTATAAACCCTGTGCAGCTTCGCTACCTGAGCATCGAAGCCACTGCTGGCAACGCGCTGAATGGCGATCTGGTTGATCGTGGAAGAGTGAAGGTCCGCTGCCTGCTTCATCAGAACAAGCTTGCGAATAACCGGTTTCGACGCCACCACATAGCCGACGCGCAGGCCCGGAGCCAGCGTCTTGGAGAAGGAACCGCAATAGATGGTGCGGGTCTTCTCGATATCGCCGCCGTTACGGGCAATGTCGAGTGCCAGGATCGGCGAAATCGCATCGCCATTGTAGCGAAGATACTGGTAAGCCGCGTCCTCGATCACCGGAATGTCGAGTTCATCCGCCTGTGCGAGCAGTTTCTCGCGGCCAGCAAGATCGACGGTTTCGCCAGTCGGATTGCTGAAATCGGCAGACAGATAAGCGAACTTCACCTGACCGCCGGCTTTTTCCGCTGCCTGCGCATAGGATTCCGGCGTGCGATTGCCCTTGATCGCCAGTATATCGTAATTGGGCTCGTAAGCGTTGAAGGCCTGGAGCGCGCCGAGATAGGTCGGTGCGGTCACGAGCGCCGTATCGGCAGGCGACAGGAACAGCTTGCCGAGATAGTCGAGAGCCTGCTGCGAACCCGATGTGATGAACACATTGTCTTCCGTGCAGGGAATGCCGATCTTGGCAAGCTCACCCACGAGCCAGGTGCGCAGCGGCTTGTAGCCTTCCGAAATGGAATATTGCAGCGCTGCATTGGCTTCGGGGCCGGTAAGAATATCCTTATAAGCCGCCTGGAATTCGTCATGCGGGAAAAGCGCCGGATCAGGAATTCCGCCCGCAAACGAAATAATATCGGGACGTTCCAGAAGCTTCAGCAGTTCGCGGATTTCTGATGCGCGCATACGTTTCGAGCGCGTTGCAAATACATTTTCCCAGTCCAACACGGGAAATCTCCTCAATTAGACTATCCGTAGATTTTACGGAACTTGTAATAGCGAAGTCTCCTCAGAACTTGGCTATTGGATGTGAAGCTCTAGCGCACTTTTCGGCAGACGAGAACAGCTTTTCCCATGCTTCTATGGAATAAAGATATTCGGAATTGTTTTGGGCCTTTAAGTGCATGAAACGAAAAACTGGCGCAGAATTTGAGTTCTTTTCGTTCGCAACGAACGCATAAGCCTTCTGGGACGCCAACTATTAAGGGGGCGCATGAAACGCCCCCTTGATCGAACAATGGAAGCTGAAGTCTCTTAGTTGCGAGCCTTGTCCACGAGCTTGTTCTTTTCAATCCACGGCATCATTGCACGCAGCTTGCCGCCGACTTCTTCGATCTGGTGAGCATCGTTCATGCGGCGGATACCCTTGAAGCGGGCAGCGCCGGCTTTCCACTCCTGCATCCAATCCGACGTGAACTTGCCCGTCTGGATGTCTTTCAGGACGCGCTTCATTTCAGCCTTGGTTTCGGCAGTGATAATGCGCGGACCGGTCACGTATTCGCCCCACTCGGCCGTATTGGAGATCGAGTAGTTCATGTTGGCGATGCCACCTTCGTAGATCAGGTCCACGATCAGCTTCATTTCGTGCAGGCACTCGAAATACGCCATTTCCGGCGCATAGCCAGCTTCGACCAGAACTTCAAAGCCTGTACGGATCAGTTCGACCACGCCGCCGCAGAGAACAGCCTGTTCGCCGAACAGATCGGTTTCGCACTCTTCCTTGAAAGTGGTTTCGATGACGCCTGATCGACCACCGCCGACGCCCGAAGCGTAGGAGAGCGCCAGATCGTGCGCGTTACCCGAAGCATCCTGGTGAATGGCGATGAGGCAAGGTACGCCGCCACCCTTCTGGTATTCGCCGCGAACCGTATGGCCCGGACCCTTTGGCGCGATCATCACGACGTCAACCGACTTCTTTGGCTCGATGAGGCCGAAATGGACGTTGAGGCCATGGGCGAAGGCGATAGCAGCGCCATCACGAAGATTGTCGTGAATGTGCTCCTTGTAGATGTCGGCCTGCAACTCGTCAGGCGTTGCCATCATCATGAGGTCGGCCCACTTGGCGGCATCGGCAACATTCATCACTTCGAAGCCGTCAGCCTGTGCCTTCTTCGCAGTCGCAGAACCTTCACGAAGGGCCACGCGCACGTTAGCGGCACCGGAATCCTTGAGGTTCAGCGCATGGGCACGGCCCTGGCTGCCGTAACCGACGATAACCACCTTCTTCGACTTGATCAGGTTAACGTCTGCATCCCGATCGTAGTAAACGCGCATTTCCTTATTCCCTTCGTTCAGATTGTTCTTCGGCTTTCTCGCGTCCGCCGATGTGATTAGGCCCCGTAGAGGGCAAAAAACTGCTTGGTGGCACGCCGGGCGTCCCGGATGACCACGTCGTCAGTCAGTTCCAGATGGTCGCCAAGCAGCAACCGTATTTGCATGTCCCGGACGACGAGCCCGAAAAACGTGCGAAATGCCTCATCGATATCGTCGAAGGTCAGCAAACCGGCCTCCTGCCCCATATGCAGAATGGGCTTGAGGCGCTTGGCCATGGCCACAGGGCCGTTGGCCAGGACGATATCACCCAATGCGGATTTAGCGGACGCTGCGTGGCTCACCGCAAGGCGGTTCAGAGCAATCGAGGTCTTCCCCGACAGCACCAGAAGCCAGTCGCGCGCGAAATGCTCCAGACTGGAAAACAGGGACTCCGCATCGAGCTTCTCACGCGTCAGCGGCACAACGCGAACCTTCGAGGCCTGCCAGCGAACCATCGCGGTCAACAGGCCATCGCGGTCACCAAACCATTTGTAGAGGCTTTCCTTCGAGCAGTTGGCGGCACGCGCAATACTTGCCGTCGTCAAAGCGCGGTCCCCGCCTTCCACTAGAAGGCGCAACGCCTGCTCCAGAACATCGTTCTGACGCGGCGAAAGAGCCTGCTGCTTTTGAGCCTGCAATTCGTCGCTGGTATCAGTCACGGGTCTTTCCTCCACCTTGTACCGTACGGTACGGTTCCCCAATTCATAATTATTGTTCCCGCCACGGTCAAGCGTGTTTTCGAAAATTACAGTTCGCTACTGCAGAATTCAGTTTGCCGCGCATAGAACGCAAAAAGCGCCCTCCCGAAGCCGGGAAAGCGCCCTGTAAAATTGTCGGTTCAAGCAGATTTAAAGGTTTACCTGCGTTCCAATTTCCACCACTCGACCTGTCGGGATCTGGAAATATTCGGTTGCGTCTGATGCCGTGCGCGCAAGCAGGATGAACAGCTTGTCCTGCCAGAGCGGCAGGCCGGAATGAGCGGATGCCTTGAGGGACCGGCGCGACAGGAAGAAAGACGTGGTCATGATGTCGAATTTCCAGCCGAGTTTGCGACAGATGCCGAGCGCCCGCGGGATGTTAGGCTGTTGCATATAGCCGAAAGTGAGCGTCACCTGCATGAAGCGCTCGTTATATTGGGACACCCGTGCCCGGTCGGCACTCGAAACCCATGGCTTCGAGGCGGTCACAACCGTCAATATGACATTGTTTTCGTGCAGAACCTTGTAGTGTTTCAGGCTATGCATGAGGGCGGTCGGAGCGCTTTTTGGGTCGCCCGTCAGAAAAACAGCCGTACCCGGCACGATGGTAGGCGGACGCTTGGTCATTTGCTGGACGATCAGGTCCAGCGGAACTTCAGCCTTGCGGGTCTTGTGAAACAGGTGCCGCGTTCCCCGCACCCAGGTCCACATGATGAGGACCAGCACCACTGCGATACCGATCGACGCCCATCCCCCTTCGTGAACCTTGATGATGTTCGCACTGAAAAACATGATGTCGATGACAAGGAAACCGAGAATAAATGGCAGGGCGCGGCTTACGCGCCAGTTCCAGATACGGGTCATCACGATATAAAGCAGAACCGTCGTCACGAGCATGTTGCCGGTGACGGCAATGCCATATGCCGCCGCAAGATTGCTGGATTTCTCGAAACCCAGCACCAAAATGACCACTGCCAGCCCCAGAAGCAGATTGACGCGCGGGATATAAATCTGGCCGTGCAGCTTTTCCGAGGTGTGCTGGATTTCCAAGCGCGGAAGAATGTTGAGCTGAACGGCCTGACGCGCCACGGAGTAGGCGCCGGTAATAACCGCCTGGCTCGCTATCACGGTCGCAGCGGTGGCAAGCAACACCATGGGCAGGAGTGCGAAACTTGGCATCATCTGGAAGAACGGCAGCGCAGCCGCTTCACCGTGAGAAAGAATGAACGCAGCCTGCCCGAAATAGTTAAGCAGCAGGCATGGAAAAACGATCCAGAGCCATGCACGGACAATTGGCTTGCGCCCAAAATGGCCGAGATCGGCGTAAAGGGCTTCAGCGCCCGTCATTGCGAGAAACACGGCGCCGACCGTAATGAATGCGATGCCGGGGCTGACCACCAGAAAGCGCACCGCATAATAGGGATTGAGCGCGACCATCACGGTAGGGTCGTCGAAAATATGCCATAGACCCGACGCGCCCAGCGCCAGAAACCACAATGCCATGATCGGTCCGAAGACGATGGCAACCTTTCCCGTTCCCAATTTCTGTACGGAGAACAGCGTCACGAGAATAACGACGGTTATTGGAACCACGAAAGGCGTAAGATCGGGAGCGACAATCTCCAGCCCTTCCATTGCCGAGAGGACCGATATGGCAGGCGTGATGACTGCATCGCCGAAGAATAGCGCCGCGCCACAGATGCCTACCCCCAGAATCAGGTCCGGTCTGCCTTTCAACGCACTTCTGACAAGGGCCATCAGCGAAAGAATGCCACCCTCGCCATTATTGTCTGCACGCAGAACAAACAGCACATATTTGATTGTGACAACCAGTGTCAGCGCCCAGAAGATCAGCGAAACGACGCCCAGAATATCGCTGCGGGCGAGGATGCCGTCACTCGCGGCTGCATGAAGCGCTTCACGAAAAGCGTAGATAGGGCTGGTGCCGATGTCGCCATAGACGACACCCAATGCTCCCAGCACCAGCGTCTTCATGCTCTCATTGTGCTGGCCGGCATCTTCAGCAAACGCAACGCTTTCAGGAACACCGACTGCAGGCACACCAGCCTGCATCGGCGTGTCATTGCCATTTAGCTCGCCGCTCATATGCAGGCACCTCGCAACTTCCTGAAAACGTTCTGGCTGGAGTTACTGGGATCGAATTGAGATAATGAGCGTATTCGCAAAAAGTTGCGAATTGCGGCATCGCTGCCAAGCCTTCCCCCGACCAGTTTCAATCATGGTCATGGCGTCGACTGAACGTAGCAATCTGCACGAATGCAACAACATTGCAAATGCCGCAGCGCGCAAAGCAGACGTCGGAGAACTGCTTCAATGCTTCCCTCATACGATCCTGCGCGCCCCCACACGCATCTGAATAGTGGCGGACGCCTATAGCTTGTCGCATCCGAATGCAAATGCGCTTTTTGCAAAGCTCCAATCCCAGCCATGCATCAAGCGCATTGAATAACATCTATCGCAAAGCCGCGATATAGCGGCTTACCGTCGTCGGCATCCCATACATGAGGGCATCGGCTGTCAATCCATGCCCGATGGAAACTTCGTTCAGTTGAGGAACACGTTTAACGAGCGCAGGCAGATTATCTACTGTCAGATCATGCCCGGCATTGATGGCCAATCCCAACGCCGTGGCAACATTTGCAGCCTTTTCCAGACGATCCAGTTCGTGTATCGCGGCAGCCGGATCGTCGTAGGTAGCGCCGTAGGGACCGGTATAGAGTTCCACCCGGTCCGCCCCGATAGCCTTTGCGCGTTCGTATCCCAACGGATCAGGGTCGGCGAACAACGACACCCTCATTCCACCTGCTTTCAGGCGAGCGACTATCGGCGCGAGGAAATCAGACTTCGACACGAAATCCCATCCGTGATCAGATGTCGCCTGTGTCGGATCATCAGGCACAAGCGTCACCTGCTCAGGCTGATGCTTCTCCACAAGATCTAGAAATGCCTCGCTTGGAAAGCCTTCGATATTGAACTCCGCCTGCGGAAACTCGTCATCGATCAAAGCGCGTATTTCGCCGAGGTCGGAAAACCGGATGTGACGCTGGTCTGGACGCGGATGCACCGTCAATCCGGCGGCCCCTGCAGCGAGCGCGGCGCGGCCCAGACCGGTAACGCTTGGCCATGGCAAATCGCGCCGGTTTCGCAGCATCGCAACAGCGTTGAGATTGACCGATAATTTCGCAGGCATTGGAGACTCCCGGATGAATATTCCGCTTTATAACGCCTGCCATGAAAAAATGTGAGTGTTTTGCCGTCGCACCACGCCTGCAATCCCCAACCGCGCAAATTGGTTGTAACAAACTGGGTTTGCAGAGCTTTTCCAGTTCGTATCAATTTGGCGCTGGACGCAACCTTTGACCCCGCTTTCGCGTTTGAATCTGATCAATGATGGAGGTCTATGATGCGAAATGAGGACATACCCGTCATTCGCCGTATTCCAACAAACCGGGATGACGTTTTTGCCTTTGCAATCGAGGGGCATCTTGACGACGCATCGCTGGAGAACCTCTACGGGCTTCTCGATGCCGCTTACGAAACCCACGACGAAATCGATCTTCTGGTCCGTCTCACCGGCTATGAGGGGTTCGACTGGACCGCTGCGTTTTCGGAGAGCATGTTGTCCATGCGCGCCAAATCGCTCAAAAAGCTTCGCCGCTATGCTATCGTGGGCGGACCCCTGTGGATACAGGCCAGCATAACCCTCATGCAGCCGTTCCTCTCGATAGAACTCCGTGCATTTGAAGCGGATGAAGAAAACGAGGCATGGGAATGGCTTGGCGCAAGACCGATGGAAGAATGATTATTTTACGATAGTCAGGCGTTCGGCGGCGCGGGTAATGGCCGTATAAAGCCAGCGCTCACGCGTATCGCGGAACGCAAAACTTTCATCAAAAAGCACCACCTCGTCCCATTGGGAACCCTGCGCTTTATGAACCGTCAACGCATAGCCATAATCGAAATCGTCATAACGCTTTTTGGTCTGCCACGGAATTTCACTGTCCGGATCTTCGAACTGCGCCTTCAACAGCTTGATCTTCGCAACGCCGCGGTCATCGTCCTCGGGCGTAACAAGCAGGTTGATGCCCGGCTTCACGGTTTCCTTGGAGGAGGTCATCACCTTCCATAATGATCCGTTGAGAAGCCCCTTGGCAGGATCGTTGCGAAGGCAAACCAGCTTGTCGCCGGCCTGCGGATAATCCGCAGTGAAGCCCTTCAATTCCCGCAGGCGCTGATTGTAGCGGCGTCGCGTTCGGTTTGTACCGACCAGCACCTGATCGGCAGCCAGAACCATCTCCTGATTGACATCGCCTTTACCGATAACCTTCGCAGCGCCGTGGTCGCCATAGGGAAGTTCCCTTCCCTCTCGAACGTCGAGCGCCATACGGATGATCGGATTGTCCTGTGCCTGACGATGAATTTCGGTCAGCAGGTAATCCGGCTCGTGCTCCGTGAAAAACCCACCACCGGAAATCGGAGGCAACTGTCCCGGATCGCCAAGGACAAGGATAGGCGTGCCGAAACTCATTAAATCCCGCCCCAGCGCTTCATCGACCATGGAACATTCGTCCACGACGATCATCGCTGCCTTGGCGACAGGGCTTTGCCGGTTGAGCGAGAAGGTCGGCGCGATGGAGGTCTTGCCAGTGGTTTCGTCTTCGATTGCTTCTTCACCGCGCGGGCGATAGATGAGCGAATGAAGCGTGCGAGCGTTGCTGGCACCCTTCGAACGCAGCACCTGAGCTGCCTTCCCGGTAAACGCAGCAAACTGCACATCGCCATCCACATGCTCGGCGAAATAACGGGCGAGCGTCGTCTTGCCCGTACCCGCATAGCCGAACAATCTGAAAATGGGGCTGCGACCGTCCTTGAGCCAATGCCCCACTGCTTTCAGCGCCTGATCCTGTTCCGGTGAAAACTGCATGATCCTTTCAGACAGGATTCGCCGCCTGAAAACAAGATCAAACCGTGATCAAACGTTTTTGCTCATCAAAGCTGCAAATCTGTCGAGATCAACGTTACCGCCGCTGACGATGACGCCTACGCGCTTGCCTTGCAGCTTCGACGCTATCTGTCGCGCTCCGGCAAAAGCAAGACAGCCGGTGGGCTCAACGATCATCTTCATCCGGCTGGCGAAGAATTTCATGCCTTGCACGAGTTCATCGTCGCCAACCGCCAGAATATCGCGAACGGTGTTGCGAATGATGGCAAAGGTCATGTCGCCCAGCGCCTGCGTCTGCGCACCGTCCGCCAACGTCTTTGGAACATCTATATGGACTATCTTGCCGGAGCGAAATGATTGCTGGCCGTCATTTCCAGCCTCCGGTTCCACCCCGTAGACATCGCAAGCGGGCGACAAGGCTTTCGCGGCCAGCGCCGAGCCCGCAAGCAGGCCACCGCCGCCGAGACAGACGAACAATGCATCGAGCGGGCCGGTTTCCTCGATCAACTCCTTGGCAGCAGTCCCCTGCCCGGCGATGATATCGGGATGATTGAACGGCGGAATGAGGGTCAGCCCCCCCTCCTCCGCCAGCCGACTTGAAATCGCATCGCGATCTTCTTCGTAGCGGTTATAGGTTACAACCTTCGCACCATAGCCTCGCGTTGCTTCCAGCTTGGCGCGCGGCGCGTCTTCCGGCATGATGATGGTCGCCCCAATACCGAGTAATTTTGCTGCAAGCGCTATCGCCTGGGCATGATTGCCGGATGAAAAAGCCAGCACACCCCGCGCCTTTTGCTCATCCGTAAACCGTGACAAAGCGTTGAACGCACCTCGAAACTTGAATGCACCGATCCGCTGAAAATTCTCACACTTGAAAAAGAACTGCGCGCCGGTGTCACGGTCGATTGTGGACGATGTGAATACGGGCGTGTGGTGCGCATGGCCTTCGATCTGCTTTGCGGCCGAGATCACGTCATCGTAAGTTGGAAGCTTGTTCATCATCTGCCTCTTCATCTTTATTTCAACATTGGCCACAGGCTCAGCACGAGCAGCAAAGCCATGACAAGATTGAACCATTTCAACCGAACAGGATCCGAAAGCCAGTTGCGCAGCAAAGTTCCGAACCCCGCCCAGACCGACACGCTCGGCAAGTTCACGATCGCGAAGGCAGTGCTCACCAAAAGCACGGCAACATAATAATTGTCATGGTTGGCATAGGTGGCAATGCCGGTGACTGCCATCACCCACGCTTTCGGATTGACCCACTGGAACGCTGCCGCCTGAAGGAAAGTCATCGGCACGCTCTTATCGCGATGTCTGGCTTCTCCGATGGAGCGCGACATGGCGATTTTCCAAGCGAGATAAAGCATATAGGCGCCACCGGCGAATTTCAGCGCGGTATAGAATGACGGCACCGTTTCGATCAAGGCGCCGAGGCCGAAGCCGACCGCCAGGAGCAATACGAAGAAGCCGACGCCAATCCCCAGCATATGCGGAATGGTGCGGCGGAAACCGAAATTTACACCCGATGCCAGCAGCATCAGATTGTTCGGCCCCGGTGTAACGGATGAGACAAAGGCGAAGACAAGAAGCGCCAGAAAAATTTCGATAGACATAGGATGGCCCCGATTTATAGGGACAAATTAGCTCAATAAAAAACCGGCACAATCGAAACATTGTGCCGGTTTACAACGATATTGTATCGATCTTCTCGGAAGCTATTACATGCCTTCAGGCCCCCGGTTCATGGCCGCAACGCCGGTACGGCAGGTCTCAACCAGACCGAGCGGCTTCATGATCGAGATGAACTGATCGATCTTGGCAGTTTTGCCGGTGATTTCCAGAATGAAATGATCTGTCGTCGCGTCAACCACCTTGGCCTTGAATGCGTCGGCCAGACGTAGCGTCTCGGCCCTTGCCTCACCTTTGCCGGCGACCTTCACCAATGCCAATTCCCGTTCCACCGGGCGGTCATGGCCGAGTTCCGAGGCGCGATGACTGAGATCGACAACGCGGTGAACCGGCACGATGCGGGCCAGCTGGTGGCGTATCTGGTCGAGCACATGCGGGGTGCCGCGCGTCACGATTGTGATGCGCGAGAGGTGCTTTTCATGCTCGGTTTCCGAAACCGTCAGGCTTTCAATATTGTAGCCACGACCGGAGAAAAGACCGATCACGCGGGCAAGGACGCCCGGTTCGTTGTCAACGAGGACGGCAAGCGTGTGCGTTTCCGGCATTTGCGTTTCGGCAGCGATGAAATAGGCCGATCCGGAAGCTAGGTTCTGTGCGTTCATGATTTTTTTCCTCCGGATCAGACGAGCGCGCGGCCCTTGGCATCGATAGCATTGGCAACGGCTTCATCTGTCGCTTCATCCGGCAACAGCATTTCGTTATGCGCCTTGCCCGACGGGATCATTGGGAAGCAGTTGGCGAGATTTGCCACGCGGCAATCGAAAATAACCGGCTTGTCGATATCGATCATTTCCTGAATGGCGGCATCGAGATCACCCGGCTTTTCACAGCGGATGCCGTGCGCGCCGTAGGCTTCCGCCAGCTTCACGAAATCCGGCATCGCCTCCGTATAGGAGTGCGACAGACGGTTGCCATGCAGAAGCTGCTGCCACTGGCGCACCATACCCATATACTGGTTGTTCAGGATGAAGATCTTGATCGGTGCATTGTGCTGGATCGCAGCCGACATTTCCTGAATGCACATCTGGATGGATGCATCGCCTGCAATATCGATAACCAGAGCATCAGGGTGCGCGATCTGCACGCCAAGCGCCGCCGGCAGACCATAGCCCATGGTGCCGAGACCGCCGGAGGTCAGCCAGCGGTTCGGCTCCTCGAAGCCATAGAACTGCGCAGCCCACATCTGGTGCTGTCCAACCTCAGTGGTGATGTAGGTCTTGCGATCCTTTGTCAGTTCATACAGCCGCTGAATTGCATATTGCGGCATGATGACGTCCCGGTTCGGCGCATAGGCAAGCGAATTGCGGGAGCGCCAGCGGTCGATCTGCTCCCACCATGCACCGATTGCCTGCTTTTCCGGTTTCCTTTCAGAAGCGCGGAACTGACGAACGATGTCTTCCAGAACGTGGGCAACGTCGCCGATGACCGGCACGTCGACGCGAACGTTCTTGTTGATCGAAGATGGATCGATATCGATATGAATTTTCTTCGAGTTCGGGGAAAATGCGTTCAGGCGCCCGGTGATACGGTCGTCGAAACGGGCACCGACACACAGCATGACGTCGCAGTCATGCATGCTCATGTTGGCTTCATAGGTGCCGTGCATGCCGAGCATTCCGAGCCAGTTCTTGCCGGAAGCCGGATAAGCGCCCAGTCCCATAAGCGTGGAGGTGATCGGGAAATTGCTGATCTCCACCAGCTCGCGCAGCAGACGGGAAGCTGCCGGGCCGGAATTGATCACGCCGCCGCCGGAATAGATGACGGGCTTCTTCGCATTGACGAGCAGACGAACGGCATCCGGAATTGCCTGCGCATTGCCGTCGAGAACCGGACGGTAGCTGGTGCGCGGTGCAGTTTCCGGCGGCGTATAAATGCCCTTGGCGAACTGGATATCCTTCGGAATGTCGACCACAACGGGACCCGGACGACCGGTGGAAGCGACATGAAAGGCTTCGTGCAGGATGCGCGCCAGATCGTTGACGTCCTTTACGAGCCAATTGTGCTTCGTGCAGGGGCGTGTAATGCCGATCGTATCGCATTCCTGAAATGCATCGGAACCGATCAGGGTCGTCGGCACCTGGCCCGAAATGCAAACCAGAGGAATGGAGTCCATCAGGGCGTCCTGAAGCGGCGTGACCGCGTTGGTCGCACCCGGACCGGATGTGACAAGCATCACCCCAACCTTGCCGGTCGAACGCGCGTAGCCTTCCGCCGCATGTCCGGCGCCCTGCTCGTGACGCACCAGAACGTGCTGAACCTTGTCCTGCTGGAAGAGTTCGTCATAGATCGGGAGCACAGCGCCACCGGGATAACCGAAGATGCTCTCGACGCCCTGATCGATCAAAGCCTGAATGACCATTTCCGCGCCGGTCATTTCGCGCGGATTGCTTGCTTCCTGCGTTTCTGCGGCGTTTGCGTCCGCCTCACGTTTACCTGCAGTCATTGTTCTCTTCCCGTCTGCATTTCATTTCTGATTTGGATAATAAAAAAGGCCCCCGAGGGAGCCTGTCTTTCGCGCATGGGAGCTTTCGCCGGATGGTTACACCATCCTGCCCATGCGCGCCCGTACCACAAGAATAATAATCGTGTTCATGGTGGCGGACACTAATAGCCGGATTTGGCGTCGTCAACGCATAAATACATCGCCTGCGATATTTTCTTAGGCTCGCTCGCCCTAAACGATAACTTTATTTCAACCGAAGACTCCTATCCTGATGCGAAACCTCCTGTTGAAAGTTGGGGCAAGCGGGCAGCATGAGCGAAATCGGCGGCAATTCCGGCGCACGAGAACACGGCGAATACGTGCAGCGCAATCGCACGGAAGGGTACGTCATCCAGTGTGATGGCGAAGGCGCCATCGTCTCGGCGTTGTCAGGCCCCTCCTCCCCCGCATCCGACGATTACTGGGCCGTGGGACAGCTGATATCCATTCGGTCAGGCGGCAATCGCGTCGTCGGTCTTATTCGCAATGTGCTTGTGCCGGGTGATGTCTGGATACGCGGCGGTGACAACACGCTCCATGTCCATGTCGAGTTTCTGGGCGAGGTTCGCGTGCAGTCCAATGGGCAAACCACATTCAACGGCGGTATTTCTCAATTTCCCCATGCGGGCGCTATCGCCCACCGTATCCGCGCGAGCGACCTGGCGGCCATTTATGCCCAGACCGGGCACAGCAGCGTTTCGATCGGCACGTTGACACAGGACGCAACAGTTCCGGCTCATATTTCGGTCGACGATCTTATTTCCCGGCATTTCGCCATCGTTGGCACAACGGGCGTCGGTAAATCGAGCGCAGTCATGCTGCTTCTGCGCCGCATCGTCGCCGAAAAGCCCAATCTTCGTGTACTCATCCTTGATCCACACAACGAGTTCGCGAGCGCATTTCCTGACCTCGCAGTAGCCGTCGATCAGACGAATATCGAACTGCCGTTCTGGATGCTGCGGCTTGAAGAATTCGCAGACGTGATCTTTCGCGGGCGCGCGCCGGACCCGATGGAGCTCGATATACTGCGCGATCTTGTCCAGCTTGCGCGGGAAAAAATGCAAGGCACCGAGCCGTTGTCCGCGAAAACCTTGCGGCGGCAGCTGGCGGACCGGCAGAGCGTCAGCGCCGACACGCCCGTTGCCTATCGCCTCCCAGATCTGATCGCCCTCATCGACGAACGCATGGGGCTTCTCGACAGCAAAGCGGAACGTCCCTATCTGCGAAGCCTCAAGGCTCGTCTGGAATCGATTTCTGCCGATCCTCGCTTCCGCTTCATGTTTGCCGTGACTGGCGGACCCGAGACGATGCGGCACGCCATTGGCCGCATTTTCCGCATCCCACAAAACGGAAAGCCCATCTGCACATTCCAGCTTGCGGGATTGCCATCCGAGGTGGTCAACGCCGTCGCGTCGGTTTTGTGCCGACTGGCATTCGATATCGCTCTGTCAAGCGAAGGCAGCCTGCAGACGCTGGTGATCTGCGAAGAAGCTCACCGCTATATTCCAGCCGACCGCGACGCCGGCTTCTGGCCGACGCGGCAGGCTATAGCCCGAATTGCCAAGGAAGGCCGAAAATACGGTTCCTATCTTGGCGTCATCAGCCAGCGCCCCGGCGAGCTTGACGCGACAATCCTGTCGCAATGCAATTCCATTTTCGCGATGCGGCTCGGCAATGAACGCGATCAGGAAATCATCAAAGGTGCCATTCGCGGCGGCGCGCAAAGCATGGCAGGTTTCCTTTCATCGATCGCCAATCGCGAGGCCATCGCCTTCGGCGAAGCCTTCTCGACGCCCATGCGACTTACATTTGAGACTATTCCATCCCATCAGCTTCCGGGACGCAGCAAAAGCGAAAGCGCCCTTTCCGGCTGGCGGAACGACGGCAAGATATCGCTCGACCGTATCATCGAAAAGCTGCGCGCATTCGAAAGCAGCTCCCAGGCGGAACCGGCGGACCGGCTCGCAGACGACGACAACCTTTGGGGCAACCCGGCTTCCACCTCTCAGCGCGACCATGCATCGATCGGAGAGCAATTTCATCGGGCACCTTCATTGAAGCCGCAAACTCGACTCAGCCTGGACACGAAGCAGAGCATCGAGAAGATGGGCGAATTGGTGCGCAGTTTTCGCAAGGACCGCGAGCGCTAGACACGCTTAGGCGCAGACGCGGTTGCGTCCCATGTTCTTTGCTGCATAGAGCATCTTGTCTGCGCGGCGATAGAGATCCTTCGAGGTCTCGCGCCGGTCCCATATCGCAAGACCGATACTGACGGTAACACCAAGCTTTTCGTCACCGAGATCGATTTCAAGCGCCGATATTGCCTTGCGAATGCGATTGGCAAGCTTGATCATCAATTCCGCATCCATGTTCGGTGCGAGGACTGCGAACTCCTCCCCACCCAGCCGGGCGACAACGTCATGATAGCGTGTGTAATCCCTCAGGCACCGCGCCACCTCCTGCAGTACGATGTCGCCAACGTCATGCCCGTAAGTATCATTCACAGACTTGAAGTGATCGAGGTCGATAATCATCAGCCCGACGGGCCGGTGAATACGGTCGAACTGGACCAGATATTCCTTCAGCGCCTCGTCGAAATAACGCCGGTTCTGCATGCCCGTCAGGCTGTCCGTCAGCGCAGCATGTTCGAGGGTCTGCGACCGCTCGGAAAGATCCTGCGTGATGACCTGCAACTTGCCGCGATCCAGCGCATCGATTCTTATTTGGGGGTAGATCAGGAACAGCCCGCAAGCGAGCGTCGCCGCCAGCAACCAGATCGTGACGTAGTTCAACTGGTCCAGCCGCGAAACCAGTTCCAAGGTGCGCCCCTCAAGCGGTAAGGTCAGCAATTGTCCGATGTCAACGCGAGCCTGGTAGAGCAGCAGCCCGATACCGACCATCAAAACGATCAGAATAAAAAATGCCCGCTCCGATCTGTTGAACCGCATAATCCACGCCCGCCTCCTGTTTCAGAGAGTGCCAGCGAGTTATTTCGTTGTCGTTAATTGAGCGAAAGCATCATTAGAATTTGCATGGACGGACCAGCTGGCATTGAGCTGATTTCGAAACCATGTCGATTGACGCTTCGCATATTGCCGCGTGGCGATAACCGAACGTTCAACAGCTTCTTCTCGGGACATCGTGCCTTCAAGGTACGCAGTGATTTCACGCACACCGATGGCTTTCATCGCTGGCAGTCCGGGGTCCAGATCAAGGGCCAGCAATGCCTTGACCTCGTCGATCGCGCCATTGTCCCACATCAACGCAAATCGCTGCGCGATGCGCTCTGAAAGCCATGCCCGATCGGGCGCCAATACAATTTTATGGGCGCTGTTTTCATCTACAAGGGCCCTACCTTTTGTCTGCTGCCAGTAGAGAAGAGACTTTCCGGTGCCCTCCAGCACTTCCAGTGCTCGAACGATGCGCTGACTGTCGGCAGGCTGAAGTGTTGCGGCCATATCGGGATCGCGTTCACCGAGGATCCGGTGAAGCAACTCCGGTCCATCTGTCTCCATTCGCCCTCGCCAATAGGCCCGAACATCACCGGGCACCTCCGGCATTTGCGACAGTCCGCCCAGCAATGCCCTGAAATAAAGCCCCGTGCCGCCGACAAAGATCGGAGTGCGGTCCTTCATCTTGGGTTGCGATAACAGACGAGCTACGTCCTCCAGCCATCGTCCCGTTGAATAGCTTATCGACGGCGCGACATGTCCGTAGAGATAATGCGGCGCGGCAGCAAGATCGGCTTTGTCCGGCCGGGCAGTCAGAAGATCGAGTACGTCGTAAACCTGCATGGAGTCGGTGTTCACGATGAAGCCGTCCGTGTCTCGAGCCATGCGAACCGCAAGTGCCGACTTGCCGCTGGCCGTCGGGCCAGCTATCAGGATTGCATTCGTGTTCGCATCCTCATTCATCGCCGGAATTGCTCTCCATGTCCCAACAGGTTTCTCTCGTCGCCACCTTGATCTCCAATCCGGCCAGGGCTTCGCTTGCATCAGCGCATGGGATTAAAGCGTCATCGGCGGTGAATGCAACCGGGCTTTACTGGCTGGCCGACAACATCGCCTGCGACATTCCGCTGCCATCGGGGATCAGCAGCGAAGAAGCAGAAGCCCTGCTTCGTGATACGCTTGATGGCGCGCCAGTCGATGTCGTGGTGCAGGAACAGGAGCGTCGGCGCAAGAAGATTCTGATTGCCGATATGGATTCCACCATGATCCAGCAGGAATGCATTGACGAATTGGCGGAAGAAGCCGGCCTGCGCGAGCACGTGGCAGCGATCACCGCGCGCGCCATGAACGGTGAGATTGCATTCGAACCGGCCTTGCGCGAGCGGGTGGCCCTGTTGAAAGGCCTGCCGCTCTCCGTCATCGACAAGGTGATTTCAACCCGCATCACACTGATGCCCGGCGGACCCGAACTTGTGCGCACCATGCGCAAGCATGGTGCGTACACCGCGCTTGTGTCCGGCGGCTTTACATCGTTCACCCATCGCATTGCCGAAATGATCGGCTTCAACGAAGAGCGCGCAAACAGGTTGATCGATGATGGCATGCACCTGACCGGCCTGGTCACGGAACCCATTCTCGGCCGTGAGGCCAAGGTGGAGAAGCTCATGGAAATCGCTGATCGTCTTGGTCTTACACCGGACGATGCGATTGCGGTGGGAGACGGCGCGAACGATCTCGGCATGATCCAGCTTGCGGGAACAGGCGTGGCGCTTCATGCAAAACCAGCCGTGGCAGCGCAAGCCCGGATGCGCGTTGACCATGGCGACCTGACTGCCCTGCTCTATATTCAGGGCTACCGAAAAACGGACTTCGTTCAATGATCATTCTGGAAACACCACGCCTCGTCGTCCGAAACTGGGAAGATCGCGACCGCGATCTGTTCCATGTCATCAATTCCGATGAAGAGGTCATGCGGTTCTTTCCCTTTCGCAGAAACCGCTCGCAATCGGATGAATTGTTCAACCGCCTCCAGAAGACCATTTCTGAAACGGGTCTCGGTTTCTATGCGCTGGAAGAAAAAGCAGGCTGTGAATGCATCGGCTTCGCCGGTCTCGCCCGCACCGATCTCGAACCTCATCTACCGGACGGCATTGTTGAAATCGGCTGGCGGCTGGCCACTCCCTTTTGGGGCAAGGGTTATGTAACCGAGGCCGGCAAAGCGCTGATCGACTACGCTTTCGACACCCTTGGCCTCTCGGAAGTCGTTTCTTTCGCCGTTCACAATAACGAGCGGTCTACAGCTGTCATGCAGCGCATCGGCATGATCCGTGATCCAGGGCGTGATTTTGATCACCCGCGCGTGCCGGATGAAACCCCGCATTTGAAGCGTCATGCGGTCTATCGCATTTTACAATCAGATCGATCACCTGACGTCGCATAAGCATTCAGGCAGCCTGACCGGCAACCCAGCCGGACGACCAGGCCCACTGGAAGTTATAGCCGCCGAGCCAGCCGGTAACATCCACTACCTCGCCAATGAAAAAGAGGCCGGGGACGGATTTGGCTTCCATGGTCTTCGAGTCGAGCTCGCGCGTATCGACCCCTCCAAGCGTAACTTCTGCGGTACGGTAACCCTCCGAGCCCGCAGGCTTGATGCGCCAGTCGTTTATTGCTGACTCGACGCGACGGAACATCTTGTCGGACATATCCGCCAGATGACCCGTTGCGCCAACATCCTCGGCTAAGGTCTGCGCCAGCTTTCTCGGAAGATAAGCAGCCAGTGCGGTCTGCAATGCCTGCTTGCCGTTCTGCTTGCGCTGCTCGCGCAGTGCTTCGAAAATATCTGTGCCAGGCAGCATGGCTATGAGGATTTCGTCGCCTTCCCGCCAGTAGGAAGAAATCTGCAAAATCGAAGGGCCGCTAATGCCGCGATGCGTAAAAAGCATCGCCTCGGCGAATTTGGTTTTACCGCAGGAGACAACAGCGTCGACGGCAACACCGGCCAGCGGCTTCAGCCTTTCCAGCGTGTTGGGTTCAAACGTCAGCGGAACCAGCGCCGGTCGTGTTTCTACAATCCGCAATCCGAATTGTGTCGCGATATCGTAGCCGAAGCCTGTAGCGCCCATCTTCGGAATTGATTTCCCGCCACAGGCCACGACCAGTGATCGACAGCTAACAGGTCCGTCCGACAGTTGAAGAGAAAAGCCTTCTACAGATTTTTCAACCGAGCTGACGCTGCAACCAAGCTTCAGTCGCGCACCATGGCGCTTCATTTCTGCCAGCAGCATTTCGATTATCTGCAATGCCGAACCATCGCAGAAGAGCTGTCCCAGCGTCTTCTCGTGATAGGCGATGCGATAGCGCTCAACCAGTGCAATAAAATCGCGCTGTGTATAGCGGCTCAGGGCCGAGATGCAAAAGTGCGGATTCTGCGAGAGATAATTCTTTGGGCTCGCATGAAGATTAGTGAAATTGCAGCGTCCACCGCCCGATATGCGAATTTTCTCACCGGCTGTTTTGGCGTGATCCACGACCAGCACGGAACGCCCGCGTCTGGCCGCTTCGATGGCGCACATCATGCCTGCCGCACCGGCGCCTATGACCACAATATCGACTGTTTCCAACTCATCTTACTCCGAATGGCGCCGGTCCATAGCACAGCCGAAGCTTATGAAACAGAAAGCTCTGCCATTGCGGATAACCATGGAAGGATCAATTGATCCGAACAGTCACAAAACGCAGTTCGCCCGAGCGGGACGCCAGCATCAGGAGTGCATTCTTGCGTCCCTCGCGGCGCAGCGCATCGATGCGCTTCTTCACATCGTCGGGTGTTTTTACGGTCACCTGGCCAATATCGACGATGACATCGCCGGTTTCGATACGCTTTTCTCCGGCAGCGGAGCCGGGAGAGACATAAAGAACCGCAACGCCTTCTACATCTTCGGCAATGCCAAACTCACCGCGGACCTCGTCGCTCAGCTCGCTGAGCTTCATCCCAAGCACGCTTGGAGCAGCGTCGCTCTTCTGGTCCTTTTTCGGCGTATCCGGCATTTGCTTGCCTTCGTCTCCGCCTTCGCCTTCAGGAAGCGGAGCCTGGTCTTCCGTCGCAGCCTCGGTGCTCTTGTCGTCCTCTACGAGACGACCGAGCTTGACCTTCACGGTCTTTTCCTCACCCTGACGGACCACGACAATTTCAACTTCCTTGCCGACAGGCGTTTCGGCAACCAATCGAGGCAGATCGCGGGCGGTGTTGACCGGCTTGCCTTCATAACGGATCACGACATCGCCTGCTTCAATGGCCTTGTTGTCGACGCCGGAGTTTTCGATCAATCCGGCAACCAGCGCGCCCTTGGCTTCCTTCAACCCCAGGCTCTGGGCGATATCGTCCGTAACCGGCTGGATGCGCACACCGAGCCAGCCGCGGCGAACCTCACCAAATTCCTTGAGCTGGTCGATCACACCGACGGCCATTTCCGCCGGGATGGCGAAGCCGATACCGATGGAACCTCCCGACGGCGAGATGATCGCCGTGTTGATGCCGATCACCTTTCCTTCCATATCGAACAGAGGACCACCGGAATTGCCCCGATTGATCGCCGCGTCGGTCTGGATGAAATCATCATAGGGACCTGAATTGATATCACGCTTGCGGGCCGAAATAATACCGGCGGTAACCGTTCCGCCAAGACCAAACGGATTGCCGATTGCAAGAACCCAGTCGCCGATACGCGCCTTTTCCGAATTGCCGAATTGTACGGCTTTCAGCTTATGCTTGGACGGGTCCACTTTAAGGATCGCCAGATCGGTCTTGATGTCCTTTCCGACGAGTTCCGCTTTCAGCTTGGAACCATCATTGAAATTGACTTCGATTTCGTCGGCATCGGCGATCACGTGATTGTTTGTGACGATGAACCCCTTCTCGGCATCGATGACGAAACCGGAACCCAGCGACTGGACTTTGCGCGATTCGTCACCCTGCGCGCCGCCATTGTCGCCGAAGAAGTCCTTGAAATATTCCTGGAAGGGGGAGCCTTCCGGCACCTGCGGCATGGGAACAGCACCGTCACCTTCCCCGTCTCCCTTGACGGTCTGGGATGTGGAGATGTTCACGACCGCATCGAGCAGGCCCTCGGCCAGATCAGCAACGGAAGCCGGTCCCTGAGCCGCGATTGCCGGAGGCGTCCCCATCGAAAGAGTGCCACTGACCGTCATCGCCCCCAGCGCCACGGTTGCGAAAAGGGTGCGAGCAAATCCCGCCTTTGGTGCAATTACCATGAAGCCCTGCTCCGTTCCTGTCTGCTTGCAGTCGTTTGATTAGCGATAGATGTACTACGGCTTGATCGCTGCAAAATACGGCCTGTTTACGGCCTCGCATAGACCGCAGACAATAAATAACGGAAGGAAAACGGCTTATCCCCTGACAAGCCAGACAATGCCGACGCCAATTGCAAGCGCTGCAATCCCGGCGATGCGCAACATATTCTCCGGGGTCTCGCTAGCCTCACGGGCCAGCTTCTTCGCCAAAGAAGGAAAGCCGCCGTAGAGCAGCCCTTCGAGAACGAAGAGAAGACCTACGGCGGCTAGAAAATCGCTCATGAGCGTTTGCCCCGGTTGTTACTGGGCAGGCGTTGCAAGTCTGCCGCCAGCGTCCCGGAAGAACTTGAAGAACTCCGAGTCCGGGGAGAGAACCAGCGTTGTATCCGGTGTCTCAAGTGCTTCACGATAAGCGGACATCGACCGGTAGAAGGCGAAGAAACCGGGGTCCTTGCCTGCGGAACGGGCGAAGATCTCACTGCGCTGGGCATCGCCCTCACCGCGAAGGATTTCGGATTCCTTGCGCGCTTCAGCGATCGTTTCGACGACCTGACGGTCGGCCACAGCGCGGATGCGCTGGGCGGCCTCACGGCCCCGGGCACGCAGGCGCTCCGCCTCGGCCAGACGTTCGGCCTTCATGCGGTCATAGGTCTGCTGCGAGACCTCGGCGGTCAGATCCGTACGGCGAATGCGAACATCGGCAATGGTAAGGCCAAGCGACGTTGCGTCGGGGCGAAGCTGGTCACGCACTTCGCGCATCATGTCGCCACGCTCTTCCGAAAGCGCCGCTTCAAAACCGCGCTGGCCGTAAACGCTGCGCAATGCAGCATCAAGACGGGTGCGCAGCCGCTGCTCGGCAAGAAGCGTGCTGCCTGACACGGTTTCACGGAACTTGCGCGCATCGGTGATGCGGTAAACGAGGAAGGCATCGACGTCATAGAACTTGCCGCCTGAAACCTGAACTCGGATATCGTCCAGATCGAAGCGCAGCAGACGGTCATCGATCAACTGCACGGTGTCAGCATCCAGGAAGCCGAACGGCAGCTTGAAATAGATGCCCGGGTCCGTCTTCACATCTACGATCTGGCCGAAGCGAAGCACGATAGCCTGTTGACGCTCGGATACGATGAACGTGGCGGAGTAGATCAGGAAAGCGATGACGGCAACGATACCGCCAATGATTGGAAGCCTGTTCTGGGCCATTACTGGTTACCTCCGCTCGGGGTCGTCGTCGTCGCATTCACACCGGGGCGTGGCTGGCGCATGAGCTCGTTCAGCGGCAGATAAGGCACGACATCCTTTCCAGGTTCGACAATGACTTTCTTGGTGCTCTTCAGCACCTGTTCCATCGTTTCGAGGAACAGACGATTGCGCGTGACTTCAGGCGCCTTCTGGTATTCACCCAGAACGGAGCTGAAACGCTGCGCCTCACCTTCCGCATCCTGAACGACGCGGTTCTTGTAGGCGGCTGCTTCTTCACGAAGCTGCGCTGCTTCACCACGGGCCTGACCGAGCTTCTGGTTCGAATACTGGTTCGATTCTTCCACGAAACGATCTTCGTCCTGTTCGGCGCGCTGCACTTCATCGAAGGCATCGGCCACTTCACGCGGCGGCGCTGCGTCTTCGATGGAAACGGCATTGATCTGAATACCCGCCTTGTAGGCGTCTAACGTCTGCTGGACGATATCGCGGACGCTCGTTGCGATAGCCGCACGGTTGTCACGGAAAACATCCTGAGCCGGGCGACGGCCAACGATTTCGCGGATCGCGCTTTCAGAAACCTGCTGCACCATCGCATCGGGATTATCGACGTTGAACAGATATGCCTGCGGGTCGGAGACACGGTAAAGAACCGAGAACTGGACATTGACGATGTTCTGGTCACCCGTCAGCATCAGGCCCTGGGTCGCGCTCCGGTTGCCCTGGCCGCCAATGTTGATCTGCTTTTCGACGATCTGCGCCTTCTCATAGGTTTCGATCGGCCACCAATGGAAATGGAGGCCCGGTTCGGACACTTCTTCCTTCGGCTTTCCAAAGCGCAGTTCGACGGCAAGTTCATCCGGCTGCACGGTATAGATCGACTGGAAAAGCCAGAAGCCGAGAACGGCTGCGCCGATCAGGAACAGAACGCCCCGATTGCTGCCGCCCTTGCCACCGCCGCCGGGGAATACCTGCTTCAGACGGTCTTGACCCTTGCGCAAAATATCTTCGAGATCAGGTGGCGTGTTCTGGCCGCCACCACGAGGACCTTTCGGTCCTTGTCCCCATGGGCCACCATTATTGTTGTTATTATCGCCGCCACCACCCCACGGGCCGCCGCCACCATTCTGGTTACTCCAGGGCATCCTCACCTCTCGTCCAGGCGACGGGAAAGCGAGTTGCCCACTCCCGTCATCAACTAATGTTTCCGTTTTATAGGCATCGGGAGGTCCGCTTTCAACGCGAAGACGACAAAATTCGTGAACTATGCTTTACACAGCACGTTTTTCGTACACGAAATAGCGCGTTAGGTGGCTGTCCTTGTCCCCGGCAGGCACATCTTCCTGCAAAACCGCTTGCCATAGGTTCGGATCGATTTCCGGAAAACGCGTATCGCCGTCGATCTCCGCCAGAACGCGCGTCAGGTGAACACGGTCCGCGAGAGGCAGAGCCTGCGCATAGATTTTTCCCCCGCCGATGACACAAACCTCTTCGGCGCCCACCTCGGCAGCGAGTTTACACCCAAGCGCAATCGCTTCATCAAGAGAACCGACCGTAGTCGCGCCCTCAGCCTGAAATCCCTTGTCTCTTGTCACCACGATATTGGGCCGTCCCGGCAAGGGACGCCCGATGGATTCCCAGGTCCGTCGCCCCATGATGACAGGCTTTCCGAGCGTCAGCGCCTTGAAGCGCTTGAGATCTGTCGAAAGCCGCCACGGCATATCATTATCGCGCCCGATAACCCCGTTTTCAGCGGCAGCGACAATGATCGAAACAATGGGCTTCTTTGCGGACATGATGCACCTCAAACCGCAATCGGAGCTTTGATCGTCGGATCGGCCTCATAGCCCTCGAGCCGAAAATCCTCGAAACGGAAAGCAAAAAGGTCTTTCACATCCGGATTGATCCACATCTGGGGCAATTTCTTTGGAGTACGCGCGAGTTGCTCGCGCGCCTGATCGAAATGATTGGCGTAAATATGCGCGTCACCCAGCGTGTGGACGAACTCTCCCGGCTTCAATCCCGTGACCTGCGCGATCATCATCGTCAGCAATGCGTAGGACGCAATATTAAACGGTACGCCCAGGAATATATCAGCCGAGCGCTGATAGAGCTGGCACGAAAGCTTGCCGTCGGCGACATAAAACTGGAAAAGACAATGGCATGGCGGCAGCGCCATTTCATCGACAAGCGCCGGATTCCAGGCCGATACGATGAGGCGGCGCGAATTGGGATTCCCATGCAGCATCTTCAGAAGATTCGCAATCTGATCGATGTGGCGGCCGTCCGGCGCGGGCCATGAGCGCCACTGATAACCGTAAACCGGCCCCAGATCGCCGTTTTCGTCTGCCCATTCATCCCAGATCGAAACGCCGTTTTCCTTCAGATAGGCGATGTTCGTGTCGCCTTTCAGAAACCAGAGAAGTTCATGGACGATCGACCGGAGATGCAGCTTC
The DNA here is from genome assembly GCF_041930145.1 of Brucella ciceri. Classification (NCBI taxonomy): domain Bacteria; kingdom Pseudomonadati; phylum Pseudomonadota; class Alphaproteobacteria; order Hyphomicrobiales; family Brucellaceae; genus Brucella; species Brucella ciceri. The sequence goes on along the minus strand of NZ_JBHEEV010000004.1, from coordinate 325,921 downwards.
TTGGTGGTGAGAACGGGAAAGCCCTCTTCCAGATTGAAGCGCATCTGATATCCGAAAACCGACCGCGTACCCGTGCCTGTGCGGTCGCCACGGTCAACACCGTTATCGAGCACATGTTGAAGAAGATCGAGATAGGTGCGCATGGGGGATATCCAGAATCCGATTCGGTTGAGCCCACTATAAAGAAAAACCCCGGCGTCGGGCACCGGGGCTTCGATTTCACCAGATCGCTGTGGATCAAAGGCTGCCGAGTTTTCCGAGCTGCTTGGCAACCAGATAATAGAAGGTAACGCGATGCTTGTTGCGGTCGCCCTTCATGACTTCAGCAACATGGGCAACGACCTCATCGCCCTTGGCTTCGTCGTCAACGCCAAGCTTCTTGGCGACCCAATTCGTGCGGACGCGCTTCAATTCTTCCGGGTCCGTTGCCGAAACGAGGGAGGAATCGCGATTGCGCAGCGCAATACCCAGATGCTTGACGATCTTGTCGACGACAGCTTCATCGGCAGCGGCATCATAACGACGGACATCCGCGAGATATTCACTCATATATCCACTCTCCTTCGATTGGGGTTTCAATCCCCCGTTTCAGCTCACGGAATCCGGCTTCATCGAAATTTCGCTCGCCGCCCCCGATATATTGGTAGGATTGACCAGCGAACGCAGACTGTCAATGAAAAATGAACGGGAACCGCAGGCCCCGGAATATCAGCAAAACCCGTTAAAAACTGCGTCCCCTCTTCCAATCGCGGTCAACCGCGCCTATATACGGCGTGTCAGCGCAAGCTGACTATGGTGATAAACGGACGGTGTAATAAACCCATTGGACCCGGGGGCGGTACCCGGCGCCTCCACCAGAATACAGATCGTCTAGTGGTTTGTATTGTGGCGGGGGCGAAACAGGATCGACAAGGGTGTAAAGATCGCTCTTTTACTCGGCATGATACCACCGTTATCGGGTCAATTGAGTAGTTGCAAATGACAACAAAGCTCAGGGTTATGCTCTCGCTGCCTAATGGCGGTGCGGGAAACCCACTCTAAAGCCCTTGGGGTTAGCACCTTAAGGCGGGGTTCGGAGGCACCTGGCAACAGAAGCCTCCACTTTCCCTTTCCATGGATTACGCCGCAGCAGCCTCTGTATCGAGTTCGCTCGCCTTGCGCGACAGAACGACTTGCGTCAGCACGAAGGCGGTCAGCGCACAACCGGCAATCCCGCCGACCATTGGCAGTGCCGTTCCATCGAAGAATGAACCGGTCACGCCGATTGCCACGCCGCCGATCACGAAATGCAGCGTGCCCATGAGCGCCGAAGCCGTGCCGGCAATTTCACCGTGATCCTCAAGAGCGAGAACCGCTGTTGTGGGGATGACGAGGCCGAGAAAGCCATATCCCACGAACAGGAAACCGGCGATCAGCCAGAGCGACTGGTGCCCCATCAGGGCGGCGGCGAACATGGCGAGCATTGCCGCAGCAAATCCGGAGACCGCGAATCGCATGACCCGCCGAAGGCCGAAGCGCGATCCCAGCCAGCCGTTCAACTGCGAAACACCGAAGAACGATACTGCATTGGCCGAAAAGGCGATCGCATATTGCGTGGGCGTCAGGCCGTAATGGTCGATAAGCACGAAGGACGAATTGGCGAGATAGACGAAGAAGGAAGCAATCCCGAAGCCGCCGACAAAAACCAGCCCGAGAAAGTAACGGTCTTTCAACAGGCGGCCATAGCCGCGCAAGGCGCTGCCCAGATTGCTTTCTAGCCGGGCTTCCGCCGTTCTCGTCTCCTTCTGCGCAGTCGCCACGAGAACGATACCGATAGCAGCCGCAACCAGAACGGCCCAGAAGACACCGCGCCAGCCGAAGAAGCTGATAATGACGGAGCCCGTCAAGGGAGCCAGAATCGGCGATATGGAGAAAACCAGCATCAGAAGCGACATGAGGCGCGCAGCCTCGATGCCAGTATGAAGATCACGCACGACAGCACGTGGAATAACCATCCCCGCAGCAGCACCAAGCCCCTGCACAAAACGGAAAAGCACGAGCACATCTATGTCGGTGGCGACAGCCGAACCGATGCTGCCGATGCCAAACAGGACCAGCCCGCCATAGAGCGGCAGTTTGCGCCCGATCATGTCGGACAGCGGTCCGCAGAAGAGCTGCGCTATCGCGAGCGCAATGAAAAAGGCCAGAAGGCTCATCTGCACGGCACCGGTTTCCGCATGCAGATCGGCGGCAATGGTGGGCAGAGCGGGCAGATACATATCGATCGCAAATGGGCCAATGGCGGAAAGAAGGCCAAGAACAATGGCATTGCGCACAAGACTGGAAGCCATGGGGGACGCGCTTTCATCAATGTTTCGTGAGATTCCCGCACCGATTTCGGATCTCCGGTTTTGCTTGGGAGGATGGCGCCATCGGGCTCGCAAAATCGGTACAGGACAGATAAATCTTTGTATTCGCTTCGAGTTTTCGTTCTTACTCGATGAAGTCAGCCTGTTTTGAGTTGTGGCTGACATTTGAAAACTCTGAAGCGAAAGGCATTCTATACGGATGGTCAAAACAGATTTGACACTGATGTCAAATTAGACACCATTGTCCAAAACGTCAAGCTATCTTATGTTGGAGTTATGAAACCTACTGACATAATCGACATGGCCGTCCTGCCCGAGAAGCGCGCCGTATCCGAAAAGGGCCTGAATTCCGCGGCGATAAAGCCCGGACAGTGCATGAAGCGCGACTTCATCTTGTGTTCCGCAGCGCGGGTTTTCAACCGCGACGGGTTTCAGGGGGCGAGTATCGATCTCATCGCCAGCGAAGCGGGCGTATCACGCCAGACCATCTACAATCATTACCGCGACAAGGAAGCGCTGCTCGCTGCCGTCGTCGAGGATGCACTGGCGCGTATGAGTGCGAGCATGTTCGCGGTTCTGGCCACATTTCCCCAGACCGGCGACAATCTGGAGCATGATCTGGTGGCGTTCTCCATCCGCATGAGCCGGAACTGCATCTACGATTCGTCCGGGGCGTTTCTGCGCAAGATATTGCAGGCCAATGAGACCAACCTGCCGCTTGCCGCCAGCATTTGCAATACGAAGGGCCCTGCACAGGCCATACCTGCGATCGCGGCGCGCCTGGCCCGCCTTGCGATGGATGGCCATCTGCACGTCGATGATCCCGATCTGGCGGCGCGCCATTTCATGGCGCTGATCAACGCCGACACCCATTATCATATACTGACCGGCCAGTGTCTGGATGATGCGATCATCGAGAAGAGCGCCGTCAACGGAGTGCGCACCTTCCTGAGGGCATTCGGGCGGCAATAGACCCGGCGCCTCCCGTGGCGTTCAAAAATTGCACATCTTCAAGCCGCAAGCATCGCGCTGTTGCATTTTCAGGTCATATATCATCGTATCTGATGAGAACGAACTTGACATCGACCTCCGAATCCGTGGGATAAGCAAACCATGGTACAGGACCTAATCCGTTACGATATTCTCGCTCAGGAAGCCCTCCGCGGCGTCATTCGCAAGGTTCTTGCGGAAGTGGCCAAGGCTGGCTTGCCAGGTAACCACCACTTCTTCATCACGTTCCTGACCGGAGCGCCTGGTGTGCGAATTTCCTCGCGCCTGAAGGAGAAATATCCCGAGCAGATGACGATCGTTTTACAGCATCAGTTCTGGGATATGCATGTGACCGACCAACTTTTCGAAGTTGGTCTTTCCTTCGGGGACATTCCGGAAAAGTTGACCGTTCCATTTTCGGCAGTCCGCGGTTTCTATGACCCTTCGGTCAATTTCGAACTCGAATTCGACGTAGCGGTCAACCAGCCCGAAAGCGACAATGACGAAGGCGGCAATGTTGCCCCCATTGAGATCGCTTCAACGGAAGCCCCGGTCGAGAAGGCGGAAAAGCCTAAATCGAAGTCGCGCAAGACTTCGGCCGAAAAAGAAGCTGCTGCTTCCAAAGACAGCAATGCAGATGAGGCCGACAAGGAAGCCAAGCCTTCAGCCGATGTGGTTTCGCTGGATGCATTCCGGAAGAAATAATACCGCGATTGCCATCCCGATCTGAAAATCTACTGGCTCTATCCGTTTGTTTGATTGAATGGGTCCTTTTTCACCGTTGATTGCAATCAATGGTGAAAAGCAAAGGGCCGTTTTATAGTCGGTTCCGACGGCAACCGGTTCAGGATTGAGTTCGATGATTCGTGCAATCGCTCAGGCAGTATTGTGGATAAGCGGCCTTGTCGCAGCCTTCTTTGTGGCCAAGGACGAACCGAATTTCCCTCTTCTGCAAATGACGGTCGGGCTCATACTCCTAATTCTGGTTTCTCTGGCTATCTGGTGGTTCACCAATCCGAAGAACCCGCAGAAATAGTGCCAGCCTATTACGCACTTGCGGGCCCAGACCGAAACGCGGTAAATTTTCGGAAAATCTTCAACGTTTCCGCGTGGTTCCATGAGCGATATTGTCAACCTACGGCAGTTCAAAAAACAGAAAGCTCGCGCTGAGAAAGAGAAGCACGCGGACCAGAACCGCGTTCTTTTCGGGCGAACGAAATCCGAAAAGGTTCTTACGCAGGCGGAAATGACAAAAGCGGAGCGTTTTCTGGATCAGAACCGTCTGGAGAAAAGCGACAAGCCGGACGCGGAAAAGTGAACGCGCCGGGGCGGTTGCGCAAACATTCTGTCAGTATTCGCGGACATGCGACGAGCTATACGCTCGAAGACCCGTTCTTTGAGTTGATTGAAGAAATTGCGGACACGCGTGAGATGTCCGTTGCAAGCTTGATCGCAGAAATCGATAGCAGGCGTGACCGGTCAATCAACCTGTCATCCGCGCTGAGGCTCCACGTCCTGGATTGGCTTAAATCCAGATTGCCTCAAGGCTGAGGTGCCGGGGCAGCAGGCACTTGCTCCAGGCTTTTCAGAAATTCGTTGAGGGATTGCCCGCCGTCCGGCGATGCGAGGGGAGCATTCGTCCCTCCCGCCGGAGCGGCCTGTGGCTTCTGCGCCTCAAGCTGTTGCGCTTCCTCTGCGGCTTGCCGGGCCACTTCACGCGCCTTTGCTTCAGAACGGCGCCTTGCCTCTTCCTCACGCTGCAAGCGGTTGCGCTCCTCTTCATCCGCTTCAAAAAGTCCAAGCTGGCGGCGAAGGCGCTGCTTCTCCATGAGGCTCGCCTGCATTGATTCAACACGCTCCTGCTCGCGCTCGAGTGCACGCTGGGTGAGGAACTGAATCAAGGGCTGCTTATCGAAAGTCACTTCCGGTACGCTATAGGTGCCCCCCAGAGAAAAGGCTACCTGCGGTGAGATGCCGGTATCGGAACCGCCGTCGTTCTGGAACGTCAGACTGCCGTTTCCGCCAATACCGAGCGTGGACAGATCGAATTGCAGATCACCGAGAAGGACTGCATTGCCGTCATTCAGGTTGGCCGCAGCCATACGCGCGACACCGCCGCTAATGGCAAACTCAAACCGCGCATTACCCGGCGTAAACGTACCTTGCCCCGTAGCCTTGTCGGCAATACCGACAAATTGCTTCGAAGCGAGCTTGTCCGGGCCAGACGACTGATCGCCCGTCGCGTCAGCTGCCGTGATCATCGCGGGCAATGCCGTTCCATCCAGACCATTGACGGTAAAATTCTCCACGTCGAAACTTGCAGTTCCAGCCAGCGATCCGACGAGCGCCGCCACGCTCTCGCCACTTCCGTTCAGATTGACAGCGGCTTTCACTACGCCGCCAAGCGGCGCAGCGCCGGTCTCCAGCTGGTAGAAATCCTTGAGGTTTGCGCCGCTCCACTTGAGTTCCGTCGAGAGAAGAGCATTCTTGTCGCTGTTGCTCAAGGAAACATTGCCGACCAGATATCCGCCTGCCCAGTTACCGGTCAATTCGTTCAGCTGAAGGCCGTCCATGGACTTCAGAAGCCGTGTCGAAAACTCCGTGGCGGTCCCGAAGCCGCCCATATGCGCCTGCGCTACATTGAGTTTCACATCCAGCAGGAGCGGCAGCGATGATCGCACAGCGAATGCGCCACGCGGCCAGATCGTCTTCGCAACAGGTTTTGCCGGCTCGAACGCATCCTGCCCGAGCATGATCGCTGCGAGGCTGTCGACCTCAAGCGTGGCAAGCTTTGCCTCACCTTTCAGCTGCGGAAGTCCGCTGTCGGCAAAATTGGCCTCCAGCCGCGCCGACACCTCTTCCCCGTCCAGCTTTCCCGTCAGATTGGGGAACCGCAAGATACCTTTTGCAAACTGGAAGTCGCTGGCAAGGTCTGCTGAAAGTCCCTCCCCAAATCCAGGCAGGGCGAAACCTGCCGTCGCGATAAAGGGTTGCAGATCGGCGGACTTCAGCTGAGCCTTGCCACTGGCGGCAATATCACCGCCAACCAGCGAAATCACACCGTCGGCAGTCGCTGCCCCGTCAGGTGCCGTGAGCTTGAGGAGCGTCCGCATACCCGCGCTCGGTGCACCTTGCATGCTCAGATCGGCCGTAAGTTCACCCGCAAGCCCCAGCGGCAGGGTGGGCAATCCGATCAATGCAAGCACCGCTTCGCCTTGTTCCGATGCCGCGGTACCGTTCAATTGCATCTGCAACGGCTCGCTCTCCCCTTCGCCGCCGCTCGCGGTCCCCGACAGGTCCAGCTTCATGCCCCCCGCCTTGCCGGTAACGCTGAACGAAAACTCGCCAACACCGGGAGGATTCTTGGCTTTCGCCTCGGCGGGTCGGTCGCTCTTGCCTTTGGATGCCGCAGTTTTTGCAGGCACCGGGGCCACCGCTGGAACCGAAGGCGAAACTGCGTTGGCGATGACATTGATTTCGCTATCCTCGAACAGGCCAGGGAAATTGGCTGCACGTATCGAAAGCGCGTGGAACAGCGGCAACTGGGGATAGCGATTGGCCATCAGCGACAGGAACCGGGAAAGGTCGGCGGACAGGATTGTCGCGTCGAGCGAGCCGGACGGCGTATTGGCAAAAGGCTCGTAAGTGCCGGTCGCAGTCAGTGCCGTGCCCGCCACGTCGCCGATCATCAGCCGGTCGAAATCGAAACGTCCGTCATGAAGCCGGAGTGCCATATCGACATTGCCAGCCTCCATGTCCTGATACCGGACTGGTCCCGCCTTGAATGCCAGATTCAACGACTGACCATCAAGGAGACCGAGGCCGTCACCGCTCGAGAAAAATCCTGTAAAGGCTTGCAGTGCTTCGCTTTCCACCACACCGCCATTGAGCGCGAGCGTTATTGCAGGCTGCGCCAACCCCTTTACTTCGCGAACAAACGAGCCTTTGAGCGTTGTCTTTCCCAAGGCGATTTCGAGATTACCGATCCGCTGCATACCGTCGCGAAGCTCGACTTGACCGGAGAAGCCTGCACCGTCCAGCTTGCGGACGGAATCATCGACTGTCTCGTTGAGCCATGTTGCCAGTCCCGAAGGCTGGCGCGAAGCAACCAGCAATTCGCCCTTGAAGCCGAAATCCTTGCCGACCGAAAGCGTGCCCTTGGCTTCCACCTTGGTCCGCCCAGGAAGATCGGCAGCGAACTGACGAATATTCCAGTTTTTTCCATCAGGTTCCGCACTCACCGTGACCGAGCGTATCGTCGTACCACCCGCGATCACCGCAGGCAGGCGCAAATCCACATTGCCGGGTATGGTCGGAATGGGCAATTGCTCAAGAACACGGCGCGCAATCGCAATCCGGTCTGCAATTGGCATGTCTGAGCCAGTCTGTTCTTCGCTGGCGGCCTCGTTCGGCCCCCAGTAGAGCTGCTGGCCATCGGCGTTGACTTCGAAACGTGGCTCTTCGCCGTAATCGATGAAGGCCTTGCCATTCACCACATAAGGATTGTCGGCTGGCCCTTGCTCCATCCGGAATTCGCTCGCGTCGAAACGACTGCGATCCGCCTTGAACTTTCCGGTTACACGTACGCCACTGAAAAAGGGCGTTTCCGCCGGCGCCTTCTGGTCTTTGCCCGTCTTTACAACCATATCCGACGAACGGAGAGAAAAGTCACCAGCATAGTCGAGCCGCCCATCGGTTACGGTCACATCGCCATCGGTCTCGAAAGTAGCCGGTATTGCATCCGGTGAAATTCGAGCCCGCACGCGCAGCGATCCATCAGGCTTCGCTTCGCCACTTGTCAGGTCGATAGCAAGCCTTTCTCCCCGCAAGACGAGGCTTCCATTGGCCTGCCACGGACCTGCCAGACTGTTTGCAGAGATCACCGCGTTGAGTTCGGTCGCCGTGTGACTGCGGCCACTCGCTTCTTCGCGAAGCGTGATGGTGCCATCTTTGACGGAAAGTCGTTCCAGCTTGATTTTCGCCGGATCAAGCGGCGTCGACGGACGGATTGCCCAATCGACCTTGCCATCCCTGTCGAGCGAAATCGTCGCCCGCGGACGGTCGACACGCATATCGAAGATCAGAAGCTGGCCGCGCAGGAACGGCATCAGTTCGGCATCCATGGAGAACGTGTCGACGGTCATCACCGGCTGGGCCGCGTCGGCCCCGACACGCACATCGGAGAACGCCACCGAGGGAAATGGCAAAAGCCGGGCGCTGACGTCACCGGCGACTTTGACGGGACGCCCCAGAATACGGCTCGCCTCCCGCTCGAAATCGGCGCGATAGCCGCTCCAGTCAACAAAAGGCGGCACGACAAGTGCTGCCGTCAACAGCAGCACGAGTAGCCCGCCGACGATGACGAATATGCGGCCCAAAAACCAGCTCCGGTCAAACAGATTGCAAGTTAGCGTGAAACAAACGGTGAATCACGCTGTCTTTATCTGCGCAACATAACGGCATCGATCCGGCGACAACAAGGCAAATTGCATCCCGGCCACCCCGATATGCACGCCTGCATGAATCAAACTCTTGGCAAAATCGTCCACAGGCCTGATTTGAATCACGAAATCAGTATTTTACCCGGATTCATGATGTTGTCGGGATCGAGTGCCTGCTTGATGGCCCGCATGTAATCCGTGGCCTCACCCAATTCCATGGCAAGATACTTCATCTTGCCCTGCCCGATACCGTGCTCACCGGTGCAGGTGCCTTCCATGGCGATGGCGCGTTTGGCGAGCCGGTCCATGAAAGCTTCGGCACGTTCCATTTCATTCGCATCATCCGTGTCCAGAAGCAGGAGCAGGTGGAAGTTTCCATCGCCCACATGCCCGACGATCGGAGCGATCAGGCCGGTTTCGGCGAGGTCCTTTTCCGTCTCGCCGATGCAATCGGCCAGACGCGAAATCGGCACGCAAACGTCCGTCGAAACGCCTTTGCAACCCGGTCTTAGCAGGAACGATGCCAGATAGGCATCGTGCCGGGCACGCCAGAGCCTGTCGCGCTCCTCTGCATCGTGTGTCCACCGGAAATCGCCGCCGCCATTGCCCGCAGCAATCTCTCCAAACAATTCCGCCTGCTCGGCCACGCCGCTTTCCGTGCCGTGAAACTCGACGAACAGATAGGGCTGCGCCTCATAAGGCAGTTTGGAGTGGAGTATCAGCGCCTGCATCTGAAGCGTGTTCACAAGCTCGATGCGCGCAACGGGAATGCCCATCTGGATGGTTTCGATCACCGTGCGGCAAGCCGAATCCACATCCGGGAAAGGACAGATGCCGCCCGAAATCGCCTGTGGAATTCCCTGTAGTTTCAATGTCAGTTCGGTGATGATGCCAAGAGTTCCTTCCGCTCCGACAAGCAGCCTCGTGAGGTCGTAGCCCGCAGCCGTCTTCTTCACGCGCTTGGAGGTCTCGATCAGGCGGCCATCGGGCATCACGGCTTTAAGTGCCAGCACATTCTCGCGCATGGTCCCATAGCGCACCGCATTCGTACCCGAAGCGCGGGTTGAAGCCATGCCGCCCAGCGTGGCATTGGCGCCCGGATCGATCGGGAAGAACAGTCCCGTGTCGCGCAGATATTCATTCAGTTCCCGACGCGTAACGCCCGGCTCCACCACGCAATCGAGATCCTCTGCATGAACGGCAATGACCTTGTTCATGCGGGTGAGGTCAAGCGACACGCCGCCAGCTGGCGCGTTCACCTGCCCTTCAAGCGACGAACCGGCACCGAAAGCGATAACCGGCACACGGTGCTCGGCACATATACGCACGATATCCTGCACTTCCTGCCCGTTCTCGGCAAAGATGACGATGTCGGGAGCCTGTGTCGGCACATAGGTTGTCGTGTGGCCGTGCTGTTCGCGGATAGCCTGACCGGTCTGCGCACGCTCACCGAAACGCTGCTTGAGTACACCGACTGCTGCGGCGATACCGTCCTCGTTGCGGGCAAGTGCGACAACATTTTCAAGCGACATCGTTCATTCTCCGAAACTCGATATTCAAACGGCAGGCAGCGCCAGGGCAACCGGGTCTTGCCCAAGATGTTTCGCCACCGCCCGGATCACCAGATTATGGTCCTCGCGCTGCGGCAGCCCAGATACGATCACCGCACCGATCACGCCCGCTCCGGCAACGCGGATCGGAAATCCGCCACCTGCCAGCGCGTAATCCTCCACATTCAGCGCCTTGTGGGAAGCGAACATGCGGTCGTCGCGGTTCTGTTCCAGAACAAGGCGATAGGTCGAAGCGTGAAAGCGGCGCACGACATTGAACTTGCGGCGCAACCATTCCTGATTGTCCACCGTGCTTCCGGCTGTCGTCGCATAGAATAATTGCCGGTCCCACAGGGATATTTCGATGGCGATTCCAAGCTTTTCCTTCACGGCGATATCGCGAATGCTCGCACCCAGCGCAAATGCTGCATTTTCGTCAAACGAGGGAAAAATAAGCGCCTGTTCCTGTCGGATGATCTGCGCAATCGCCTGCTTGCTGTCGTCGCCTTGTGCCATTTTCTGCATTTTCCCGATGAGCTGCACGAAATCTGTGCGTTCCTTGTGCGCCTTCAATCACGTGATTGCAATAAGGCTTGTCGGCCATCAAACTTGATTGATCGGATGCAATCCACTAGTGGAGCCTTATGGTTCAGAACCCCAATATAGATGTGCCTCTGAAAGGCGATCAAATACCGGAATTTGTGGAAACCGCCGTATTCAAGCGCGACGTGTTTTCGGAAACCCATGCCGGCTATTTCGTGAACGATCCCGAAACCCGCATCATCCGTCGCGTGGTAAGCGCCGCTCCCTGGTGGTCGAAGCCGCTGGCCTGGATATTGGCCCGGCGCGAAATTCGCGGTCTCAAGACAGTGCGCGGTATCGAAGGCGTCCCACAACTGCTTGCCACTGACAAGGACGGGCTTTACCGATCCTGGACAGAAGGAACGCCACTGCATCTGGCCCGCCATTCAGATCCGAAATGGTATCGCACCGCGCATCGCATCCTGCGCGACATGCGCCGGCTCGGCGTCACCCATAACGATCTCGCCAAGCCGCAGAATTGGCTGATGACGCCTGAAGGCGAAGCAGCGGTCATTGACTTCCAGCTGGCAAGCGTTCATCGCCGTCGCGGTGCCCTCTATCGCCTGATGGCATATGAGGATTTCCGTCATCTGCTCAAGCAGAAGCGCGCCTTCGCGAAGGACCGGATGACGCCAACGGAAAAACGCATTCTGGCGCGCCGGTCCCTGCCCTCCCGCATCTGGCTCGCGACAGGCAAGAAGGTCTACAACTTCATCACCCGTGGCATTTTTAGCTGGTCCGACGGTGAAGGTACGGGCGACCGGATCGACAACGAAGGTCCTGCAATCCGTGCCGCACTGAAATCCGATCCGCGCGTAACCGATGTGGCGCTTGCGCTCTATTCACTTCCAGCCAAGGGCGTCGGCATCTACGCTTTCGTGGAAACGCTCAACGCAGACGAGAAAAGTCTGCGCGCAAGGCTTAAAGGACAGAAGGTCGAACTGATCCAGCCGGTTGCCCATCTGCCACGGCGCGCCGATGGGACCGTCCGCGACGACATTCTGCGGCTGATCGCCATGAACCAGATGACGGAACTGGACGATCTGTTGCAGCGTGAACCCGAACTGCGCGGGCTCGTGGAAGCGCTGGCTTCTCATCGCCTGAACTTTACGGATCGTCGCGTTACTCAATTAGAGTAGTCGAATATTTTAACCCTTTCGCTGGTCTTTCAGCCACGAATCATTACATTCGGGTCAAATGTCTGACTTTCCCGACGATATGCCGTTTTTCGGCGATGACGACGCTCCGGCAAGCCGCACGCCTGCTCCCGGCAGCATTGCCGCACGTGCCATGGCAGCACGCAACCAGCAGCGCGGCGAACCCGATTACCTGAAAGGGCTGAACCCGGAACAGCGTCAGGCTGTGCTGACGACAGAGGGTCCGGTGCTGGTGCTTGCCGGTGCGGGCACCGGCAAGACACGCGTTCTGACGACCCGTATCGCGCATATTCTGACCACCGGCCTTGCCTATCCAAGCCAGATTCTCGCCGTGACCTTCACCAACAAGGCTGCGCGTGAAATGAAGGAGCGTATCGGCCATCTGGTCGGCGGCGCAGTGGAAGGCATGCCATGGCTCGGCACATTCCACTCCATCGGCGTCAAGCTTTTGCGCCGCCATGCGGAACTTGCCAATCTGACATCGGATTTCACGATCCTCGACACTGATGATGTGATCCGCCTGATCAAGCAGCTCATTCAGGCTGAGGGCCTTGATGACAAGCGCTGGCCGGCACGCACCTTCGCCAACATGATCGACGGATGGAAGAACAAGGGATTCGGCCCATCCGATATTCCTGAAGGCGATGCACGCTCATTCGGCAATGGTCGCGGGCGCGAGCTTTATCAAGCCTATCAGGAACGCCTGCGCACATTGAACGCCTGCGATTTCGGCGATCTTCTGCTGCATCCGATCCGCATCTTCCGCAATCATCCGGATATCCTGCGCGAATATCACGCAAAGTTCCGCTACATTCTGGTGGACGAGTATCAGGATACCAATACGGCGCAATATCTCTGGCTGCGCTTGCTTGCACAACGCCCTCAATCGAGAAATACCTCTCCCACAACACAAAACACAAATGCGCCCATACAGCCCGCTAGGGCGTCCGAAGGCCCCCGCGGAGCCGGTGAGCGCCGCGAACTCGGCGTGAGCGAAAACAAAGTCAATCTGTGCTGCGTCGGCGATGATGACCAGTCGATCTATGGCTGGCGCGGGGCAGAAGTGGACAATATTCTTCGCTTCGAGAAGGATTTCCCGGGCGCAGTCGTCATCAAGCTCGAGCGCAACTACCGCTCCACGGCGCATATTCTCGGCGCCGCCGCACACCTGATCGCACATAATGAGGGCCGCCTCGGCAAAACGCTGTTTACGGAGGCGCCCAATCCGGACGATCCACGGGTGAAAGTCCATGCCGCCTGGGACTCCGAAGAGGAAGCGCGCGCAGTCGGTGAAGCGATCGAACAGGCGCAGCGTCAGGGGCACCTCCTCAACAACATGGCGATCCTCGTTCGCGCCTCTTTCCAGATGCGTGAATTCGAAGACCGCTTTGTCACGCTTGGCCTCAATTACCGCGTCATTGGCGGTCCGCGCTTCTATGAGCGCCTCGAAATCCGCGATGCGATGGCCTATCTGCGCGTGGTCGCGCAACCTGCCGACGATCTGGCGTTGGAGCGCATCATCAACACGCCGAAGCGGGGGTTGGGCGAAGCCGCCATCCGGCAGGTGCATGATTATGCCCGCGCACGCGACATTTCCATGTTCGCTGCGGCTTGCGACCTCATCGAAACCGAAGAGTTGAAGCCGAAGCCACGCTCCGCGCTTCGCGAAGTGGTCGAGAATTTCCTGCGCTGGCAGTCGATGATCGACAACACCCCGCACACGGAACTGGCGGAAACCATCCTCGATGAATCCGGCTACACGGCCATGTGGCAGAATGACAAGTCTGCCGAAGCACCGGGTCGGCTTGAAAACCTCAAGGAACTCATCCGTTCCATGGAGGAATATGAAAGTCTGCGTGGTTTCCTTGAACACGTCGCTCTTGTCATGGATGCCGAGCAGAACGAGGGTCTGGATGCCGTCAACATCATGACGCTGCATTCGGCCAAAGGTCTGGAGTTTGAAACCGTCTTCCTTCCTGGCTGGGAAGAAGGCCTGTTTCCCCACCAGCGCGCGCTTGATGAAGGTGGCCGTTCGGGCCTTGAGGAAGAACGTCGCCTCGCCTATGTCGGCGTGACTCGCGCCAAGAAAAATCTGCATATCTGGTTCGTGTCCAACCGGCGCATCCACGGAATGTGGCAATCCACCATTCCCTCCCGTTTTCTGGAAGAATTGCCGGAAGCGCATGTGGAAGTGGCTGAACTGGAAGGCAATTACGGCGGTTATGGCAGTGGCTATGGGCAGTCCCGTTTCGACAAGGCCGATCCGTTCCAGAACACCTATTCGACGCCCGGCTGGCAGCGCGCGCAACAGAACCGTTCCGATGCGACACGCAATAACTGGGGCTCGCGCTCCGGTAGCCGCGTCGAGCGTATCGGCTATGGCGAGACCGATTCCGGCTTCGGCGCCGGGCGTGGTTCTGTGAAGGGCCGCACGATAGACGGCGAACTGGTAGCCAAGTCAGTGGCCGACAAGCCATCGGCCTTCAAGCTTGGCGACCGCGTGTTTCATATCAAGTTCGGTAATGGCACGATCTCGCTTATCGACGGCAACAAACTCACCATCGATTTCGACAAGGCCGGGCAAAAGCGCGTTCTCGACAGCTTCGTCCAGCCGATCTGAATTACGCCTGGTGAAGAAGCCGGATTAGCAAAAGCTTTGCTATTCCGGCTTACCTTTAGCCCACGTAACATCGCCCTTATAGAGCGGCACGGTCGAAAGCGAGGTCTTCGCGGAACCGTCCTGAACCTGCGTCGCATGGGCGAGATAAAGCAGCGTATTGTTCGTCTTGTCGTAAATGCGCGTGATGACGAGCTTCTTCCAGATCAGACTGGTGCGTTCGGAGAAAACCCGTTCTCCACCCTTGCCAAGATCGATGTCGCCGATGGTGATAGGCCCTGTCTGCTCACACGAAATCGAAGCATTGGATGGGTCTTCAAACCAGTTACCCTTTTGCAACCGGTCGATCATGCCACGTGAGAACGACGCCAGATGGCAGGTTACGCCCTGCACCTTCGGGTCCTGTACCGCGTCGATGACGATATCATTTCCAAGCCAGTCGACGCCGACCTTGCCGACTTCCTCGGCGGGAGCCGCCGAAGCTGCAACAACCATCATTGGAGCAAGCAACAAACCGGCAAAACGCTTCAGTCCGACCATATTTTCCAGTCTCCAGAACTATCGTGACGTGAAAGTGGGAAAATAATTACGGCTTTGCAAGAGTCGGATTCAGCCGCTCCACTTTTCAAGAAACGCCTCAATCTCGAGCGCCTGAATGTCCGGCACCGCTTCGTAGAGTTTTTCCACTGGCCAGTTCCACCATTCAAGTTCAAGCAGCCGTTCTATGACGGCATTGTCGAACCTTTTGCGGATATAACGGGCCGGAACACCACCGACCACATGATAAGGCGGCACATCCTTCGTGACGACTGCATTCGCGCCAATCACAGCGCCATGGCCGATCTGGACGCCCGGTGTGATGACCGCGCCGTGGCCGATCCATACATCATTGCCGATGATCACGCGCTGCGCCTGACGCCTTGCGCGGAACTCTCCATCAACGCCCAGATAACGAAAATATTCATTTGGCCGGTAGCTTACCTTATGCGTCGTCAGCCGCTCCATCGGGTGTTCAAGCGCATTGATGCGGACATTCGCAGCAATGGAGCAGAACTTGCCAATCTCGGCATAGATCCCCTCGCCATTCCGCTCGAAATAGGTGAAATCGCCGACCGTGACTTCACGCAGAATCACGCGCTCACCGATATCCGCGTACCGCCCCAGCTTGACTGATTTCAGCTGAGCAGTGGAATGAATGCGAGGTTCACTGTTCTGTAAACGAAGATCATCTGACGACGTCATGAATATTCACCCGAAGCATCGCTACAAGCAGCGCAATCCGAAAGATCAGCCTATCCCGCTGCCATTTCAGGCATATATCAGTTCGCCCCCTTGCGAAAGACAAAGCAGGCGCTCTCTGAACCCTCACGTCTCCCACGCGACAAATAGTCAAAAATTTCAGAAATTATTGAAAATTGAACAAATGACCCTACACTGCCGCCAGCTCTTCATGATGGCAGGATGCGGCTTTAACGACGGTTCTGCAATGCATAAGGAAAAGATAGGTTATTGAGCAGCGCAACGAGGCGCGTTCGGAAATTCAAGGCTGACTGGACATGAAAAAATTCCTGCCCATCTTCATCATCGCCTTTATCGTCGTCATTGTCGGCGCTGCGGGGCTTAACCTTTTCCGCGACAAGCAGGCGGCTAAAGAACCGTTTGGCGGCCCACTCAACCTCGTCACCATGGACGGAAAGCCGTTCACCGAGAACGACCTGCGCGCCGCGCCAGCGGCCATCTTCTTCGGCTTCACCCACTGCCCCGATGTCTGCCCCACCACTCTCTATGAGATGGATGGCTGGCTGAAGCAACTCGGACCGGAAGGCAGTGACATCAAGGCTTATTTTATCACCGTCGACCCGGAACGTGACACGCAGGAAGTTATGAAAACCTATGTCGGCAACGTTTCCGACCGCATCATCGGCGTCACCGGTACGCCGCAGAATATTGCGGATGTGGTGAAGTCCTACCACGTCTACGCAAAGAAGGTTCCCGGTGAAGACGGCGAATATACCATGGATCATACGGCATCGGTATTTCTGCTCGACAAGGGCGGCCGCTTCCGCAGCACCATCGCCTATCAGGAAAACCCTGATACGGCTCTGGAAAAGTTGAAGAATCTGGCCAAAGGCGCTGCAAAGAGCTAAGGAGAAGCTCAAGAACATTTCCAGCAGAGAGCTTTTTACTTCATGGCCCAGTCACGACTTTTCTTTTCGGCAGATAAGGCGGAAGCCGAGCGCGTCTACAACATTCTCGAACAGGCTTTCGAGGAGGATGGCTTTCCCATAGCAATCACCGAGATCGATGAAGATCGACAGGTTTTCGAGGTTTCGGTTTATGTCGAGGACGATGCCGAAGAAGTTGCCGGGCGGATCGATGAACTGGTGGGGACGGGCCTTTTTGCCGTCGAGGAACTGCCGGACATCGATTGGGTCACGCATTCGCTTGAAGGTCTGAAGCCGGTGAGAGCCGGACGTTTCTTCGTCCATGGCTCGCACGACCGCGACAAGATCGAAGCGGACGATATACCCATCGAAATCGACGCGGGTCTTGCTTTTGGCACCGGCCATCACGGAACAACGGCGGGATGCCTCGAACTGATCGAGGAGACCGTCACCAACGAACATCCGACCAATGCGCTTGATCTGGGTACCGGCAGCGCCGTTCTCGCCATCGCTATCGCCAAGCTCGCTCCCATTCCGGTATTGGCTACCGATATCGACCCCGTCGCCGTCACGGTCGCCGCTGAAAATGCCGCCAAGAATGGCGTTGCCGAGCACATCGTCACTGCAACGGCCGAAGGCTTCGGCCACGCGATCTTCCGTTCCTATTCGCCGTTCGACCTGATCGTCGCCAATATTCTGGCCAATCCGCTTATCGAGCTTGCTCCCTCCCTAAAAGAACATCTGGCGTCCGGCGGTTCCATCATTCTTTCCGGAATACTTGACAGCCAGCACGATGCGGTGCTCGCTGCCTATCAGGCACAGGGTCTCACCCATCAAAAGACGCTGCATCGCGAAGGCTGGGTGGCGATCCATTTGAAATAAAGCATTTCCAGCAAAAGTGCGAAGTGGTTTTGCTTCGGATAATGCGTAACATCCAAGAGACAGAGCAGTTTAACCAGACTGCTCTAACGGGCCGCATGCACCAAGGCGTATTCCTGTTTTGAGCGAGTTACAAAATGGCTTTTCAGAATTTCGACGTCACCACAAATCCGGCCAATGGAGCCCCGCGCGTTGCAAAGCTGCGCGCAAAGATGGCCGAGCTTGGCCTCGACGGTTTTCTGGTTCCTCGCGCCGATGAGCATCAGGGAGAATATGTCCCGCCCCATGCGCAGCGTCTTGCCTGGCTGACCGGCTTCACCGGATCGGCAGGTGCTGCACTCATCCTCAAGAACAGCGCCTATGTTTTCGTGGATGGACGCTACGAATTGCAGGTTCGCGCCCAGACCGACCCAAAGGTCTTTTCCTATGAAAGTCTCGTCACCAATCCACCGGCTTCCTGGCTGGCGGAGAACGGCAAGGGGCTGAATATCGGCTTCGACCCGTGGCTTCACACCATTTCGGAAGCACGCGCTTTGCGTGAGGCGCTCGAAAACCAGGGTGGTCAACTGGTTCCAGTCGAGATCACCCTTGTCGACGCCATTTGGGACGACCAGCCCGGCGTACCTGCGGCGGAAGTCACGATCCAGCCAGCCCGTTTCGCAGGCCATGAGGCGGAGGACAAAATCAGGGAAATGCAGACGGCCGTTGCCGCAAGCGGGGCCAGCGCGACTGTCCTCACCGATCCGTCCTCGGTCGCGTGGGTGTTCAATATTCGCGGCAAGGACGTTTCCAACACGCCGCTTCCGCTCAGCTTTGCCATCATTCCCGCGCAAGGCGAGCCAGAGCTTTTTATTGATGAACGCAAGCTCGCCATCGAACCGCGTGCCTATCTGACGCAGCTTGCCAGGCTCGCAGCACCTGCCGATCTGGAGGGGCATCTCAGTGCCCGCGCGGTCAAAGGCGAAGCTATCCTTCTCGATCCCGCTCTTGCTGCCGAAAAACTCCGCCTCATCGTCGACAGTTCAGGCGGTAGCGTGATCGAGGGCAAGGATCCGGCCCGTATTCCTCGCGCCATCAAGAACAAGGCCGAGCTTGATGGCTCGCGCGCAGCGCATGAGCGCGACGGCGTGGCGATGGTCAATTTCCTTTCCTGGATCGATGCCCAGAAGCCCGGTACGGTCGATGAAATCA
This sequence comes from Brucella ciceri, assembly GCF_041930145.1. NCBI lineage: Bacteria > Pseudomonadati > Pseudomonadota > Alphaproteobacteria > Hyphomicrobiales > Brucellaceae > Brucella > Brucella ciceri. Next base: position 307,001 of record NZ_JBHEEV010000004.1, on the reverse strand, counting down.
GCGCGGCCCGAAAGTTGGAAGAATCGCGTGCCGATGCCGGGCGAGATTTCCAGATGCCGCTAGAAGACATATCCTTCGACACGATCTCCGGTGCGGGCCCAAATGGCGCGATCATCCATTACCGCGTCAACACCGACACCAACAGGACGCTCGAAGACGGCGAACTCTATCTGGTCGATTCCGGCGCGCAATATCGCGATGGCACCACCGACATCACCCGCACCGTGCCCATCGGCAGCGTGTCGCCGGAGACGATCAAGGCCTTCTCGCTCGTGCTGAAAGGGGTGATCGCGATCACCACCGCCCGTTTCCCGAAAGGCACGCGCGGCCAGGATATCGACGTTCTGGCCCGCATCGCACTGTGGAAGCATGGTTTCGACTACGCGCACGGAACCGGCCATGGCGTCGGCTCCTACCTGTCGGTCCATGAAGGCCCGCAGAGCATTTCGAAGAAGGGCGCGCAGGAGTTGCTGCCGGGCATGATCCTTTCCAATGAGCCGGGTTATTACAAGCCGGGTTCATTCGGCATCCGCATCGAAAACCTCATCATCGTCACCGAACCGGAAGTGCCCGAAGGCGGCGATATTCCGATGATGGGCTTCGAGACACTGACTTTCTGCCCCATCGACCGGCGCTTGATCGACAAGTCGCTGTTCACGCAGGAGGAAATCGACTGGCTGAACAGCTATCACGCCCGCGTGCGTGAGAAGCTGTCAGCCCATCTCAAGGACGCTGAACGCAAATGGCTCGAAGCGGCCACCGCGCCGCTTTAATAGCACTTTCACGCAGCAAAATGGCGTAGCGCCATCAGGAGCGCTACGCCCGCAAAGAACATTGTCATCATGCTGAGCCGCAGCGAGAGCACGATACACACCGCCAACACGAGCAGTTCCCGCCAGCCGTGATCTGAAGCGGGTGCGGCCACAATGGCCGTCAGAACAGCCGCAGGCACAGCGTTGAGCGCCGCTTCCACCCGATAATGCACATGGCTGAAGCGTGACAGGACCAGATGCCCGCCGATGCGGGTAAGATAGGTACAGAGCGCGCCTGCAAGAACGATCCAGATCGTGGTGGACATTTACGCCTCCCCTTCGCGTGGTTTTGCGATAATCGCCGCCAGCGCAATTCCGCCAAGCGCGCCCAGCGAAACATGCCACGGAGACCCCACAAATTTGTAGGCTGCGACCGCAGAAATCGCACTGGCTATAACGACAGGCAGCCACTTCTGGCGATGGCGGAAACTCATGACCATGCCGAGAAAATAGATTGGCAAAAGAAAGTCGATGCCGAAGGCATAGGGGTTGGTTATCAGATTGCCGAACAAACCACCAATCAGCGCTTCCAGAACCCAGGTCAGATAGAAGGTGAGCCCGAGGGCCATGTACCAGGCGAAGGTGACCGGCTTGCCGGCTTCCGCACGCTGTTCGACCTCTGCATACTGGATGTCCACCAGAACGAAAAAGGCCAGCGCCTTTTGCCATAGCCTGAAGTGACGGATGCGGCGACCTGTCGTCGCCGAATAGAGCACGTGCCGGAAATTGACCGCGAAGATCGACATGACGATCATCCACGGCGCAATATTCTGGCTGAAGAGATCGAGCCCCACCATCTGGCTGGCACCGGCATAGATGATCGCGCTCATGAATACCGCTTCGGAAAGCGACAAGCCGTTATCGACAGCCAGCGCGCCGAACAGCAAGCCAAATGGCGCCCCTGCGACGACAAGCGGAAGTCCGCGCCGGACACCGTCAACAATATCGGGGTGCGCTGAAGCCCTTCCGGGCCGAAAAGTCTGATTCACGAATACTCACTCCTCCGAATGAAGAGTAGTTATGAAATTCTGCTGCCCGTTGGAATATGATTTCCCAAAAAATCATACTATTAAACGGCGATGCCGCATTTGGGCATCACTCATAAATCCCGCTGATGCATTCATGAATGATTATGATTGTTGTGGAACAGTCTTTTCGATTTTGTGCATCCAGTCCACAAGCGGACGAGCCCGTTCGGTGAAATCGACAAGACGATTCGCCAGATCGGCGCGGGTAATCGTTTCAGGATCGATTTCCATCCGCACCGAGAAATGCCGATTGCGAATGGCTTCCAGCAGATCGTCGTCGGTGACGGCCTCAAAACCCCGCGGCGTTCGTTTCAGCCGGTCGTAGTCGCTGATCTTCAAACCATTTTTCTTGAGTTTCGCGACCATGGCACGGAATTCTTCCGGCTTCTCGACGATAGAGTTGCGTATGGCTTGGAGTAGTTCTTTCTTCGGTCCCCACCACGCGACACAGGCGTAGCTGTCGCGCACACCCGGCAAGCCGATGCAGACATAAAAGCATCCGCTCTCGTCCCATTTCGTGCCCGATTGCGACAGCAGTGCAGACAGATGACGATTATAGGGAGCCTTGTCCTTCGAAAACCGCGTGTCACGCTTGATGCGGAACTGCGATTTCGCTCGGTCGCCCTTGAACGGCAGACCAGCCTTTTCAAACCGGCTCGTCAGTTCCTCGACAAGATCGCCAAGCGGCTCCTTCAATTGCTGCTCGAAAAGTTCCTTGTTCTCCACGAACCATTCGCGGTTCTGGTGAAAATCCAGAGCTTTCAGAAACGGGATCGCTTTCTCGCCAAAACCGTTGAACGGGGCCATTATTCTTCTCCGACCAGCTTGAACCAGGCATCTTCGTCAATGACTTCGATGCCAAGCTCCGATGCCTTGGCAAGCTTGGAGCCCGCACCCGGTCCAGCCACCACAAGATCGGTCTTCTTCGATACCGATCCGGCGGTCTTTGCCCCATAGCGTTCTGCCATGGCCTTGGCCTCATCGCGGGACATACGCTCCAGACTGCCGGTAAACACCACCGTCTTGCCTTCCACCGGCGAACCGGTGGCAACGCGCGCCGCCTCATCAAGCGGCGTCACTTCCGCCAGAAGAGCCGCCAGCACTTCGCGGTTATGCGGCTCGGCATAAAAATCCACGACCGCCTCAGCAACAATGGAACCAATGCCCTCTACCGCGATCAGGTCCTGCCAGGCTTCATTACCTTTGTCTGTACGGTCGCCTTCTTTCGGCGGGACGGCTTCCAGTGCAGCTTTTTCAAACGCGGCATAAGACAGATAGGCTCGGGCGAAGCGTTTGGCATTGACTTCGCCGACATGACGGATGCCGAGGCCGAACAGAAAGCGATTGAGGGCAATCTCGCGCCGGTCGTTGATTGCGTCGTAAAGCTTCTTCACGGAAGTCGCGCCGAAGCCTTCGATGTTCTCAAGCTTCTTGAGCGAACCCGCCTGCCGCTTTTGCAGCGTAAAGATATCCGCAGGCGACTTGATCTTGAGGCTGTCATCTTCGGCGTGGAAGAAGAACTCAACCTGCTTTTCGCCAAGACCTTCGATATCGAAGGCATTGCGCGATACGAAATGGCGAATGCGCTCGACCGCCTGCGCCGCACAGGTCAGGCCACCGGTACAGCGGTATACCGCCTCGCCTTCCTCACGCACCGCGTGGCTCCCGCAGACCGGGCACTCATGCGGGAAATGGAACGGCACGGCATCGACCGGACGCTTCTCCAGTACAACATCGACAATCTGCGGGATAACGTCACCTGCGCGCTGCACAATGACCGTATCGCCAACGCGAATGTCATGCTCGTCCGCGCGGATACGCTCCCCCTTGAGACCGATGCCCTTGATATAATCTTCGTTGTGCAGCGTCGCATTGGTGACGACCACACCGCCGACGGTAATTGGCTCCAGTCGCGCCACCGGCGTCAGCGCGCCGGTTCGCCCGACCTGAATGTCGATACCGCGCAGGATCGTCGTCGCCTGTTCCGCCGGAAACTTGTGCGCAATGGCCCATCGCGGGCTGCGCGAGCGGAAACCGAGCCGCGTCTGCAGATCGAGCCGGTCGACCTTGTAGACCACGCCGTCGATGTCATAGTCCAGCGTCGGTCGTTCGAGCCCGATGGCACGGTAATGCGCAAGCAATTCGTCCGCCCCGTGAAGCCGCTTTGTCAGCGGGTTGACCGGGAATCCCCACTCGCGAAACATCTCGACCATGCCCATCTGCGTGTCGGCGGGCATGTCCGACATTTCACCCCAGGCATAAGCGAAGAACTTCAGCTTGCGGCTTGCCGTCACCTTGGCGTCAAGCTGGCGTAGCGAACCTGCTGCCGTGTTGCGCGGGTTCACATAGGTCTGCTTGCCTTCAGCGGCCATCTGCTCGTTGAGCGCGAGGAAATCGCTCTTGGCCATATAGACCTCGCCGCGCACTTCCACCACGGACGGCGCTCCAGCCGGTAGCCTGTTCGGGATTTCGGCAATGGTGCGGATATTCGCCGTCACATTCTCACCGGTCGTGCCGTCGCCGCGTGTTGCGCCGCTGACCAGAACTCCGTTCTCGTAACGGATCGACATGGAAAGGCCGTCGATCTTCGGCTCGGCGGTAAAAGCGATGGAATTATCCGGCAACTGCCCCAGAAATCGGTAGACGCTGCCGACAAAGTCACGCACGTCCTCATCCGAAAACGCGTTGCCGAGCGAAAGCATCGGGCGCGCATGGACAATCGGGGCGAATTTGGAAACCGGCGCAGTGCCGACCCGCAAGGACGGGCTATCTGTCCGCACCAGATGCGGAAAGCGCGCTTCGATTGCATCGTTGCGCCGCTTCAGCGCGTCATATTCCGCATCTGAAATTTCCGGCCGGTCATTGGCATGATAAAGCTCATCATGATGCGCAATGTCACGCGCCAGCCGCTCCAGTTCGGAAACGGCTTCAGGCTCGGTCAGTTTTTCGACGGGAATATCGGTCATAAGCGAAGCAAAACCTGCTGATTCAGTTTCGCCCAACATAACCAAGAAATATGATTACGCCTACGAAAACAGCGGACTGCACAGTGACTGCTGACAGGCTTTTAAATTGCCAGCGCGCTATTTTCGGCAAGGAGGCGCTCCGCTGCCGCGCGCGCTTCATCAGTGATGCTGGCGCCGGCGAGCATACGGGCAATCTCTTCCTGCCGCTCGTCTACCCCGATCGATCGAATCGAGGTCGCCATCCGGTCTTCGTTGGTGGCCGACTTGGCAATCAGGAAATGGGTGGAGGCACGCGCCGCCACCTGCGGCGCATGTGTAACCGAAAGCACCTGCACACGGCCCGAAAGCCGTGCAAGGCGCTGGCCGATCGCATCCGCTACAGCGCCGCCCACGCCGGTATCGATTTCATCGAATACGAGCGTCGGAGCAGAACCGCGATCGGCAAGCGCCACTTTCAGCGCCAGCAGGAAACGCGAAAGCTCGCCGCCCGAAGCGACCTTCATCATGGGCCCTGCCCGCGTGCCCGGATTGGTGCGCACCCAATATTCCACCGTATCGATGCCTTCCGCCGCGCGGGTTTCCGGATCGGTCGTCATTTCAACGATGAACTCGGCGCGCTCGAGCTTGAGCGCAGGCAATTCGGCCATCACAGCGGCCTTCAGATGTTCTGCGGTTTCCTTACGCGAAGCGGAGAGCTTGGCGGCAGTCGTGTCATAGGCCGCACGCATTTCGCTCGCCTGGCTTTCAAGCTGGACGAGCTTTTCCGCCCCGGCATCAAGGTCGGCAAGATCGGAATCCATCTTGTCACGCAGCGCGGGCAGGCCTTCCACGGCAACGGAATATTTGCGCGCGGCAGCGCGCAGCGCAAAAAGCCGTTCCTCGACCTGTTCCAGTACGCGGGGATCGAAATCGATTTCGCGCATGGCATGATCTATGCCGTCCTGCGCAAGAGCCAGACTGTTGAGCGCTTCGTCGATTGCCTTGCAAACCGGTTCCAGCAGATGCGGCGCTTCCGGAATTTTGCGCTCCAGCCGACGCACAAGGCTTGCAAGCGACGGCACGGGAGACCCCTGTCCCGACAGCAATTCGCCAGCTTCGTTCACGTCACCGGCGATTTTTTCGGATTTCATCATGATCGCGCGACGTTCAGCGAGTTCTTCCTCTTCGCCGGGTTGCGGATCGAGCTTCGTCAGTTCTTCGACCGAAGAGCGCAGATAGTCGCCTTCGCGCTCGGCCTGCTCGACGCGGGCGCGGTGTTTGGCAAGTGCGGTTTCCGCGTCGCGCCAGGCCTTGTGACGCTCACGAACCACCGCAGCCTCTTGTTCGAGACCACCGAAGGCATCCAGCAATGTACGATGAAGATCGGTATCGATCAGGGCGCGGTCGTCGTGCTGGCCGTGAATTTCCACGAGCTTGCGCCCAAGATCACGAAGAAGCGCGACGCTCGCCGCCTGATCATTGATGAAGACGCGCGTGCGGCCATCGCCCATCTGCAGGCGGCGCAGGATGATGTCGCCATCATCGTCAAAACCGTTATCGCGCAGAAAATTCCGGGCAGGATGTCCGCCGGGCACATCGAATACCGCCGTCACCTGCCCCTGATCGGCGCCATGACGCACCAGTGAGGCGTCGCCGCGCGCGCCCAGAGCCAGTGAAAGCGAATCAAGCAGGATGGACTTGCCCGCCCCGGTTTCACCGGTAAGCACGGACAAGCCCGTCTTGAACTCGATGTCGAGCCTTTCAATCAGAACAATATCGCGGATCGACAGGTGCGACAGCATGTGAGAATCAGCTTATGAGCCGCCGCCGGTGATGAGCGTCGAAGCCTTGGCCAGCCACGAATTGCCATTTTCGCGCGGCTGAAGACCGCCGCTCTGCAGGAGCTTGTAGCTGTCCTTGTACCACTGGCTGTCCGGATAGTTCTTGCCGAGAACCGACGCGGCCATCTGGGCTTCCGAGGTCAGGCCAAGCGCATAATAGGCTTCGACAAGACGGGCGAGCGCTTCTTCCACCTGGCGGGTGTTGGAATATTCTTCCACCACGCCGCGGAAGCGCTTGATGGCAGCCAGATATTCCTTGCGTTCCAGATAGTAACGGCCGACCTGCATTTCCTTGCCTGCAAGCTGGTCGCGGGCGAAACGGATCTTGGCCTTGGCGTCATCCGTATATTCGGAGTCCGGGAAGCGATCGACCACTTCCTGCATCGCGGCGATTGCGCGACGGCTTGCGGCTTGGTCGCGGGTCACGTCCGGAATCTGGCGGAAGTAGGAAAGACCGATGATGTAATAGGCATAGGCCGATTCCGGCGAAGTCGGGTAAAGCGTGTTGTAACGCTTCGCCATCGAGATCGCTTCTTCGTAATTGCCCTTGCGGTAGTTGGTGAAGGCAGCCATCACGAGCGACTTGCGCGCCCATTCCGTGTAGGGATGCTGGCGGTCGACGGCAGCGAATTTCTTCGCGGCTTCATCGAGGCGGCCTGCATCCAGATTGGCGAGACCTTCATTGTAGAGCTTGTCGGCAGGATCGATCGTCTCGACATATTTGGTGAGATCGATGTCGTCGTCCTTGCTGGCACAACCGGCGAGCGGGATAAGAACGGCGATAGCGCCAGTCAGCAGCGCGGTTTTCGTCACACCCTTGAATTTGAAACTCGTCATGCGGTCTCCGGCCTTCTGGCAGCGTCATTCCTGTTTGGAGTTGCGTGCTTCTAGCACTGCACGGCTGCTCCATCCATACAAAACATTCAGCTCCAGCGAATGTAAGAACATTGCTGACGCTGTTTTGGCCGTCCATAAACCACATGCAGGCGAAATCGGCAATCGTCTAGTAGCCCGAATCCGCCGGACGGCACGTCGAAACCCGTAACCAGTGTGAATTGTCCCCGGTATTGACCACCCGCATGGGTAGATACTCCCCGATCAATCCACCGCGGAAACGGCGCACCGACTCAATTGCGAGGGGAACCGGCGAACACGGCCCAATTAAGGCCATGTGCCGATACCCACTCATTTCATGCTATAAATCAAAGCGCCCAGGGAGCAGCGATATTCGGCTTCACGGCAACGAAATCGGATGCTCGGGAATTCTTGCGGACACCCGAAGCTTCGACAATATCGAATGCCGACTTGTCCGACAGCAACGCCTTCACGGTTTCCGCATTCAGCCGGTGGCCGCTGCGATAGGAACGGAAGCAACCGATGAACGGCAGGCCTGCCAAGGCCAGATCGCCAACGGCATCGAGCGTCTTGTGACGGACGAACTCGTCCTTGAAACGCAAACCACCGGGATTGATGACCGAGTTATCGTCACCGATGACGAGCGAATTGTCGAGCGACGAACCAAGCGCATGGCCGGAAGCCCAGAGGCGCTCCACGTCCTTCATGAAACCGAAAGTGCGTGCCGTGGAAAGCTCCTTGCGAAAGGTTGCCTCATCCACATCGTCCGCGAATTTCTGCCGGCCGATCAGCGGGCACTCGAAGTCGATCTCGACCTCAAATCGCGTGCCGGCGAAGGGGCGAAATTCCCCCCAGGAGCCGCCAGCTTCGACGCGGACCGTTTTCAAAATGCGGATAAAGCGGCGCTTCGCTTCCTGCGTGACGATACCCGCTTCATCGAAAGCCTCGATAAAACGAGCCGAGGTTCCTTCAAGAATGGGAACTTCAGGGCCATCGACTTCCACGACAAGGTTGTCAATCCCGAGAGCGGCGATTGCCGCCATCAGATGCTCCACCGTGTCGATCTTGGACTCCTTCGGCCCGAGAGACGTACAAAGGTCCGTCGCACCGATCTGCGAGACATGAGCGCGCACTTCGGGCGCCTTGCCCTTCAGGTCTGAGCGCTGGAATACGATGCCGGTATCGGCATCAGCCGGGAAGAATGTCGCCGAAGCGGGAGCTCCGCCATGAACGCCGACGCCTGAAAGCGTAACCGCACGACCAATTGTCTTTTGATAAGCGCTCAAGACAGTTCCAATCTGCTGAATATAATGAGTGCAGGTCGCCCAAAAGGAATTTCAACGACCGATTTCGCAATTCTTGGGTCTATATGGATAGATATAGCTAAAATTGCGACAGGAAATACGCAAGGGTGTACAAAACTCCGCCGCCCGAACCATACCCGTTTCGATCAAGATAATAATTCGCGCGGCCTGAACAAAATCACGCTTTCTTACGAATGTGCTGTTTCTGTTTACAGAAACGAAAAAGCCGCGGAGTTACCCGCGGCTTTCATATTCATTGCCAGAAATGGCTCAGTTCGACTGGCGGCGCAGGAAGGCCGGGATTTCGAGCTGGTCTTCTTCCGAAGCTGCGCGCGGCTGCGGGCGGCCCTGATCGTCAAGCTGGCCGCGACGCGGTGCATAGATCGACGAATCCTGCTGCGGAGCGCGACGTTCAGCCGGGCGCATGCCGGGTTCGCGGTGCTGAGCCGGTTCCAGACGGGCCGCAGGCTGATCGTCCTCACGACGCGACAGACCGTGGGTCAGACGCTTCAGGAGGCTCATCGGACCGCGTGGCTCTTCCTGTACAGGCTGCTGTGGAGCACGACGGGCATTGATTTCAGCCTGTGCAACCGGCGGGAAATCCGAAACGGCTGGCATGCGCGGAGCAGGACGCGGTTCACGAACCGGCTGTTCATGCATCTGCGGCTGCTGGTAGGCCGGCTGCTGCACGGCCTGTGCCTGATGGGCAGCCGGAGCCTGCGGCATCGGCGCACGGGCAACCGGAGCGCGCTCGAAGGATTCCGGTGCCGGAGCCTGGAAGATGCGGCTCTGCGGGCGGAATTCCGGCTCTGCCGAAGCGGCAGGTGCAGCCGGTGCGGCGGGAATTTCAGCTTCAGCAGACTGGATCGCCTGGGCAATCGGATCAACCTGACGCGGCTGCTCAACGACCGGAGGACGCAGTGCGCCATGCGGAGCCATCGGCTTTGCCTGTGCGGTCTGCTTTACCGGTTGGCGAAATTCCAGCGGCGCAGGCGCCGCGTCTCCTAACTGCTTATCAATACCGGTAGCGACGACAGACACGCGGATGACGCCTTCGAGGCCTTCGTCGAAGGTCGCACCAAGAATGATATTCGCATCCGGATCGACTTCTTCGCGAATACGCGTCGCGGCTTCATCGACTTCGAACAGGGTCATGTCGCGACCGCCGGTGATCGAGATCAGGAGGCCCTTCGCACCGCGCATCGAGGTTTCGTCGAGTAGCGGGTTGGCGATTGCAGCTTCGGCAGCAGCCATCGCGCGGCCTTCGCCGGACGCTTCGCCCGTACCCATCATTGCCTTGCCCATTTCGCGCATCACCGAGCGAACGTCGGCGAAGTCGAGATTGATCAGACCTTCCTTGACCATCAGGTCGGTGATGCAGGCAACGCCCGAATAGAGCACCTGGTCAGCCATTGCGAAAGCATCGGCGAAGGTGGTCTTGTCATTGGCGATGCGGAAAAGATTCTGGTTCGGAATGACGATGAGCGTATCGACATTCTTCTGCAGTTCTTCGATGCCGAGATCGGCGGTCTTCATGCGGCGTGCGCCTTCGAAATGGAAAGGCTTGGTCACGACGCCGACGGTGAGGATACCGCGTTCACGAGCAGCACGCGCCACGACCGGAGCAGCACCGGTGCCGGTGCCGCCGCCCATGCCTGCCGTCACGAAGCACATGTGGGTGCCGTTCAGATGATCGACGATTTCGTCGATGCATTCTTCAGCAGCCGCGCGGCCAACCTCTGGCTGGGAACCAGCACCAAGACCCTCTGTAACGGCAGCGCCGAGCTGGATCATGCGTTCGGACTTCGACATCGTCAAAGCCTGAGCGTCGGTGTTGGCCACGACAAAATCCACGCCGCGCAAGCCGGCATTGATCATATTGTTGACCGCATTGCCGCCGCCGCCGCCGACACCGAATACGGTGATGCGGGGCTTCAGCTCGGTGATATCCGGCTTTTGCAGATTGATAGTCATAGGTCCTTGTTCCTCTTAAGCCTTACCACCGCTTCGCCGCCGCGGTGTGGATTGGTTGTTACCCAGATGGTCACGCCCCAATAAGTCGACACGCTAATTCAACACGCTATTTCAACAGTTTACACAATACTGGATACTCAGAAACTCTCTTTCAGCCATTGGCTGACACGTTGAATGCGCCCACCCGTACCGGTCATGAGACCGGAGGAAGCCGCTTTCACCGACCGTTCTTCTATCCCGGCCACCTGCGGGTAAATCAGAAGTCCAACGGTCGCGGCGAAAGCCGCCCCCTTAGCCGCCTCAGGCAATCCCGCTATTCCTAGAGGACGCCCGATTCGTACATTTCTTGCAAGGATTCGTCTGGCAGCCTCCGGCATTCCCGGCAGCTGGCTTGCGCCCCCCGTCAGAACCACGCGCTTGCCGACGATATGTCCGAGGCCGGACTGGTTGAGCCTGTCGCGCACCAGTTCCAGCGTCTCTTCCACTCTCGCACGGATAATCCGCGTCAGTACCGAGCGCGGATATTGATTGGGTACATCACGCTCATCGTCACCGATCGGCGGAACCGAGATGAGGTCGCGGTCATCGGCAGCGCTTGGCAGCGCCGAGCCGTACATGACCTTGAGACGCTCGGCGTCTTCCATACGGGTGGAGAAGCCGCGCGCAACATCCATCGTGACGTGCGTGCCGCCGATGGCCACGGCATCGGCGTGAATGAACTTGCCTTCGGAGAAGACGGAAATCGTCGTCGTGCCGCCGCCCATATCGATGCAGGCCGCGCCCATTTCAGCCTCGTCGCCGACCAGAGCCGCAAGACCGCTGGCATAAGGCGTTGCGACGATGGCTTCCACCGACAGATGGCAACGATTGATGCAAAGCTCCAGATTGCGCAGCGGTGCGGCATCGGCTGTCAGCACGTGCATGTCGACACCGAGGCTGTCGCCGAGCATTCCAAGCGGATCGCGAATGCCGCGCTCACCGTCGAGCGTATAGCCGACGGGCAGCGAATGGACGAGATGGCGTTCGGCAGCTAGCGCCTGCTTTGCGCCAGCCGCCAGAACGCGGCGAATATCCGTCTGCTCCACTTCATGGCCGCCCAGATTGACGCTTGCCGTGAAGGTTTCGCTCTTGAGGCGACCAGCGGAAATATTGACGATAAGGCTATCGACGGTCAGGCCGGCCATGCGCTCTGCGGCGTCGACCGCAAGACGGATCGACTGTTCAGCCGCATCCAGATCGATGATGACGCCCGACTTGACGCCGCGCGAACGCTGATGGCCGATGCCCAGCACTTCCATGCGGTGCGTACGACCTGGCAGCAGTGCGCCGCCCTCATGCGGGCGCAGCCTTGCGATGACGCAGGAAACCTTGCTCGACCCGACATCCAGAACCGTCAACAGGCGCACCTTGCGCCCTGCAGTCCCGCCCTGTGATGTCCCCTTGCCGCCCAGAATACTCATACGCGTTTCCCCGTGCGGGATAGTTCTTTTTTACGCTCTGCCAGAAATTTCTGGCGCTGCTCCATGCCGCTTGCCGTCAGCTGCACCGTCACGCGATCTTCGAGACGAAGATCGACCGCAGCGATATCGCGCGACAGAAGGTGCTGCTCCTGATCGAGCTTCTCGACATGCGCCAGCGCCTTCAACGGATCGGTTTCCGGAAGCATGATGCGCACGCCATTATCCAGAAGCAGGTCCCAGCGACGGTCGCCGACCCGAACGTAAGCGCGAACCTTTCCGGCCAGCGCCGGATAGGCGGCAATCTCATCGACGAAGCCCTTGACCTTCTTTTCCGCGCCTTCGCCCACCACGAGAGGCAGCGAATTGTAACGGCCCGGACGGAACGGAACGATGGTGTCGCCCGCAGCGTCGATCAAGGACAGATCCTTGTCGTTCTGCCAGATGGCGAACGCCTTGCGCTCGCGCAGCGACACGAGAACGGTGCCGGGATAAACCTTGCGGACTTCCGCGCTTTCAACCCAGGGCAGCTTGTCGATGGACTGGCGTGCCTCTTCGGCGCTCAGGCCGACAAGGGACGTCTCGCCGTCGAGATCGAGCTGACCAAGAATATCGATGTCGGAGGTCTCGTTGTTGCCGACAACCTTCACATCCTCGATTGCAAAACCAAGCGTGGATGCAGTTGCCTTTACGACCTCGGGCGTATGACCGCCGACGGCCATGCCATAGAGACCGGTCGCACCGAGGAAGCCCAGCATGCCGACGGTGCCGGCATGGCGCGGAATATTGACATTGCCCTGAAACAGGCGGACGGCAAAGCGGAACGGCTTGCGCAGGAAGCGCGGCAGGACAAAAGCGGCACCCATCGCACCCGATGCATCCCGCATCGAGCCCGAGCGCCCGTATCCGTCCGATTTTCCGTTCAACGCAAACAAGACGCGTCCTCCACCATCCAACTCAACAATTCACCGAAAGAGATACCAGCCGCTCTGGCGATATCAGGCACGAGCGAGGTGGAAGTCATCCCCGGCTGGGTATTGATTTCCAGCCAGATAACTTCGCCATCTTCGGAGAAACGATCATCGAAACGGAAGTCTGATCGGCTTACGCCCCGACACCCGATTGCCCGATGCGCCGTAAGGGCCATTGTTTGTATTTTTTGGTAAATATTTGGTAAAATTTTCGCCGGGCACACGTGAGTTGATGCGCCTGCAACATATTTTGAATCATAATCGTAGAATTGATGCCCGACGGGAATGATCTCGCACACATCCATGGCGCGATCGCCCATAACGGAACAGGTAAGCTCGCGACCGGGAATGTACTTCTCGACCAGAACCTCAGCGCCGTAATTCCACTCAGCAGAGCTGATGATTTGCGGCGGATGGGCCTGATCCTCCTTGACGATCACGACGCCAAAGCTCGAACCCTCACGCACCGGCTTGACCACGTAAGGCGGCTTCATCGGATGCTCAGCGCCAATCTGGAAACGATTGAGCAGAAGCGAGGGAGCAACGGCAACGCCGGCGGCGGCGGCAACCTTCTTGGCGCGATCCTTGTCCATGGCCAGCGCCGAAGCGAGAACACCCGAATGCGTGTAGGGAATCTGGAGATATTCGAGAACGCCCTGGATAGCACCATCTTCACCGAACGGGCCGTGCAGCGCGTTGAAAACAACATCAGGCTTCAGCTCGGCAAGAACGGTGGCAACATTGCGATCCACGTCAATACGCGTCACGCGATAGCCGCACTCTTCGAGGGTCGCAGCACAAGACGCTCCGGAGGACAAGCTCACCGGACGCTCCGAAGAGAAACCGCCCATCAAAACGGCAACGTGCTTTCCCGTCATGTTAGCATCCCCTCTGCGCAATCCCCTGCGCATCAATTAAACAGAATCCGAGCAACCCAGCAGCACAGGCCGCAGGCACCCGCGGCAGGAAAATCCTGCCGAATCAAATCACTGTGTGGTTAACCCTAAAGAATCAGAGGATTGATTCCGTGACAAGACCCTATAGGAAGGGACGAACCTTACGTGTCGCTTGCGAAGGCAAAAAAGCCCGGAATATCAGGTAGAAAATCCGGGCAACTTTTTTATCAAAATTTTCCAAGAAACTCTTCAACCGGCTCGCCATCGCGGAACAAACCGAGACGTTTGATTTCCCAATGAAGGCGAATACCCGAATTTTCAAAAACCCGGGCGCGAACCGTTTCGCCCAAAGTCTCCAGATCATGCCCCGTTGCGGTGCCTGTATTGATCATGAAATTGCAGTGCATCTCTGACATTTGCGCGCCACCGACCCGCAAACCGCGACAGCCTGCCTTGTCGATTTCCTTCCAGGCCGACGTGCCTTCCGGATTCTTGAAGGTCGAACCGCCTGTCTTTTCGCGCACCGGCTGCACCGTCTCGCGGTGATGCTGTACCTCGTCCATGGCCTGCCTGATTGCGTCGCGCTCGCCCGCAATCCCCTCAAACAGGACGGAGGTAAAAATCAGGCCCGGCGAAGCCGAGGAATGCCGATAGGCGTAGCCCATATCCGCATTAGAAAGCACCTGCACCTCGCCCTTGCGGTCAAGCGCGCGCACTTCCACGACGCGCTCGCGCGTTTCCACGCCGTTCGCACCCGCATTCATGCGCAGCGCGCCACCTATGCCGCCGGGGATGCCATGGTAGAAATGAAATCCGGCAAGCCCTGCATCCAGCGCCGCCGCAGCCACACGCTTGTCAGGCGTTGCCGCCCCTGCCCGCAATTGCGTGTCGGAAACCTGCTCGACTTCGCCGAAACCCTTGGCCGAGAGCCGCACGACAAAGCCGGGAACGCCGCCATCGCGCACCAAAAGGTTGGAGCCGATGCCCACAACGAGGATCGGAATCTCTTCGGGCACCGCCTTCAGAAATGCGGAAAGGTCTTCCTCGTCAGCGGGCTGGAAAAGGACTTGCGCCGGTCCGCCAGCGCGAAACCAGGTAATCTTGTCCATGCCGGCATCCGCTGTCAGCCTGCCGCGCAGGCCCGACAACTTGCCGTCGAGCTTTTTCAGAAGCGTCTCGCCGCTTTCCATCTTACTTCTTGCCCTGTTCAGCCAGTTCTTTCGGCAATGCGTAGGCCCACTGCGTTATGTTGCCTGCACCGAGGCAGACCACGAAGTCGCCCGGCTCCGCAATCGACGCGACCAATGGCGCCAGCGCTTCCGGGCCGTTCGCATAACGCGCATCGCGATGACCTGCGGTCTTGATGCGCGATACCAGTGTCTCGGAATTGACGCCTTCGATCGGGTCTTCGCCTGCCGTATAGACCGGCGCCACGATGACCGTATCGGCATCGTTGAAACATGCCGCAAATTCATCGAACAGGCTTGCCAGACGCGTGAAACGGTGTGGCTGGACGATGGCGATCACACGGCCTTTGGCGGCTTCACGCGCAGCTTTCAGCACGGCGCGGATTTCAACCGGGTGATGGCCGTAATCATCGAATATCTCGACGCCGTTCCATGTGCCGGTATGGGTGAAGCGGCGCTTCACACCGCCGAAAGAGCCGAGACCGCGACGAATATCGTCGGCGGAGATACCGAGTTCATGCGCAACCGCAATTGCCGCCGTGGCGTTGGATACGTTGTGCTGGCCCGGCATAGGCAGGCGCAGATCCTTGATCTCGGTCGCCTCGCCCTTGCGCGAGCGGATCACGACGTCGAACAGGCTCGCAGCACCGTCCATGCGGTGATTGACGAAACGCACTTCCGCCTGCGGGTTTTGACCGTAGGTGATGATGCGGCGATCCTCGATGCGGCTCACCAAAGCCTGCACTTCCGGATGATCGAGACACATCACGCCGAAACCATAGAATGGCACATTTTCCACAAACTGGCGGAAAGCAGCGCGCACGGCATCGAAATTGCCGTAGTGGTCGAGATGCTCCGGATCGATATTGGTGACAACCGCGATGTCGGCTGGCAGCTTCAGGAACGTGCCGTCGCTTTCGTCCGCTTCCACGACCATCCAGTCACCATCGCCCATGCGGGCATTGGTGCCATAGGCGTTGATGATGCCGCCATTGATGACGGTCGGATCGAGGTGCCCGGCATCAAGCAATGCCGCAACCATCGAGGTCGTGGTCGTCTTGCCGTGAGTTCCGCCAATCGCAACCGCATGCCGGAAGCGCATCAGTTCGGCCAGCATTTCCGCGCGGCGCACGATGGGCAGCAGCTTTTCGCGTGCGGCGATCAATTCGGGATTGTTCTTCTTGATCGCGGTCGAAACGACGACGACTTCAGCATCGCCAATGTTTTCGGCCTTGTGACCGACAAAGACCTCAATGCCTTTTTCGCGCAGGCGCTGCACATTGGCGCTGTCGGACTGGTCCGAGCCCTGTACCTTGTAGCCCAGATTATGCAGCACTTCGGCAATACCACTCATGCCGATGCCGCCAATTCCGATGAAATGGACGAGCCCGATATTCAGCGGCATTTTCATGGCCGAGTTCCTTCTTTGAATTCCTGAACAGATTTACCCGCTGCAATAGCCTCTGCCAGATCGGCAAGCAACCGCGCAGCATCCGGCTTGCCAACGCTTTTCGCAGCTTTTGCTTGTGCTTCGAGGCGCTGTGGCTCATTCATCGCAGCCTGGAGTATCCCCGCCAGGCGTTCCGGCGACAATTCCGACTGGCGAACGACCTCGCCCCCGCCCACTGCCGCGAGCGCTGCCGCATTCGCTGCCTGATCGTGGTCCAGCGCATGCGGAAACGGCACCAGCATGGCCGGGCGACCGATGACCGTGATCTCGGAAACGGTGGAAGCCCCGGAACGTGAAATCACGAATTGGGCATCGGCCATGCGTGCCGGCATGTCGTTGAAGAACGGCGCCACGTCCGCCGGAATGCCAAGCTTCTTGTAAGCATCCCGCACCGCAGCTTCGTCTTCCTTGCGGGACTGCTGGGTGATCAGCAACCGCGCGCGATCTTTCTCCGGCAGCAAGGCCACGGCTGCAGGAATGGCGGTCGAAAAGAACTGCGCGCCCTGGCTGCCGCCAAAAACCAGTAGGCGAAAACGTTCATCCGCCTTGACCGGCTTGTAGGGCGTTCCGGCTGCAACCAGCACAGGCGGACGCACCGGATTGCCGGTCGTGACCGTCTTCTCGGCATGGATGCCACCTGTTTCGGGCAAAAAGCCACCGGCAATGGCTTTCACCCGGCCTGCAAGGCCCTTATTGGCGCGCCCCATGACAGCGTTCTGCTCGTGGACCATGGTCGGAATGTTCATGTTGCTGGCGGCATAAAGCGGCGGCAGCGTCGGATAGCCGCCGAAGCCCGCAACCAGTTTTGGCTTCAGCCGACGAAACAATTTGCGGCAATCGAGATTGCCCTGCCACAGCGACCAGAACGTCTTCAGGAGCGCAAACGGGTTGCGTCCTGCGATCGTCGCCGAGCGAATGACATGAACATGGTCTTCCGCGAATGCGCCGGCGAAACGCTGCGCGCGCGCATCGGTCGCCAGATGGACGTCCCAACCGCGCGCCTTCAGTTCATGTGCCAGCGCTTCCGCCGGAAACAGATGGCCGCCCGTTCCCCCGGCGGCCAGTACGATTACGCCTTTCCCCATATTCCCCTCACAAAGCCGGAATGCGCCTGTTCACATCGGCGCCCATGCTGACCGTATGGGTCATGCGGGCTTCCGGACGGCGGCGTGTCAGTGCCAGAAGAATGCCCATCGTGATGGCGATGGCGATGAGCGAGGACCCGCCATAGGAAATGAACGGCAGGGTCATGCCCTTTGCAGGCATGAGATGCAGATTCACCGCCATGTTGATGATCGACTGGAAGCCGAACAGGATGACAATCCCCGAGACGGCCAGACGCGTAAACGCATCGCGTTCGCGCAGCGCTATGGAAAGGCCGCGTACGACGATGAACGCGAACAGCAGCATGATGACCATGCACAGGATGATGCCGTATTCTTCCGCCGCGACCGAAAAGATGAAGTCGGTGTGGCTATCCGGAATGATGCGCTTCACGGTGCCTTCGCCCGGCCCCTGTCCAAACCAGCCACCGCGCAGGATTGCCTCGCGACCGGCATCGACCTGGAACGTGTCGCCCTCGCCCGTCATGAAGCGATTGATACGTCCGGCGACGTGATCGAACATGAAATAGGCCGAAATGCCGCCACAAACCGCAAGACCGCCAAGAACCAGAATCCAGAACATCGGCAGGCCCGCAAGGAAGAACATCGCGCCCCATGTGCCGGTGGTCAACATCGTCTGACCAAGATCGGGCTGAAGCACGAGCAGGGCCGCAACGGTGCCGAACAGCAGCATGGCGAGAAAATTGCCGGGCATTTCGCCGCCGCGCTCACGTTCCGAGAACAACCAGGCGCAAACCACCACGAAGGCGGGCTTCATGAATTCCGATGGCTGGATGGAAATACCTGCCAGGTTGACCCAGCGCCGTGCACCCTTCACTTCGATGCCGAAGAACAGTGCCGCGACCATCAGGACGAGCGAAATGCCGAGCAGGATCAGAGCGAAGCGCCTGATCTGGCGCGGCGAGAAGAACGACACGCCGATCATGACGACGACCGCCGGAAGCATGAAGAATATCTGTCGCTCGACAAAATGAAAACTGTCCAGCCCGATGCGCGACGCGACAGCAGGACTTGCGGCGAATGACAGCAAAATGCCAAGCCCCATCAGGGCCAGACATGCAGCGAGGAAGAAGCGGTCTATTGTCCACCACCAGTTGGCGACAGGACCGCGATCGACACGGCTTACCATCAGCTTTCCCCTCCTATCCGCTCGACACCCGGAAGTGCGAGAACAGCGCTGCGGAATGCATCGCCGCGTTTTTCAAAGTTCTGGAACTGGTCGAAGCTCGCGCAGGCAGGCGACAGCAGCACGACCGGCTCGGGAGCCGCATCGTTGCCGGCATCCCGGGCAGCGTGTTCAACGGCGATCGCAAGCGTGTCGGAAATTTCGAACGGCGCCGCATCGCCAAGCGTTGCCGCAAACTGCGCGGCGGCTTCGCCGATCAGATATGCCTTGGCAATCCGTGGGAAGAACCCGGCCAGCGAAGCGATCCCGCCGGCTTTCGGCACGCCGCCTGCAATCCAGTAGATGTTCTGCGGGAACGAAGACAATGCCGGAGCCGTCGCTTCCGCATTGGTCGCCTTGGAATCGTTGACGAACAGGACTTTCCCGCGATGTCCGACCTGTTCCATACGGTGAGCGAGGCCAGGAAAGCTTTTCAGACCGGCGTGGATTTCTTCAAGGCTCAGGCCCACGGACAGGCAGGCAGCAATCGCCGCAAGCGCATTCTGCGCATTATGCGCGCCGCGCAGCGAACCGATACCATCAAGAGAAGCGATTTCATCGACTTCCCCATCCTGCGCCCAAAGCAGTTTCGCACCGTCAGCAAAATAGCCTTTGCCGAGTTGTTTTTCCTTGGAAATCCGCACGACATGCACGCCGTCACGATAAAGCCGGTCGGCAATGGCTTCGCAATATTGATCGTCGACCCCGACAATCGCCGTGTCGCTCGCCGCGACCAACCGTTCCTTGATCGCCGCATAGTTTTCCATCGATCCATGACGGTCGAGATGGTCCGGCGTCAGATTGAGCAGGATGCCTGCGGTCGGGTTCAGCGAAGGCGCCAGATCGATCTGGTAGGATGAACATTCAACCACGTAAAAGCGGTTCGTCTGCGGCGGCTCCAGCGTCAGGATTGCGGTGCCGATATTGCCGCCGAGCTGCATGTCGCGACCGGAAGCCTTGATGATGTGAGCGATCAGCGCGGTCGTCGTTGACTTGCCATTGGTGCCTGTAATGGCAATGAACGGGCAATCGGGAGCAATGTGGTTGCGCTCGCGAACGAACAGCTCCACGTCGCCGATGATCTCAACCCCGGCGGCACGAGCCAGATCGACGGTCCAGTGCGGCTTCGGATGGGTCAGCGGGACGCCCGGCGAAAGCACGAAAGCCGCAAACTGCGACCAGTCGGCCTGCCGCAGGTCGCCCGTGGCAATGCCCGCGCTCTGTGCACGGGCAACGCTGTCGGGATTGTCGTCCCAGGCAATGACCTTTGCGCCTCCGCCAAGAATGGCCTTGGCAGTCGCGATGCCCGACCCGCCCAGTCCGAAAAGGGCGACCGTCTTGTCCTTGAGGGCGGTGATCGGGATCATGGCACTTTACCGGAGCTTGAGGGTGGAAAGGCCGATCATCGCGAGAATGATCGCGACGATCCAGAAGCGGATCACGACCTGGCTCTCGGTCCAGCCCTTCTTTTCGAAATGATGGTGGATCGGCGCCATCAGGAACACGCGCTTGCCGGTCAGCTTGAAGGACCCAACCTGAATGATGACGGAAAGCGCTTCCACGACAAACAGGCCGCCGATGATGGCGAGAACGATTTCGTGCTTTGTCGCAACTGCGACCGTGCCCAGCATGCCACCCAGCGCAAGCGAACCCGTATCGCCCATGAAAATTGCGGCAGGCGGCGCATTGAACCAGAGGAAACCGAGGCCCGCGCCGATGACAGCGCCCAGAACCACCGCAAGCTCACCCGTGCCGGGCACGAAATGAATCTGCAGGTAATCGGCAAAGATCGCGTTGCCGGACAGGTAGGCGATGAAGCCGAAGGAGGCAGCGGCGACCATGACCGGCACGATTGCAAGCCCGTCGAGCCCGTCGGTCAGGTTCACGGCATTGCCTGCGCCAACCATGACGAAAGCAGCAAACGGAATGAAGAACCAGCTCAGATTGATGACGAACTGCTTGGCGAACGGGAATGTCAGCGAAGACGAGAACGGCTCCTGCCCTGCCCGCATGATGATGAAAGCGGCGGCGGCGGCGATCAGGAATTCGATGCCAAGACGCGCCTTGCCGGAAAAGCCCTTGTCGGACTGCTTCGTCACCTTGAGATAATCGTCATAAAAGCCGATTGCGCCGAAACCCACGGTAACCAGCAGCACGACCCAGACATAGACGCTGGAGAGATTGGCCCAGAGCATGCACGACACAAGAATGCCGGTCATGATCATCAGACCGCCCATGGTCGGCGTACCGGCTTTCTTGAAATGTGTCTGCGGGCCGTCGGCGCGGATCGGCTGGCCTTTCCCCTGACGCACCCGGAGCGAGTTGATGATCGACGGGCCGAACAGGAACACGATCAGCGCCGAAGTGATCATCGCGCCGCCGGTGCGGAAAGTAATGTAGCGGAACACATTGAGCGGTGTCATATGTTCGGCGAAGAAGGTGAGAAGCATCAACATTTAGAGAAAAATCCCTCAAATACCGCTTATTCCGCCGGTTCTACCGGCGGAAACAGGCTGATCAGCGCCTTGACGATTTTGGAAAAACCGATTCCCTTCGACGATTTCACCATGATGACATCGCCCGGACGGACAGTCTTGACCACCAGCGGCAACAATTCGTCGGTGCTCTGCCTGTACTCGGTATGAATTTCAACCGGCAAGGCATTTTTAAGCGCCGACATGTCCGGTCCACCGATAAAAAGCGCATTCACCTCGGCATCCACGATCGGACGCGCAAGATCCGCGTGGAGTTTTCCCGACTGACGGCCAAGCTCCAGCATATCCCCCAGTACCGCAATGCGACGGCCGCGCGAACCTTCCGGCGCCGTTGAATGCAAGAGCGACAGGGCTGCGCGCATCGAGGTCGGATTGGCATTATAGCTTTCGTCGATCAGCGTGAACGTGCCTTCGGGGTGCTGCAGCACATGGCGCGCGCCGCGACCGCCTTCCGCGGTGAGCGTCGCCATTGCCATCATCACCTTGGCGATATCCGCACCGACCAGATCGGCTGCGCCGAGGACGGCGAGCATATTTTGGACGATATGGCGGCCCGGCATGCCGACCTTGACCGCAGCTTCATGCGTACCAGCCTTCACCGTCATGCAGGAACAGGTGGGATGCAGCTTCACTTCGCGCAGGCGGTAATCGGAGCGTGCATTCTCGCCGAAGGTGACGATGTGCTCGACGCCTGCCTTTTCAGCCAGTTCTTCCAGCTGCTTGAAGCGCTTGTCGTCACGGTTGAGGAGTGCATAACCGCCCGGGACAATGCCTTCAAAAATCTCCGCCTTGGCGACGGCGATTTCCTCCAGATTGGCAAAATGACCAAGATGCGCGGGGGCGATCAGCGTAATCAGCGCCACATGCGGGCGCACCATCTTCACCAGCGGGCGGATTTCGTCATGATGGTTCATGCCGATTTCAAAGACGCCGTAATCCGTATCGGCAGGCATGCGCGCAAGCGTCAGCGGCACGCCCCAGTGATTGTTGAACGACGCCACCGAAGCATGAACCTTGCCGACTTCCGAAAGTACATGGCGCAGTGCTTCCTTGGTCGTAGTCTTGCCGACAGAACCCGTCACCGCGATGATCTGAGCCTTCGAGCGGGCGCGCGAAGCAATGCCAAGCTTAGTCAGGGCTTCAAGCACGTCCTCCACCACGATCATCGGCACCTTGGAATTGCCGAAAGCGGGCAGACGGTGTTCCGCCACCACGATCAGACCGGCACCGGCAGCCATGGCAGCGGTAACGAAATCATGGCCGTCGAATTGCTCGCCCTTGATGGCGAAGAACGCCTCACCCGGCTTCAGCGAGCGGCTGTCGATGGAGATGCCGGTTATGCCGCCCGGAAGGTTGCCGAATGGCCTTCCTTCCATGGCTTCGACCATATCGTCGGATTTCCAGAGCCACTCACTCATTCCGAGCGCTCCTCAAGACGGGCAGCCAGCGCTGCCGCAACTTCCGCATGATCCGAGAAAGGCAGGGTGATGTTGCCGACGATCTGCCCTTCTTCGTGTCCCTTGCCTGCAACCACCAGCGTATCGCCCGGCTGCATCATCGACACGGCGGTGAAGATTGCCTCGCGGCGATCACCGATTTCCGTCGCACCGGGCGCTGCCGCCATGATTTCCGAGCGTATCTGTGCCGGAACCTCCGAACGCGGATTGTCGTCCGTGACGATGGCCACATCGGCCAGACGCGACGCGATTTCGCCCATGATCGGGCGCTTGCCCTTGTCGCGATCGCCGCCGCAACCGAAAACCACGATCACACGGCCCGTCGTGAATGGGCGCACCGAAGTCAGCACATTTTCCAGCGCTTCCGGCTTATGGGCGTAATCGACATAGGCCGGTGCGCCATCTTCCGTCGCGCCGACGAGATCCAACCGTCCCGGCGCCCCTTTCAGGAGCGCCAGTGCACGCATTGCAGCCGCAGCCGGAACGCCCGTGACCATGGCAAGTCCTGCCGCCACCAGCGCATTGGCCACCTGAAAATCTCCGGCGAGCGGCAGCTCGATCTCGAAGATCTCGTCGCCGATGCGCACTTCGACATGCTGGCGGAAACGCTCATGCTCCACGCGCTTGAGAGCGATGAAATTGCCCTTGCGTCCGACCGTCTTGACATCGCATCCTGCAAGCGTCGCCGCTTCGATGGCCTGCGCCGAAAAATGATCGTCGGAGAAGATGATGGCTGGCGCACCCTTCGGCAGAAGCGTGTTGAAGAGACGCATCTTCGCGCCCAGATATTCCTCGATGGTCGCGTGATAATCCATATGGTCGCGACCGAGATTGGTGAAGGCACCCGCAGCAAGCTTGACGCCATCGAGACGGCGCTGGTCGAGACCATGAGACGAAGCTTCCATGGCGGCATGGGTGACGCCTTCGTCGGCAAGTTCGGCCAGCACGCGATGCAGCTCCACCGGATCAGGCGTGGTCAGAGAGTTATAGTCGCTGCGGGTCGGCGAGAACACGCCGGTCGTGCCGATATTGGCGGCCGGGAAACCGGCATACGCCCATATCTGACGGGTAAAGGATGCAACGGACGTCTTGCCGCTGGTGCCGGTGACCGCAACCATGACCTGCGGCTGCTTGCCATAGAACTGTGCCGCCGCAACTGCCAGGGCAAGACGCGGATCGTCGACATGAAGGACCGGCACACCCGCATCGGCAATGACCGTATCCTTGCCCGCAACGATGGCGCTGGCCCCGCGCTTGACGGCATCGGCGACAAAAGCCGCGCCATCGGCTTTCACACCCTTCAGGGCTGCGAAAAGAAAACCGCGTTCGACCTTGCGGGAGTCCGACGTGACACCGGTGATCTCCACCTCGCCGGCATTGCCGGAGGCTAGTTCCTTGAAAAGAGCGATTTCCTTCAGTTTCATGGTCATACCAAATCCAGATTCAGTTGTGCGCGTAACGCCGCAAAGGCTGTTTTATGCGAATCAGTCGTATTCGTTGGAAACCATTGCTGGCGGCACATCCTGTTGAAAATCAGGCTTGCCGCTTAAATTGCTAACCATTGCTGGCTGGGCTTCGAGCTGGAAATCAGGCTTCACGCCGAGGAACGAAGCAGACCGGCGGATGATTTCCGAAACCATCGGCGCCGCGTTAAGACCTGCGGTTGCGCTGAATTTGCCTTCCTCCGGCTTCGGTTCATCGATGATGGTCAGCACGACGTAGGTCGGGTCATCCATCGGAAATGACGCCAGAAATGCGTTGAAGCGCACATCCTTCGAATAGCGCCCATGCACCACCTTTTCCGCCGTGCCGGTCTTGCCGCCGACGCGATAGCCCGGAACCGTCGCGCGCTTGCCGGAACCGCCCTGCGCAGTCGCGTTGAGGCGGTAGAGATAACGCATGTCGGCAGAAACCTGTGGATGGATGATCTGCTTGGCCACCTGATCGGCCTCGGCCTGCGTGCGCGTCAGGAATGTCGGCGGCATCAGCTTGCCGCCATTCATCAGCGCCGCAGCGCCAACTGCCGTCTGCAACGGCGTCGTCATCATGCCGTGGCCGAACGAAATGGTCATCGAATGAACCTTCTTCCAAACACGCGGCTCGACGGGGCGCGCCACTTCCGGCAGTTCCGTCTGCAAGCGGTCGAGAAGACCAATCTTTTTCAGGAACGCACGGTGGCCTTCGATGCCGACGGCATCGGCCTCGCGGCCTGAACCGATGTTGGACGAGAAGATGAAGACTTCCGGCAGCGTCAGCACACGGCCCTTGCCGTGAAAGTCACGGATGGTCTGGCGACCGAACACCAGCGGACGCGACGCATCAAGACGCGAGTTCAGGTTGAACTTGCCGGAATCGAGCGCCATCGCCGTGGTAAAGCTCTTGATGGTCGAGCCCATTTCATAGGTGCCTGCCGACATGCGGTTCAGGCGATCCTTGTCCAGCGCATGGACCGGATTGTTCGGGTCGAAATCCGGCACCGATGCCATGGCGATGACTTCGCCGGTCTTGACGTTCAGCACAACCGCACCGGCGGCAATCGCCCGATAGCGTTCCATGGCCTTGACCAGCACATCGCGCATGATGTGCTGCACGCGAATGTCTATGGAGAGACGCACCGGTTCCAGCGACTGCCCGGTCGCAAGACCAACGGAGCGCAGGTCGGTCAGGCCCTGGCTGTCGATGTATTTCTCCATGCCCGCAATGCCCTGATTGTCGACATTGACGAGACCGAGGATGTGCGAAGCGGTTGGGCCACCCGGATAGAAACGCCGCTTTTCCGTCCGGAAACCGATGCCCGGCACGCCGAGCGCCATGATCTGGCTCTGCTGGCGAGGCGTCAGCCCGCGCTTGACCCAGACGAAGCCCGCGCCGCTTTTCAGGCGCTTGTATGTTGCTTCCCAATCGAGGTCCGGCAGCACGGTGGACAGCATTTCGATGGTTTCGTCAGGATCGACGATCTTGCGCGGTTCGGCATAGAGCGACGCGGTCTTGATATCGGTGGCGAGAATTTCGCCGTTCCGGTCGAGGATATCCGGGCGCGATGCCAGCTGCTGAACAGCCGGGCCTGCATTATCCTCGTTTTCGCCGCCGATGACGCCGAAATAGATGAGCTTTCCACCCATCACACCATAGATGCCGACAAAACAGGCAATGGCCATCCACAGGCGATTGCGCGCGCGGTTGCCGTGCTTCTTGCGCGAGCCGACAAACGCCATGTTGCCGGCCAGCTTTTCATCGCCAACCGGCTCAACACCGTTACCTGCCTGCATGTTCTTATTTCTGAAAGGTCTCAGCCGCATGATCAGTGCCTCGCCCCGCTCTTCTTGACGCTGCCGGTCGTGATGGCATCCTTTTCAAGCACGCCGCTTGCCAGCAGTTCGTCGCTGCCGGAGATGATCTTCTGGATATCGTCCACCGGGCGTTCCGGAATTTCGTTGACGCCAAGGAGAAGCTGTTCGGCTTCGATCGGCTGGAGATTGAGTTCCTTTTCATAGACGCCCACGAGGCTCTGCAAGCGGCCCGGCTGGTTCATCAATGCCCAGTCGGCGCGCAGCAGCGTGATGGTGTCCTTCTCGGAGTCGATCTGCCGCTTCAGCTTGGCGATGACCGCGATCTGTTTTTCGGCGTCATATTTGATCGTGTAGGTGACGGTCGCCGCCACCAGCATCGCCGCTATCATGATGATGTCGAAAGTACGCAGCACTCGTTTAACTCCGGGCCAGTTCGTTCGTCTCGGGCAGTTTGGGCAATCCGAAAAGCGATAGATCGTCTTCCAGTGGCGGATTTTCCGTCCTTGTTCCGGCGCGCAGCTTCGCCGAGCGCGCACGCGGATTTCGTTCTTCTTCCTCAGCCGTCGGGCCGACCGCACCCTTGACCGCAGGCGTAAAGCTCGCGAGACGGACATGCGTTTCCGGCAGATGGCGCGATCCGGCGCTGCCGCCCGCCCGGTCCGCGAAGTAACGCTTCACCATGCGGTCTTCGAGCGAATGGAAGGTCACGACAACCAGCCGACCGCCCGGTTTCAGGATGCGCTCGGCAGCAAGCAGCGCCCGCGCCAGTTCGCCCAACTCGTCGTTCACATAGACACGCAGCGCCTGAAACACCCGTGTAGCCGGATGAATGCGATCCTTCGGGTTGCGACCGACCAGCGTTTCGATGGCATTGGCAAGATCGAGCGTGCGCGTGAAAGGCTGTGCCGTGCGGCGCTTGTCGATCATGCGCGCAATGCGGCCCGCATGGCGTTCCTCGCCCAGAAAATTGAAAATGCGGGCCAGATCGCCGGTCTTAAGACGGTTGACCACGTCGGCAGCGCTCGGCCCTTTTTTCGACATGCGCATGTCGAGCGGACCGTCCTTCTGGAAGGAGAAGCCGCGCTCGGCCTCATCGATCTGCATCGACGACACGCCAATATCGAGCACAACGCCGTCCACCTTGCTGCGCGCTCCCTTGACCGTCGAGACCGCGTCGTCCAGGGCAGAGAACCGGGACTCGACCAGATTGAGCCTGCCCGAAAATTGCTTTTCCATCGCCCGCCCGGCTTCGATTGCAGTCGGATCGCGGTCAATCGCGATCACGTCCGCACCCGCTTCGAGTATGCGACGCGTGTAACCACCCGCGCCGAATGTCCCATCGACAATCACCGCGCCAGATGCGGGCTTCAGGGCATCGATCACTTCGGCAATCAGCACCGGAACGTGACGGACTTCAGCCCCACCGGCTTGAGAATTGTCTCCGCCGAGGCTTGCCATCATTCCGATCCTTTCCCGGGTACGCAGCCCGTTATCTAAGGCGCATTGCGCTTGAGAGCATCTTCCCGCTTTCGGGAGACATGCCTGAGTGTTGCCTTTGGATTCCGCCCATTTGCCGTCGACTTGAGGGCATGACGGATTCGTTCGTCAGTTATCGGATATTAAGCTTAATGAAGCGTTATCCTTTGGATGGGCTTCGCGCCGGAACCCGCTCAGCCGCGGAACTTTCAACAGAGATTTTTTTGGGAGCAGTTTCGCGGCATCGACCGAAAACCGGAGCGCGTTTCATTCAACGCATCACATCTGGCCCACACGCTATGCATCACAAGCTTATGATTTGTGATGCCCTGCCCCCTGTTGACGTCTCCGCGTCCTTGCCGTATTTAATGCAAATAGTTTGCAACTGCATTACGACATCAAGGCGTTTATGATGGCTCCATATGGAGAAAATTCGTCCGGCGCTGGCGAAGTTACATTTGAAGGCTGGCGGCGCGATCGCGGTGAAGCATCCATGTCCGATGTCCACCGCTCGATCAGGGTCAATCGCTCCGGCTCGAAGTTTCGCCGCGCACTGTCCTTTTTCGGCCCGGGATATCTGGTAGCCGTTGGCTATATGGACCCCGGCAACTGGGCGACCTCGCTGGCTGGCGGCTCCCGCTTTGGCTATACGCTGCTTTCCGTCGTTCTGCTGTCCAATCTTATGGCCGTGCTCCTGCAGGCGCTTTGCACTCGCCTTGCAGTCGCGACGGGCCGCGATCTGGCTCAGGCCTGCCGCGATGCCTATCCGCGTTTTCTCGCATGGCCGCTCTGGTTTCTGGCGGAACTTGCAATCTGTGCCACCGACCTTGCCGAAGTCATCGGCACGGCCATCGGCCTCAACCTCCTGTTCGGCATTCCGCTGGAAATCGGCGTCATCATCACCGCAGCCGACGTGCTTCTGGTGCTATATCTCCAGAACAAGGGATTCCGCCGCGTCGAGGCGCTTATCATCACGCTGCTTGGCGTGATCGCGCTCTGTTTCCTCATTCAGATTTTGATGGCGCAGCCGCAATGGGGTGAAGTCATCAAAGGCTTTGCCCCCACGACCGAGATCATCCGCAATCCGGACATGCTCTATATTGCGCTTGGCATCATCGGCGCGACGGTGATGCCGCATAATCTCTATCTGCATTCCGGTATCATCCAGACGCGCGACTACGGCCATACGAGCGCTGAAAAGCGCGAGGCCATACGCTTTGCGACATGGGATTCCACCATTGCGCTGACATTCGCGCTGCTCGTCAATGCGTCGATCCTGATCCTGGCTGCTGCGAGCTTCAACGCCACCGGCAATACCGCTGTCGAAGATCTGGACAAGGCACATGCTCTCCTGAACCCGCTGCTCGGCTCGGCCCTCGCGCCAACACTCTTTGCCATTGCGCTTCTGTGTTGCGGGCTGAACTCCACCATCACCGCGACCATGGCAGGGCAGATCGTCATGGAAGGCTTCATCGACATTCGCCTGAAGCCGTGGCTGCGCCGTGCGATCACCCGGTTCGTGGCCATCGTTCCGGCTGCCGTGGTGACGATCATGTATGGCTCTCAGGGAACGACCGAGTTGCTTATCCTGTCTCAGGTCGTGTTGAGCCTGCAACTGCCCTTTGCGATCATTCCGCTTGTGATGTTCACGGCGGAGAAAAAGAAGATGGGATCACTTGTCGCTCCGCGCTGGGTCACACTGCTTGCCGCCATCACCGCTGCAATCATCATCGTCCTGAACATGAAGCTGATTTACGACTTCCTGACCGGCGTGCCCATCTAAGGCCCGAAGCGCTTCAAAAGGGCGGCCCTGCATCGCAGAGCCGCCCTTTCATTCATTTTACCGCAGCATTGCCGCCATCGGCATAAAGCGCTGTCCCCGCAACGAAACTGGACATGGGACCCGCCAGAAACAGCGCAGCCTGCGCGATCTCTTCCGGCTGTGCGATCCGCTTCATCGCATGAAGACCGGCGGCCCATTCCTTGTGTTTTTCATCTCCGCCCATGGGGGTGTCCACACCGCCCGGCAGAAGCGCATTTGCCCGGATACCACGGACGCCGTAATCGGCGGTTATGCCCTTCACCAGCCCCATGAGAGCCGCCTTCGAGGTTCCGTAAACCGACATGCCGGGTATGCCGACGCTCGTGCCGACAAATGTGGAGGTGAAGATGATCGAGCCGCCGTCCCGTTCGAGCATGAGGGGGATTTGCGATCTTGCTCCCAGAAATGCGGAAGTGAGATTACCCGCCAATACCGCTTCCCAATCGCCGGGCGCGATTTCGGCAAGCGGCGCGATGGGACCGACGGTTCCGGCATTGTTGAAAGCAATATCGAGCCCGCCGAATTCATCTTTCGCCGCTGCCACCAGCGCCGCATGGGTCCGGGCTTCCGACACATCCCCGGCAACACAATGCGCCTTTCCGCCAAACGCCGCGATCTCCTGTGCGACGCGCTCAAGGCCCGCGAGTCCGCGCGCGTTGAGCACCAGCGACGCGCCCTCTCTTGCAAAGAGCAATGCGGCCGCACGTCCTATCCCGGATGACGCGCCGGTAATGATTGCAACCTTGTCCTTCAAGCTGGTCATAGTGAACCTCCATGATTTCGTGGAGGTCCCAATTAGAGCCTCGGCCGCAACGCAACTATCCGTTTCTTGCGTTGGAAGATCGAAACCGTCCTGGAGGAAATTGTCAGCCGGTCTGTAAGCCGGGTTCTGTATGGCCGGGCTTGCGCCCGACGTGGCAGCCATTCATCTGGGACGGATGTCGCCACCCGCCTCGTGCAACCCACCCGGACGGCTGATCCGGAAACCGATTGCCGGCCCTTGCGAACCGACGCGCCGTCCCTATTCGGTTTTGCTCCCGATGGGGTTTACCGTGCCGTCTGCATTGCTGCCGACGCGGTGGGCTCTTACCCCACCCTTTCACCCTTACCCCGTCATCCCTGCCGTTTCGTCATTGCAACGGCACGGAAGACGGGGCGGTCTGCTTTCTGTGGCACTGTCCCTGGGGTCACCCCCGCCGGGCGTTACCCGGCATCGTGTTTCCATGGAGCCCGGACTTTCCTCACCTGCCGCCTTTCGGCATATGACAGGCGCGGCTGCCCGACCGACTGACACGGCGCATATAGCAACGATAGCGCGACAGTGAAACCGGATTTCGAAAAAATCTCGTCACAACAGAAAAGCCGACAGTGTTGCCACTGTCGGCTTTCCGTTCGCATCAGGCTGCCTGTACTCTACGCGACCGCCGACGCAAATCTGTTAGAGAGCGCTCATATAGGCCTTGACCGAGCTGCAATACTTCGCAGAGGTCGGGTTCATGCGCGTTGCGCCGTGACCGGCATTGTATTTCAGGATCGTGCCGCAGGTGCTTCCACCGCCGAGCTTCTGCGCCATGGCGAGATACTTCATGCCGAACTGGATGTTCGTGGAGGGCTCGTAGAGGCCCTTGGCGGAGCCGGTGTAGCCGAGGCTGCGAGCGGTCGAGAGCTTGATCTGCATCAGGCCGATTTCACCGGCCTTGCCGCGCACATTCGGCTGGAAATTGCTCTCGTGACGCACAACCGCATGGGCCAGTGCGGAGGGCACGCCATAGGTCGACGCATAACGGTTGATGATGGTGGAATAGGCGCCGCCCTTGGCGTTACGGGCGGTCGTCGTGTCTTTCGACTGCGAACGCTTGCCGGTGGAACCCTTTGTGGCCGGGGCCGCACGGCGGCTGACGACCGATGCCTTCTTGGGCGCTGTGGTTGGCTTTTCCGCCGCGGCAGACTTGTTCTGCTGGCGTGCCTTGAGGAGAGCTGCGAGGTTGGTCGGTTCAGTTGAAGGGGCACTCAGCGCCGGATTCAGGCCAAACGAACTCATCGCGCCGACAAGGGCGCTAACAACAACAAATTTTACTTTCATAACCTACCGTCTTGAAACGTTTCTTTTGTCAGACCGCCTGTCTTGGGGGAGACGATCCTGTTTTTTGATCCCGCCCGATATGGCCTGTAAGAGCCCGTGACCGCTGGGATTGACGAATGAATTGGCGGGGAAATGCAGCTGAAGATTGGTTGCAAAAGTAAAATAGTCTTACAGGTTGCAACATTAGCGATTCATGCGCGACCGCAGCGAACCGGCGTCACAGCCCCGCTGCAACAGGACTGGATCGATCTATTTTTATGAAAACATTACGAAAATCTGAAATACTGCCCCTTGGACGAACAGATCGCTCGTGCCGCGTCAGGCGGTAACATTTTGCAGGGAAAAAATCAGCCTGTAGAGGGTATCTATGGTAGAAACATCGGCCACGCCGTCCACATTCTGTGGCCGAAAATGGCGCTGAAAGGCCTTAATCACGGTCTCCGTATCCTCATCGAAGATGCCAGTGATGGCAATTCCGTAGCCGTAAAGCGCCAGCATGGACTGCAAGGCTTCGACCGGCTGGCCGTTTTCGCCCCTTGCTAGGAACCGTCCGCCACGGATCGGCGTCGGCTCGATGTAATGGGCGATACCTGCCTCATGAAGCCGCTTCCACGGAAAATTATGGCCGGGATCGGTCTTGCGGGACGGAGCGATGTCCGAATGGGCCAGCACATTCTCCGGTCTGATGGCATGGCGCTCGCATATGTCGCGGCAAAGGCGGATAACCGCCTCGATCTGCGCATCCTTGAACGGCGGATAATCCTCGAGGTTGCCCGGGTTGACGATCTCTATGCCGATGGAAGCCGAATTGATGTCCGTTTCGCCCTTCCAGAAGCTCTGGCCTGCGTGCCAGGCCCGCGCCTTTTCCGATACCATCTGCACGATCCGCCCGTCTTCATGGACGAGATAATGCGCGGAAACTTCCATGTCCGGCGACTTCAGGACCTGCACAGCCTCTGCGGCGGTTGCCAGACCCGTATAGTGGAGAATGAGAAAGGTTGGCACCTTGCCGTCGCGGCGCGGACCGAAATTGGGCGACGGGTCAAGCATTGCACCGACGAAATCAGGCCGGACAAGCGCCAGCTCCTCCAACAATTCGTTCTCGATTTCGTGTGCGCTGCTCATGCAGCCTCCAGATTCTTCTCGATACTCGCCCAGGCTGCGTTTATCGCCGCAAGACGCCTGTTGGCAATGGTTATGAATTCGAGCGGCAACCCTTCGGCCACCAGCCGGTCAGGGTGGTGTTCCTTCACCAGTGCGCGATAACGCTTGCGGGCCATGTCGAAGGACACGCCGCGCTCCAGCCCTAGAATGGCGTAGGGATCGTCAGCGCCGCGCTGGACATGCCGGATCGCAATACGGTCGAAGGCCGCCTCGTCATAGCCGAAAATATCCGCCACGCCTGCAAGAAAGGCCATTTCCTTTTCGTGCACATAGCCATCGGCAGTAGCGATATGGAAAAGCCCGTCAAGGATGTCTTCCAGCAGATGACAGTCGGTCTGCCCCTCGCTGCACAATCCGGCAAGCTGACGCGCATAGGATTCGTAGCCCGCAACATCCTGTTTGGCGAGATCGTAGAGCCGCGCGACATGCGCCGTCTCTTCCTTCGGCACCGCGAATATGTCCTGAAAGGCGCGGATTTCATCCTGGGTGACAACCCCGTCCGCCTTGGCCATCTTGGCGGAAAGCGCGATCATCGCGATGGAGAAAGCCACCCGGCGGCGCGTGTCGGCATCGCCTTCAAAAACGGTGCGCACGGCTTCGATAACGCCAGTAATGGCATTCGACGCCACGGACGTGACAAACTCACCGATGCGGACCCAAATCGACATGGCACTTTTCTATAGAATTCCGAAAGGACTGAAAACCGCCTAGGCAGGCGAAAGTTGAAAAAACAAACATTTAGAAAGAATATCGAACCGCAGGCTGAGAGCCTCAATCAAAAAGCGTCGGACCGTGGCGAAAATGGTGATTTTCGAGTACCGGAGCGGAGCGTACTTAAAGATACGTGAGCACCGGAACACAGAAAGGCGCCATTTGCAGACCGGCACGACGACTGTTGGAACAGGCTCTTACATTATTGCTGCGGCTCGCGGTCGTTGAAGGAGCGCTGTGCGGCAGCAGCCGCAGCCTCTCCAGCCGCCTGTGCCTGCTCATCCGTCTGGCCCACCGACTCAGCGGCGGCAACCGCATTTGCGCGGGCCCTTTCGATGGCGGCGGCTTTTTCTTCCGGGGTCACCACGCCTGAACTCTCGCGAAGCGACTTGACCAGATCGGGACCTTTTTCTGTACCCGTGCTTTCTGCAGGCTTGGCAGGCTGCGAAATGGCGGCAGCGCCCTGCTCTCCGCCATTGGTCGTGGCAGCGCTCTCGTCATCTCCCTTGCCGCATGCGGCAAGCGCAACGAGAACGATCGCAGAAATGAAAAAGAGAAAGTTACGGTTCATGACGAAAGCCATAACCGAACAGAGCCTGCGTTGAAACACGGAAAACGCAGAGTGCCCGTCTTTTCCCACTGTGGTTGCCTTAGCGTTCATGTCAAATCCGAAACCGGCCGAAGCCGTCAAGCACGAATGGCGACCCGACACCGGATCGCCATCCGCCTGCAAAGCAGTCACGACTTCACACCCTTAGTTGGAAGGTGCGGTCCCCGTACCCGGCGTCGATGGTGCCGGAGTGGCCGGAGTGGTCGGCGCTGGCGTCGTGTCATTGTTCGAAGGCGCTGCCGGCGTGGATGGTGCCGGTGCGTTGTTCGTGTCGTCCTTCTTGTCATTGCAAGCTGCAAGACCGAGAAGCGATACGGCGGCGACAGAAGCAATCAGAAACTTCTTCACTTAGGCTCTCCTTCCTAGGTTAGGCTCTTGGCCTGGTTTCAGGCATCAATGGCAAGCTTGCCAAACGCCTCGCTGTTTCTCCGTGCGTGGCCGGTTTACCCGGCCAATCACCTTTATGGTCGCTCATCGACACAGAAGTCCTGTCGACTGGACCTTCACACCGAAAAACGGCAGCAGCGCGGAAAAGTTCTCTCAAATAGTCTTACCGAACGTAATAAAGCGATAGTATTACAGAGCAGTAGCCCATTTTTTCCCGTTTATAAGCCCGCAATTATTTCGTCACGTCCCTGTCATTGGACGATGTTTAACTTTGCAAAATCGAAGTCGGGATTCGA
Source organism: Brucella ciceri (assembly GCF_041930145.1). Taxonomy (NCBI): domain Bacteria; kingdom Pseudomonadati; phylum Pseudomonadota; class Alphaproteobacteria; order Hyphomicrobiales; family Brucellaceae; genus Brucella; species Brucella ciceri. The sequence goes on along the minus strand of NZ_JBHEEV010000004.1, from coordinate 272,201 downwards.
GAATCAGGGGAACTTTTGATGACACAGCAGGCAACAGGCGGCACAATTCTCAAGCGTGCTGTGACACAAAACAACGCTCTTTCGCGCGCAGGCTTTTCCGAAAGATTGTTCGCGTGGCTGTTCAAGGGGCTGGTTTATCCGCAAATCTGGGAAGACCCGGAAGTCGACATGGCAGCACTTGCCATCGAGCCCGGCCACCGCATCGTCACCATCGCTTCCGGCGGATGCAATGCCATGTCCTACCTGACCGCCGATCCGGCATGCGTGGAAGCGGTCGATCTCAATCGGGCGCACGTCGCGTTCAACCGGCTTAAGCTCGCCGCCGTCAAAAACCTGCCTGATTACAACGCCTTCTACCGCTTCTACGGCAAGGCCGATGACAAGACCAATCTGGCGGCCTACAAGCGCTTCATCCGCCCGCACCTCGACAGCGAAAGCCGCGCCTATTGGGAAAAGCGCAAGTGGAACGGCCGCCAGCGCATTTCCATTTTCTGGCGCGACCTCTATCGCCACGGTTTGCTTGGCGTCTTCATCGGAATGGGCCACCGCGTTGCGCGGCTCTATGGGATCGATCCGCGCGACATCTTGAAGGCGCGCACCATGGAAGAGCAGCGCAGTTTCTTCGACACCGCGCTGGCACCGCTTTTTGAAAAACGCATGGTGCGCTGGGCGACGGCCCGCAAATCGTCCCTGTTCGGGCTCGGCATACCGCCGCAGCAATATGATGCCCTTGCTACCGCCGGGAATGGCGACATGGCGCTCGTCCTGCGCAGCCGCCTTGAGAAACTCGCCTGCGGCTTTCCCCTCACCGACAATTATTTCGCGTGGCAGGCCTTCGGGCGCGGCTATAGCGGCAATGAGGAGACCGGTCCCCTGCCGCCCTATCTGTCGCGCAGCAATTTCGAAACGGTGCGGGCGCGTGCCGATCGCATGACGGTGCAAAACGCCAGCTATACCGATTTTCTCGCCGCCAAGCCCGCCGCTTCCGTCGACCGCTATATCCTGCTGGATGCGCAGGACTGGATGAATGACGAACAGCTCAACGCGCTGTGGATCGAAATCACCCGCACGGCCGCGCCGAACGCCCGCGTCATCTTCCGCACCGCTGCCGAACCGAGCCTGCTTCCGGGACGGGTAGCACCAGAGATACTGGATCGCTGGGAATATCGAGCCGACGAGTCCCGCGCCTTGCATGATCGCGACCGTTCGTCGATCTATGGCGGCTTCCACCTCTATATCTTGAAGGATGCCTGACATGCTGCGCAGCCCATGGAGCGTTCAGGGAATGGACCACGCCAACCTCATGGATCGGGTCTACCGCCGTCAGCGGCATTTCTACGATGCAACCCGCAAATACTATCTTCTGGGCCGCGATCCCATGATTGCGGGGCTGGACGTTCCCCGGAACGGCACGGTTCTGGAAATCGGCTGCGGCACGGGCCGCAATCTGGTGAAGACTGCCGAACGTTATCCTGACGCCACGCTCTTCGGCATCGATATTTCCGCGGAAATGCTGGATACCGCCCGCCGGGCGGCAGAACGCGCCGGCATCGAAAGCCGCGTCCGCCTCGACCGGGCCGATGCGGCGCAATTCGATCCGGAGCGATTGTTCGGACAAGCGGGCTTTGACCGGATTTTCATTTCCTATGCGGTGTCGATGATCCCGCAATGGCAATCGGTCATCCGGGAAAGCATCCGGCACCTCAATGCGGGCGGCGAACTGCATATCGTCGATTTCGGCGATCAGTCTCGCCTGCCGCGCTGGTTCGCAAAAGTTCTGTTCAAATGGCTGGAATGGTTCCACGTCACACCGCGCGGCGACCTTTTTGCGGTTTGCGATCAGCTCGCACAGGAACGGCACGCCACTGTTGAAAAGCGCATTCTGTATCGCGGCTTTGCCTGGATAGCGGTCGTTCGTTCGGCAATGCCAGCCACTTCAACAGATTAGCAGCAAACTTGCCCGGCAGACTGGTGACGTCCGCCTCCGGATCGCGTAACCGTTAGAGGACTGATTCGCGACACGGAACCACTATATGAACCGTCTGGCCAGCTGCAGCATTCTCGTCCTCGGCGCTTTACTTCTTTCCGCCTGCACGACGGTGGACTACGACTTTTCCGACGTAAAGAAATCCGGTGGTTCGGTAGCCCGCATTCCACCGCCGTCAGGCCCGGTGAAGGCACCCCGTTTCGGGGATCGCGACCCGCACGACTGGACCGGCAAGACGCCGTGGCACTATCCGATCCACGGCACGGACGTTTCCAAGTACCAGACCAATATTGACTGGAGCGCCGTTCGCGCCAGTGGCATTTCCTTTGCCTTCATCAAGGCGACCGAAGGCGGCGACCGGGTCGATGACCGCTTTCAGGAACATTGGAACGGCGCCCGTCAGGCAGGCATCGCGCGGAGCGCCTATCATTTCTATTATTTCTGCCGTCCGGCGATCGAGCAGGCGCGCTGGTACATCCAGAATGTGCCGCGTGACCCCGGCGCGCTTCCGCCCGTTCTCGACATGGAATGGAACCCGCAGTCGCCAACCTGCAAGCTGCGCCCCAACGCAGCGGTCGTGCGCAAGGAAATGCGCATCTTCCTGCAGGCGCTGGAAAAACATTACGGCAAGCGCCCGATCGTCTACACGACGGTCGATTTCTTCGATGACAACGATCTGCGGCAGATGGCGGACTATCCGTTCTGGCTGCGCTCCGTCGCCGGTCATCCTGACGAAAAATACGGACCGCATCCGTGGACGTTCTGGCAATATACCGGTACCGGCTCCATTCCCGGCATCAAGGGCGACGCCGACATCAACGTCTTCGCAGGTGACGCCAATACGTGGAAAAAGTGGCTGGAAAGCAACAAGGTCCGCTAACACGGCCCAGTTTGGCAGTTCACACCAAGTTTTGCTTCATTTCCGGGGCTTGTTGGGGCAATAGCAAAACAATCCTCGGAAGGGAGCTACTGCTCCCGGTTTATTAGTGTGAGTTACCAATGAAGTTGTTCGCTTCAGTTATCGCAGCCGCCCTGCTGGCATCGACAGCCATGTCCAATGCACAGGCCGCCGCGTCCCCTGCGCCTGCTGCGGCCCCGGCTGAAAACGCCGTCAATCTTCCAAAGCCGGAATGCGAGATCGATTTCGGCCAGTGGATGGACAATCTGACCAAGGAAGCCCGTGACGCCGGTGTCGGCGAGAAGGGCATCGCCGAACTGCACAAGGCCATGCTTGAGCAGAAGGTGCTCGACCGCGACCGCAAGCAGACTGTCTTCAACCTGACCTTCACCGAATTTTCCAAGCGCCTCATCTCGGAAGCGCGCCTGAAGAAGGGCCGTGACAATCTGGTCAAATATGCCGATGTCTTCAAGAAGGTCGAAGATACCTATGGCGTACCGGGACCAGTCCTTGCCGCCTTCTGGGGCCTGGAAACCGACTATGGTGCCATTCAAGGCGATTTCGACACGCTCAATGCGCTTGTCACCCTTTCCTATGACTGCCGCCGCCCGGACCTGTTCCGCCCGCAGCTGATCGCCCTTCTCAAGCTTTTCGATCAGGGTGTCGTGGATGCGGCGACCACCGGCGCATGGGCTGGCGAAATCGGCATGATGCAGCTTCTGCCGAAGGATTATCTTGAACGTGGCGTCGACGGCGATGGCGACGGCAAGGTCGATCTGAAGAACAGCGTTCCCGACGCCATGATGACCGCCGGTCGCATGATCTCAGAACTCGGCTGGAAACGCGGCCAGCCATGGCTCGAGGAAGTTCGTCTCACCAAGGACCTGCCTTGGGAAGAAGCGATCCGCACCAACCGCAAGCCGCATTCCTGGTGGGCTGAACAGGGCGTGACCGGCCTCAATGGTCCGCTCGGCCCGGATGATGGCGATGCGTCGCTTCTGCTGCCGCTTGGCCGCAAGGGACCGGCTTTCCTGTCCTATCCGAATTTCGACGTGTTCGTGGAATGGAACAAGTCCATCGTCTATGCGACCACGGCGGCCTATTTCGCGACCCGTCTGGCGGGTGCGCCTGCCTTCGATCCCGGCAACCCGGTTCCGGGCCTGACGCAGGACCAGCTGAAGGAACTCCAGACCAAGCTGCAGGCGCGCGGCTATGAAATGGGCAAGATCGACGGCGTATTCGGTGTAGCCACCCGCGATGCCGTGCGCGCCGAACAGTTGCGCCTCGGAATGCCCGCCGATTCCTGGCCAACGCAGGAGCTTCTCGACAAGCTCTGATATTCGACAAGGCGCGGAGTTCAAAGCCCGCGCCTTTTCCTTTCCCGAACTGAAATGCGCTCCATGCTCACAACGCTATTCGTCGTCCTTCCCGTTTTCGCGCTGATTTTCTCCGGCTGGGGTGCCTTCAGGCTGAAAATTCTCGGGCCGCATGCGATAGCGGAGCTGAACCGTTTCGTCGTCTATCTTGCACTGCCTGCCCTCCTCTTCGACATTATGGCCAACACCCATGGCAGCGAGCTGTGGCAGCTAGGCTTCATCGCAGTGTTTCTGCTTTCAAGCGCCATTGCTTTCGCATTGCCATTTCTGGTGCGGCTGCGCGGAAAAATGCCGCTTGCCGATACCGCGCTGGACGGCCTGAACGCCGCCTATCCCAATACCGGTTATATGGGCATCCCGCTTTCGATGATCGCTTTCGGCTCGGGCGTTCTGGCCGCGACAACCATTTCGATCATCATCACCGTCTGCGTCACCTTCGCTTTTGCCATCGTGCTGATCGAAATCGGCCTGCAAACGGAAAAGAAGCCACTCCGTCTCATCTGGAAGGTCGTGCGATCCCTGATCCGCAATCCGCTGCTTGTCGCTCCAGCGCTTGGTGCCGTGGTGTCCTTTCTGGGACTCGCGATCCCCGCCCCGGCGGAAACCTTCCTCAATATGCTCGGCGGTGCCGCATCGCCTTGCGCGCTCGTGGCCCTTGGCCTGTTCCTCGCCCAGCCGCGCAAGATCGAACGTGAAAGCGTGAATGCCATCGCCTTCCTGGTCTCGGTGAAGCTTATCGTGCAGCCGCTCGCAACCTGGCTGCTGGCGGTCCATGTGTTCGGACTGCCGCCCCTGCTGGCGCAGAGCGCCGCGCTTCTGGCAGCCCTGCCGACGGGCACCGGCCCGTTCATGCTGGCCGAGCATTATCGTCGCGAAGCGGCGATAACCTCCAACGTCATCCTCTATTCGACTGTGATATCTGTCCTCACCTTATCGGCATATCTGGCGCTAATTCGCTGAAATGGGCTAAAAACGTGCCAAAAAAGCTGTGGCAAGTGCGGCGAAAACAGCACCAAACGTGGCAGTTCGATGTCTTTTTCATGAAATGTGAACAAATTTTTCTGGTCAAATATTTCAATAGTTTAGAGGGTAAACAATAGGTTTATTCCTCTATCACGGCAGATTGCAGAACGAAATCTTCTTTTGTTCGGGGCGTTTTGCGCTTAGATTCCGGTTTCCTACCAGCGCGCGTCCGACCAGTCGGGCGCATATGAAGGAGACAGACCAATGGGACTTACGCGATCTTTGAATGTCCTCATGATCTGTGCGGCATTTGCATTTGTTGCAGCGTTGATAGCAGGGGTCATCCCTTAGAGTATGTCTCCCGAAAGTGGGAACCGGTTTCGGGATAAAGACACCAGCCTAAACAGGAAATGCTCTAAGGGAAATGGCCTAAACCATTACGGCGGCTTCGGTTTTTGAGGATAGGCCGACCCGCACGAAAACGAGAAGGCCCGGCGAAATCGCCGGGCTTTCTTTTGTTTCAGGCCATTTCCAGCGCTGCTTCCGCCTTCGGCCTTATGCCGATCATATGGCAGATCGCAAAGGGCAGATCGGCGCGATTCATCGTATAGAAATGGAAATCCTGCACGCCGCGTTCGATCAGATCCATCACCTGTTCGGCGGCAATTGCGGCTGCTACCAGCTGGTGCGTCTGCGGATCGTTATCCAGCCCGTCGAAACGCTCGGCCAGCCAGGCCGGGATATGCGTCGCCGACCGCGCGCAGAAATTCTTGACCTGCTTGAAATTATGCACCGGCAGCACGCCCGGAACGATGGGGATGTAGATGCCTGCGCGGCGAACCCGCTCGACATAACGCTCGTAAAGATCGTTCTCGAAGAAGAACTGGGTGATGGCGCGCGTCGCGCCATTATCGACCTTGCGTTTCAGCATATCGATATCAGTTGCAAAATCCGGGCTTTCCGGATGCTTTTCAGGATAGGCGGAAACTGAAATGTCGAAATCCGCAATATTGCGCAGGCCGGAAACCAGTTCGGCACCGTTCTGGTAGCCGCCCGGCGTCGGCACATATTTTTCGCCTATACCCGCCGCCGGATCGCCGCGCAGCGCCACGAAACGATTGACGCCAAGCGCTGCGAATTCGCGCACCACACGGTCGACTTCCTCACGCGTCGCATCCACGCAGGTCAGATGCGCGGCGGGCTTGACGTCAGTTTCCTTGAGAATGCGCGCAACGGTGCGCGCCGTGCGTTCCCGCGTGGAACCACCGGCACCATAGGTCACCGAAACGAATTCGGGCTGCAACGGGGCGAGCCGCGTGACCGTATCCCAGAGACGCTGTTCCATTTCTTCCGTCTTGGGAGGGAAGAATTCGAACGATACCCGGGTGGTCTGGCCAACGTCCGGTCGGCGGGAAAGACCGTAAAAACCCATCTAACTGTCTCCGTCATGCTCGGAGCATTTTGCAGCCAGATTGAAACATCGGGCGTCGCATAATGCCGTGAATACAAATATTTAGAGTGCGCTTCCGTCTGACTTCATCAAGCCGAAACGCGCTCTATCGTTTTCGACACCGGGTCGGCGATCAGAAGGCGCGGATCGCGGGCAAGCCACAGCTTCACTGTCAGCCCCTGATCTCCGTTGGTAGCCTTCGGCTCCAATTCCAGTGTCTTTTCCGGTTCAAGACCGGCATCCCTCATCCAGCCCAGCATCTGCTCGTCACTGAAGCCGAGCCGCAGATGCGCGTGCTCCTCGCGCAGGAACTCAAGCCTGTGCGGTGCAAAATCGACGATCAACAACCGCCCGTTGGGGCGTAGCGCCCGCGCGCCTTCCCTGATCGCAGCCAGCGGGTCGTCAAGAAAGTGCAGAACCTGATGAATGGTCACCAGATCGAAACTCTCGCGCTCGACAGGCAGTGCATAGACATCGCCCTGACGAACCTGAGCATTGCCGATTGCCGCCAGATCGAGATTGGCCCGCGCCACGGCAAGCATGTCGCGATTGATGTCGATACCGACGCCGCGAAGGTAAAGCGGCGCAAAAAGCTCCAGCAACCGGCCAGTGCCCGTGCCAACATCCAGCATGGCCTGAAACGGCTTGTCGCCGACTATTTTCTTGAGCGCCACTTCGACCGCGTCTTCGGAAACATGCAGCCTGCGTATCTGATCCCAGCTGCCCGCATTGGCGCTGAAATAGGCGGCTGCCTTCTCCTGACGGCTGGACTTCACCTGCGACAGCCGCTCCATGTCGCGCTCGACCAGCGCATCGGCACTGTCGAGGCGCGCCAGAAGCCCGCGCGCCAGATCACCGCTGATCGCATTGTCCGCGAGACGGAAATAGGCCCACGCCCCTTCCTGATAGCGATCGATGAGATCAGCTTCGGCCAGCAGCTTCAGATGACGCGAAACACGCGGCTGGGATTGCCCCAATATCGTCGTGAGGTCCGAGACGGTCAGGTCGCCCCGCGCCAGAAGCGCCAGAATGCGCAAGCGGCTTGGCTCCGCCACCGCTTTCAACACATCCACCATCTGATCGAGTTGCAGCTGCAAACTGCTCATCACTTGGCCCTCGGGCTGACTAAAAGACATAAAGATATGTTTATATGGAAAACAATTTCGACGCAAGGACTTTTCATGCAGAATGGGCGGCGTAAGGGATTCGCAAATGAGCGCCGCACGCCTTACGGATGCACGAATAAGGTTCCAGACAGGAAGCCAAGCGTCGTGCATCCTGAAATCGGTTCCGATTTTCAGGCGCATGCGGAAATGGAAGGAGAGCAGAATGAGCGCAGGCACCAATCGCCAGAAGGCAATCGCCAAATCGCTGACGCTTCTGCTTCCGGCCGTCCCCTATTCGGACTCCGAACCTATCCGCGCCGCAGCACTTGCTCCGCATATGAAGACGCTGCCGCCTTCCACTGCCGTGTGGCTCGCGACCGTTGCGCATGTGCGCCATTCCCACACCGATTACGACGCGCTGCGCGACGAAGGCTATGACAGGGATTCGGCACGGTTCTTCGTTTTGGATGCGATCAACGCGAAACTCACCGAGTGGCGCGCCACACGGCTCGTCTCCCCGGAGGACGACGAAGCCGTGCAAATGTAAACCAGCCGGGATTTACTGTTTCGCCGCCGCACATTTGGGCCGGGTCAACCGCACGGTATATTGCCGTGGACCAACCATGCCTTGTGGTGTCGGCTGCGTGACGATCCTGGCCTTCAACCTGCATGTTCCGACCCGGACATCGTAAGAACCTGAATCCTGCCGGGTGATGCTCTGGATGGGCTGGCCCGGAAAGCGCTTTCCGACCGCCTCGGTCACGGAGGCGAGTTCCCGGCCTGCCTCGACATTCGGTGCGAGCACCGCATGAGCAGGGAAAGTAAGCAGCACCATGAATAGGGCCGCCCCCAAAAACGGGACCGCGAACGCATTATGCCTTTGCTTGAAATGCTCTGATCTCAGAAAATATTTCATGAAAACGCCCCATAAAAACTCCCGGATGATAGCGCATCGCGGAATACAAGGCCACACAATGCATTCAGGCCCGCAATCGTACCGATCCGGGCCTGAAAATATTCGAGCTTGGCGAATGTCAATCGACCGAACCGTGCCCTTGCAGATAGCCGTGCGTGCGCGGGTTCGGCATCATGATACTGACGACGAAGACGACCACCATGATCACGGTCACATACCAAAAGAAGCCGCTTTCCATGCCTTGCTGCTTGAACCACAGCGCCACATATTCCGCCGTGCCGCCAAAAATAGCGTTGGCGATCGCATAGGAAAAGCCGACGCCCAGCGCCCGCACTTCCGCCGGAAACAGTTCTGCCTTCACGATGCCGCTGATGGAGGTGTACATGCTGACGATCGCCAGCGCGATCACGATATAGATGAACGCCCAGAGCGGACTCTGAACCGAACCGATCAGCGTCAGGAGCGGAATCGTCGTCAGGATCGAAATACCGCCGAAGCCGATCATCATCGTCTTGCGCCCGATCCTGTCGGACAATGCGCCGAAGAGCGGCTGCATCAGCATATAGACCAGCAGCACGACGGTCATGGTTTCGCTGGCCGTTTCCTTGCTCATGCCAGCCGTGTTGACCAGATATTTCTGCATATAGGTGGTGAAAGTATAGAAGGCGAGCGAACCGCCAGCCGTGAAGCCGACCACAACGAGGAAAGCCTTGCGGTGGTTCTTCCAGATATTGGCGAAGCTGCCCGCCGCCTTGTTGCTGCGGGTTTCTTCCGTCGAGGTCTCGTGAAGGGTCCGCCGCAGGAAAAGCGCCACGATGGCCGCGACACCGCCAATGGCGAAAGGAATGCGCCAGCCCCAGGCGTGAAGCTCATCCGATGTCAGGAAGAACTGCAGCACCACGATCACCAGAACGGCAAGCAACTGCCCCCCGATCAGCGTGACATACTGGAACGAGGAAAAGAAGCCACGGCGACCGGCAAGCGCCACCTCGCTCATATAGGTAGCGGTGGTGCCGTACTCGCCACCGACGGAAAGCCCCTGCAAAAGCCGCACGATCAGCAACAGGAATGGTGCCGCAATGCCAATGCTCTGATAGGTCGGCAGAATGGCGATCGCGAAAGAACCGAGGCACATCATCGTGACCGAAATCAGCATGGATGTGCGTCGGCCGAGCCGGTCGGCAATGCGGCCAAAGAGCCAGCCGCCGATAGGGCGCATGAGGAAACCAGCCGCAAAAATCGCAGCCGCGTTCAACAGCTGGCTGGTCTGGTCTTCGGCGGGAAAAAACTGCGACGCGAAATAGAGCGCGCCGAAGGAATAGACGTAAAAATCGTACCACTCCACCAGATTGCCCGATGCGCTGGCCACGATGGCAAAGACGCGGCGGCGCGTGTCATGGGCATCATGTGCCGCTTCGATCTCGCCATTGGCGTCAGCATGCATTTCTGCATTGTTCATTCTGAAAACTCCCGATAGCGGGCAGTCTCGAACAGCCCGCAAGCCGCCGGTCCCAATGCGGGGATGACCGAAATCGGCGATTGTTTCACTTCACAAACATAAAAAGCGAACCGCGTTTCAGTCGAAAGGCAGCCTCGCATTTGAAATGTCCTCCCGGTCAAAATCATGCCGTCTGAATCGCTGGCGATGACAGGCGGTCCTTGAACCGGCGGTCTCGGTGTTCATTCCCAACGAAGAATATAAACGGAGCAAGAGCATCGAAACCGGCCTCCTGAACGAAATCGCGACGGGATGAAACGCATCACGGCGTTGCGATCACAGGCTCCATATCTAGAGCGGTTTCAGGATGCGGCCAGACCATAGGAACAAAATCGTTTGCATGCAATCTATTACAATATGAGAAATTGCTAAATGAAACGGCTGGCAGCGCCGCCTGCTCCAGACACGATGCAACCCCTTGAAATAACAAATAAATAATTGAGATCGCCCGCACGGGCAATCGATCAATTCCCCGTGTAGAGCGATCTTTGAGACAGTTATTTCTTTTGAGCGACCAGAAAAATACGCGGAAACCGCAACAGCACTTTTCCGTCGACCGTCGCTGGATAATGCGGCGTGATCTGCGCTTTATAAGCCTTCAGATAGTCGGCCTGTTCCTGCTCATCGAGCGGATCGAGAAAAGGCCGCAAACCTGTCCCCTTCACCCATTCCACAATGGCATCCACGCCATCCAGCGGATGGTTATAGATCGTATGCCATATATCGATCCGTGCAGCCTGGCGGGCCAGTGCGTTGTAATATTCCGCCACCGGCGGCAAAGGCTCCCTGCCCTCGGTGCCGATCTTGGCGGCAAAGGCTTCCGTTCTGGCCACGTCGCGCATGCCGACATGCGTGGGCTCACCCATATTATCCGGCATCTGGACGGCCAGCACTGCGCCGGGACGAAGCAGCGACAAGAGGCGCTTCATCTGCGCGATGTGATCGGGAAGCCACTGGAACACGGCATTGGAGAAAAGAACATCGGTCTGCGCGTCCGGCTCAAAGCTCGTCACGTCGCCGATGGTGAAATCGACATGCGGCAGGCGCGCCCGGGCCTTCTCGATCATGTCGGGTGATGTGTCGAAGCCGGAGACATGGGCGTCTGGCCAACGTTCGGCCAGAAGCTCCGTCGAATTGCCCGGGCCGCAGCCGATATCGACAACCTTGCGGGGCGCGTCGAGCGGTATCCGGGCCAGAAGATCACGCGCCGGGCGGCTGCGTTCGTCTTCAAACTTCAGATATTGCTTAGCGGACCAGTCTTTCATCCTGTCTCCCTTCATCAAACGAAAAGGCCGGTGCAATGCACCGGCCTTTGAGAGTAATTAACGAGTGAGCGGCTTATAGGTAACCCGCTTGGGGTTGACGCTATCCGGTCCAAGACGGCGGATCTTGTCGGCTTCGTAATCCTCGAAGTTTCCTTCGAACCATTCGACATGGCTGTCGCCTTCGAATGCGAGGATGTGCGTTGCCAGGCGGTCGAGGAACATACGATCGTGGCTGATGATAACGGCGCAGCCAGCGAAATTTTCCAGCGCATCTTCAAGCGCGCCGAGCGTTTCCGTATCGAGATCGTTGGTCGGTTCGTCGAGGAGCAGGACATTGCCGCCGGATTTCAGCATCTTGGCAAGGTGGACACGATTACGCTGACCGCCGGAAAGATTGCCGACCTTCTGCTGCTGGTCGCCGCCCTTGAAGTTGAACGCACCGCAATAAGCGCGGGAATTCATTTCAAACTTGCCGAGCTTGATGACGTCATTGCCGCCGGAAATTTCTTCCCACACGGTCTTGTTGGCGTCGAGCGCGTCGCGGCTCTGGTCCACATAGGAAAGGTGAACCGTGTCGCCGATGCGAACCGAACCCTTGTCCGGCTGCTCCTGCCCCGTCAGCATCTTGAAGAGCGTCGATTTACCGGCGCCGTTCGGGCCGATCACGCCGACAATGCCGCCAGCCGGAAGCTTGAAGCTCAGATCATCGATCAGCAGGCGGTCGCCAAAGCCCTTCGATAGGTTCTCAACCTCGATCACCACCTGACCCAGACGCTCGCCGACCGGGATGATGATCTGGGCGTCGCCGGGGCGGCGTTCTTCCGCGCTCTTGACCAGTTCGTCATAGGCCTTGATACGCGCCTTGGACTTGGCCTGACGCGCCTTCGGGCTTGCCGAAATCCACTCGCGTTCACGCGACAGCGCCTTTTCACGCGCTGCTTCCTCGCGGCCTTCCTGCTGCATGCGCTTGGCCTTGGCTTCCAGATAGGCCGAATAGTTGCCTTCATACGGAATGCCGCGACCACGATCGAGCTCGAGAATCCAGCCCGTCACATTGTCGAGGAAGTAACGGTCGTGGGTGATGATCAGCACCGAACCCGGATATTCGCGCAGGTGCTTTTCCAGCCATGCGGTCGTTTCGGCATCCAGATGGTTGGTCGGTTCGTCGAGAAGCAGCAGGTCGGGCTTGGAAAGCAGAAGCTTGCAAAGCGCCACGCGGCGCTTTTCACCGCCCGAAAGCTTGGACACGTCCGCATCACCCGGAGGGCAGCGCAGCGCTTCCATGGCCATTTCCACCTGGCTGTCCAGATCCCAGAGGTTCTGGCTGTCGATGATGTCCTGCAGCTTTGCGCCTTCATCCGCCGTTTCGTCGGAATAGTTCATCATCAGTTCATTGTAACGGTCGATGATCGCCTTCTTTTCAGCGACCCCTTCCATCACATTGCCGAGCACATCCTTGGACGGATCGAGTTCCGGTTCCTGCGGGAGATAACCGCAGGTCGCACCTTCGGCGAGCCACGCTTCGCCGGTATATTCCTTGTCGAGACCGGCCATGATCTTGAGCACGGTCGACTTACCGGCGCCGTTGGGACCGAGAATGCCGATCTTGGCGTCAGGGTAGAAGGAGAGATGAATGTTCTCCAGAATCTTCTTGTTGCCATAGGCCTTGTTGAGGCCGGACATGTGATAAATGAACTGGCGTGCCATAAAGCGCGTCGTCTCCGCAGGTTGAGAAGCGCGGGTCGCCGATCAGGTCGAACCGCGCGGAAATTGCTGAGGCGTATGTAGGCCAAATATGCCCCGGAAGCAAACGCCAACCCGCGAAATGGAAGCAGCCGGAACCACCGGTCCGCATCTGCTCGAGAAACAAATATAATGAAACCGGGCGCGGATATTTCCGTCACCCGGTTTCCCCTCTGGCCACCGTCCGCGAAAGTTTCCTCCCTTTCATCGGACGGCCTGCAAGTTATGACGTGAATTCTGTCTCTAGACGCCCCTGGATGCCCTTCAAAACCCCGTCTGCAAAGCTAGATTTGCCCAAGCTTTTGCGCTTTTCAAGCAGAATCTGCACAAAAAACGCTATTGCCTAAAATTCGTTCATCCGTCGATCCAATGCCTGTTTTAGCGACGCTGCATCGGGGAGATTGACTATTTGCACGGCATAAAATCAGATGGCGAAATGACGTTCAAAACCATTCATCATCTGCCGGTCGCAGACAAATCAGAACTTCCGTTCCGCACTGTCCGCGCCGCCATGCCGCGAGCGGTTGTCCAGCTGTGCCACGGCCTCGCCGAACATTCGGCGCGATACGAACGCTTCGCCTTCGCCCTCGCGGCGGCTGGCTACCACGTCTATATTCACGACCATCGCGGGCACGGCACCAATATCGGTGCTCATGCACCGAGAGGCATGTTCGCGCAAAAGCAGGGCCATATCGTGGCCATCGAGGACGTGCGAGCGCTCAACCGTCACATTCACGAGAAGCATCCGGGCTTGCCCATCGTGCTTTTCGGCCATTCCATGGGCGGGCTGATCGCGCTGAACTATGTGCTGGACCATGCCGACACAGTGGATGCGGCGGCGATCTGGAATGCAAATTTTGACGGTGGAGCGCAAAGCGCTGCGGCACTCGCACTTCTTTATATGGAGCGCATGCTGAAAGGCTCGGACGTTCCAAGCAGCATTCTGCCGAAAATGACCTTCCGCGCCTGGGGCCGGTCCATAAAGGGCCACCGCACGCTGTTCGACTGGCTTTCGCACGATGCAGCGGAGGTCGATGCCTATATCGCCGATCCGCTTTGCGGCTTCGACGCCAGCGTGGCGCTGTGGATCGACATTTTCCGGATGATCCGGCGCGGGGCCGACGACCGCAATTTCTCAAAGGTTCCGCGGGACATGCCGTTCAATCTGGTCGGCGGCGCTGAAGACCCGGCAACGGCGAACGGTGCCGCTGTGCAGAGGTTGGGGGAGAGAATGCGGAAGATGGGTTTCAAGCGTGTCGATTGCACGATCCTTCCCGGCACCCGCCACGAAAGCCTCAACGAGACCAACCGGGATCAGGTGATGCAGAATTTTCTGGATTGGCTGGCGGAGGCTCTTCCGTCACCGGCATTGACCAGCTAGAAAACGGCAGTCAACCGATCAATCGAGTTATTATCCGGGCCAGAACTCACGATTACTTGAACCGTCTTGGCTTTGCCATGCAATCAATGCTATGCAGCGCGCCTTGCGCGCTATCGGGTTTCCGGGCAGGTAAGCCGGGCTTAAGCAGATGGCGCGAGGAATGAAGGAACACTCCGCTTGGACACACCGACGATTTCTGTGGTTATCCCCTGCCGCAACGAAGCCGACAATCTTGCCTTTCTGCTGGATGAAGTCGATGCCGCCATGCAGGGCCGCGCATACGAAGTCATCGTCGTAGACGACGGTTCGACGGACTCGACCAGCGACGTACTCGCGGGCCGCATCCATGCGGGCAAGCCGCTTCGCCATCTGCGTCATGACCGTTCATCGGGCCAGAGCGCCGCAGTGCGATCCGGTGTTTTCGCAGCGCGCGGCAAGATCGTCGTGACCATGGATGGCGACGGGCAGAACAATCCCGCCTATCTCCCGGTTCTGGCGGATGCGCTGATCAAAGCCGGACCGGATTACGGCATTGCCGCCGGACAGCGCCTCAAGCGCACGGATACGAAACTCAAGCAGTTGTCGTCGCGCTTTGCCAATAATCTGCGCGGCGCGATCCTCAAGGACAAGACGCGCGATTCCGGCTGCGGCCTGAAAGCGCTGCACACCGACCTTTTCCGACAACTGCCTTTCTTCGATGGCTGGCATCGCTACCTTCCTGCGCTGGCGCTGCGCGAAGGCTACGATGTGGTGCATGTCGACGTGGTCGATCGCGAACGCCGCCACGGCAAATCCAATTACGGCATTCTGGACCGTGGAATGCGCGGGATTCTGGACCTTTATGGCGTCTGGTGGCTGCGCAAGCGCCGCAAGGTCGTTCCTCGCGTGAGGGAGATCACCCATGACTGATATTTTCAACAGCCTGTCGCAGTGGCTGCACGACGTTTTCGTGGCGCAGTGGGATGGCTGGATCGTGCTGGGCTTTGTCGCCCAGGCCTGTTTCACCATGCGCTTCGTGGTGCAGTGGCTCGCATCCGAAAAGGCAAGGCGCAGCGTCATGCCGGTGGCGTTCTGGTTCTTCTCGCTGTTCGGCGGCGCTTTGCTGCTGATCTATGCAATCCAGCGCAAAGACCCGGTCTTCATCGCCGGTCAGGGCCTCGGCCTCATCGTCTATATCCGCAATCTTTGGCTCATCGCCAACGAAAAGAAGCGGCTGACAGCCGGGGAGTAAACTCCCCCGGCTCGGAACTTCTGTTTTAGGCCCTCAGCGTCCGGCCCACTGAGCGATAGTCAAGCCCGGTACCGGCAATGTCCTCGGCCTTGTAAACATTGCGCAGATCGATCAGCACATTTCCGGCCATGACACCCGCCACCCGTTTCAGATCGAGCGCACGATAGGCGTTCCATTCCGTCAGCAGAGCCACGACACCCGCCCCCTCTGCAGCTTCATAGACTGAATTGCACCAGACAACATCGGGCAGCACCGCCCGGGCCGCGTCCATGGCTTCCGGGTCGTGGGCCTGAACCTTGATTCCGGCCTTCTGAATGGCCGCGATAATGTCGAGCGCGGGAGACTCGCGAATATCGTCGGTGTTCGGCTTGAAGGCGACGCCGAGAACAGCAACCCTGTCCGCACCGCTCTCCTTGGCGGCGGTCACGATCCGTTCCGCCATGGATTGCTTGCGGGTTTCATTGACCGCTATAACCTGCTCGATCAGCGACTGACGCGCCTCGTATTTCTTGCCGGTTGCAGCAAAGGCGCGCGTATCTTTCGGGAAGCACGATCCGCCGAAACCCGGTCCGGCATGCAGGAACTTGGAGCCGATACGATTATCCATGCCGATGGCGCGAGCCACTTCCTGCACATTGCCGCCGGTCTTCTCGCAAAGGTCGGCGACCTCGTTGATGAAAGTCACCTTCATGGCCAGAAAGGCATTGGCCGCATATTTGATGATTTCCGCATTTTCCAGCGAGGTGACGACCATCGGCGTTTCACGCAGGTAAAGCGGACGATAGAGGCGCTGCATTGCGGCCTTGCCGCTCTCGTCCTCCACGCCGACGACAACACGGTCGGGTCGCATGAAATCCTCGATTGCCGAACCTTCCCGCAGAAACTCCGGATTGGACACCATCGAGAATGGCACACCCGGATTGGCGGCCTTGATGCGGTCGCGTATGCGCGCATTGGTGCCGACTACGACTGTCGACTTGATGACGACGACGGCGCCGGGCTTCATGGCGGCAGCGATTTCGTCCGCAGCAGCCTCGATATATTGCAGGTCCGCCTCACCATCGCCGCGACGGGACGGCGTGCCGACCGCAATGAAGATGACATCGGCATCCGCGACGCTTGCCGGAAGGTCAGTGCTGAACTCCAGCCGGCCATCGCGAATGTTGCGGGTCATCAACTCATCGAGCCCCGGCTCGAAGATGGTGACCTTACCGGCCTTCAGCCGTTCGATGATCGACGGATTCTTGTCGACGCAGGTGACGTGAAAGCCGAATTCGGCAAAACACACACCCGAAACCAGCCCCACATAGCCCGTTCCGATCATCGCCAGCTTCATATGTTCAGTCCTTCAGTTTGCCTTCGCGAGAGCCTGATGAGATTCCGGCTCCGGTTTGCCGGAAATGGAGGCGTTAGAGAACCGGAGCATCGTTCACTTAAAGTTACATGCGGACCGGAAGCGTCAAACAACACCATTTGCAGGCTGCCAGAACCGAAATATCGGTAGGATCACAGCCATTTGTCGTAGTCCGACACCAGCAGATGCAGCGGCTTCTCGTTTTCTTCGATATTCGAAAAGCGGCCGATCGGCTCGCGGAAAATATTGTCAGTCAGGTCGTCATTGACGGTCGAAACTTCACCGATCAACACGTCACCGCCCTCGCCCCAGAAGGCATGCCAGTTCCCGGGCAGCAGCGTCACGCTTTCACCGGGCTGCAGCTTCAGGTGAGCGCCGGCCTTCTGCGTCACAAGGCGTCCGTCGGTCGCAACCGTCACGTCGGTTTCCTCGTCCACGCTGCCGTCGGACCGCGAATTGAACAGTTCGAGCACCAGCGTGCCGCCACCACGATTGATGATGTCTTCCGCCTTCACCACATGGCGATGCATCGGGGAAAGCTGGTTTTTGCGCGAGATCATGATCTTCTCGGCATAGAGCATGCCGCCACCCCGCTTGAGGTCCTCGGCATTGCCGTTCCGCGTGGTGAAGAGGAACAGTCCGAGATCGGCGAACTTGCCCTGTCCGTAGTCCGTAATATCCCAGCCGAGACGCGCATCGCGGATTGCACGCGCATCAGACGAGGTGCGTGTCTTCAGTTCCTCGGGCGACCAATAGGCGAAGGGCGGCATGACATAGCCGAAAGAGCGGATGAAAGCGTCGCTTTCGCGGATGATTTCGTTGATTTCAGAACGTTTCATGGCCACCGAGCCTCCCATGGAATGAAACAGATTGGGATATGGTTGACGTGGTAACTGGCTTTTAAACCAATTTGCAATCCCGGAAACGCTCCGCAGGCGCATGTAACACACATTTGCGATGATCTGGCTGCTCCGCAAAAGCGACATTTTGGCGTGTCGTCTTTACGCGAAAACCATGTCGCATCCCAATGCGCGTTTAGAATAGTTCAGTGATTGAATCAGGATAACGGAAGCCAGTTCACAGACCTCGGGAGATGTGGGCAAGCCATTGAGATAACGGGACAAGCCGTGCTTCCGGAAGACAAAGGGAACACCGGATCGAGCCATAGTCGCTGCGAGAACAGCAGAAGGGCCGATCCAAGATGGAAAGCAAGGGTTCGAGGCTATGGACGTTCGCAACGAAATGCTGGGGCTGTTGACCGGGCGCGACCCCAATTTCAGCCTGGAGCAGAAATTCTACACCGATCCTGAATATTACAAGCAGGATCTGGAGAACATTTTCTACAAGGACTGGCTGTTTGTCGGCCACGACTGCGAGCTGCCGAAGACCGGTTCCTACATGACCGTGCAGATCGGCGCTTACCCTGTTGTCATCGTTCGCGACGTGCAGGGCGGCATTCGTGCTTTCCACAATTCCTGCCGCCATCGCGGCTCGCGCATCTGCGCTGCCGAAAAGGGCACTGCCGCAAAGCTGGTCTGCCCCTATCACCAGTGGACTTACGAACTGGACGGACGCCTGCTCTTCGCACGTCAGGTCGGCCCGGACTTCAAGCCAGCCGAATACGGCCTGAAGCCGGTTCATTGTGAAACCGTCGCCGGCTATATCTATGTCTGCGTGGCCGACGAAGCCCCCGATTTTGCTTCCTTCCGCAATCTGGTCGAGCCTTATCTCGCACCGCACAATATCAAGGACGCGAAGGTCGCCTTCGAAAGCTCTATCATCGAGAAGGGCAACTGGAAGCTCGTCTGGGAAAACAATCGCGAGTGCTATCACTGCGCCGCCAACCATCCCGAACTCTGCCGCACCTATCCGGAAGCGCCGTCGGCAACCGGCGTGCAGGGCGTCATGGAAGACCCGGAGATCAACCAGCTTTGGAAGAACTGCGCCAGCGTCGGCCTGCCAGCACAATTCAACATGTCGGAAGACGGCCGCTATCGCATCACCCGCATCCCGCTTCTGCGCGACGCAGTGAGCTACACGATGTCCGGCAAGGCCGCGGTGAAGAAGCCTCTGAGCGATCAGGTGGCTGGCGGCACGAATATCGGCGCCATGCTGCTGTTCAACTATCCGTCGACCTGGAACCATCTGATGGCGGACCACGCGATTTCCTTCCGCGTTCTGCCGATCAGCGCCGAGGAAACGCTTGTCACCACCAAATGGCTCGTTCACAAGGATGCGGTCGAAGGTGTGGATTACGATCTCGACGAACTGACCCATGTCTGGATACAGACAAACGATCAGGACCGGCAGATCGTGGAAGAAAACGCCGTCGGCATCCGGTCGCCCGCCTATCAGCCCGGCCCTTACTCGGTCGAACATGAAGGCGGCGTGATGCAGTTCCTCGAATGGTACACCAACACGATGACGCCGCGCCTGCGTGGCGAAGCGGCAAAGCTCAGCCGCGTCGCCTGATACCGTAATATGAAGCGAGAAGTGAGAAGGCCATGCAGCCTCTGAAATATCTGGATGAGATGCTGCCGTGGAACGACAGGTTGCAGATGCTGGAATGCATCTCGGCCATCGAAGAAGCGCCAGACGTCATGACCTTCTCCTTCAAGACTGCCGAGGACAACTGGTTCCGCTATACGCCGGGCCAGTTCGTCACCCTTGAACTGCCGATTGAACGGGCCGACGGGCTGGGGCCGGTACTGCGGACCTATACGCTGTCCTCGACCCCTTCCCGTCCCTACCATATCTCCGTCACCGTCAAGGCGCAGAAGGGCAGCATCGGCACGCGCTGGATGCTCGACAATCTGCGCCCGCCGATGAAGATCAAGGCTTACGGGCCGAATGGCGATTTCTCGCTCGCCAACCATCCCGGCGAAAAATATCTCTTCGTCTCCGCCGGTTCCGGCATAACGCCGATGGTCTCCATGACCCGCTGGCTCTTCGATTGTGCACCTGCGACCGACGTCGCCTTCATCAACTGCGCCCGCACGCCGGACGACATCATTTTCCGCCGGGAGCTGGAACTGCTTTCGGGCCGCATGGAAGCCATGCGGCTGGCCTTTATCGTCGAGCAATCCTCGGCGCGCCATGTCTGGCCGGGCCTGCATGGGCGCATCGACCGCGCCCGGCTCGAACTGCTTGCGCCAGATTTCCTGCACCGCACGGTTTTCTGCTGCGGCCCGGAGCCGTTCATGAACGGCGTGCGCGGCCTGCTGGAAGATGCCGGCTTCAACATGGCCAACTACCATCAGGAAAGCTTTAATCCGGCGAGCGAGATTTCGTCCGTTCCGCTGCCTTCAACACTTTCCGAGACGGCTGCGGCAGCAGCCCCCGCCGCCCCGGCGGTAGCGTCCGCCAGCGTCGTCTTCAGCCTTTCCGGCGTGGAAGTGGAATGCACCGAAAACGACACGATCCTGCTTGCGGCACGCAATGGCGGTCTCAAGATTCCGAGCGCTTGCGAGTTCGGCATCTGCGGCACCTGCAAGGTGAAGTGCCTCGGCGGCGAGACCGAAATGAACCACAATGGCGGCATCCGCGATGACGAGATCGCGGAAGGCTATATCCTCGCCTGCTGCAGCCGCCCCCGGGGCCGCGTGGAGATTGATGCCTGACCTTGCAGTCACAGCACGAGTTCTGGAAGAGGCTTAGGCTTTTTTCAGAAACTCGGTCCGCAGCACCAATCCCTTGACCTGCTTGGTGCTGCAATCGACTTCCGCCGGATTTCCGGTAAGGCGAATGCCCTTGACCAGCGTTCCCCGCTTCAATGTGGTGGAGGTTCCCTTCACCTTCAGGTCCTTGATGAGCGTGACGGAATCGCCGTCATTCAATTGGGTGCCATTGCTGTCGCGGACGATTACATCTGTCATGATGGTTTCCTGTCTCGTGTCTGATCTGGCTCGTCCGTAGCACCCTTGCCGATGTTATACCAGAACGCGGCTTATTGCTGGCCTCGCAAAACCTCTCCGGCTCTTGCCGTGGCACGCATCTTGTCCGAAAACCGGTTCCCACTTTCCAGGATGCGCTCTATATCTGGTTGCAAAACAAGCCAAGCGGGAGCGCTTCATGATCGGTCATGCACTTGTGGTTATCGACGTCCAGAATGATTTCTGCCCCGGCGGTTCGCTGGCGGTTGATCGCGGCGATGAAATCATTCCGACCGTCAACCGGCTGATTGAGAAAAGCGAAAACGTCATCCTCACGCAGGACTGGCACCCCGCCAACCATTCAAGCTTCGCTTCGACCCACCCTCGCGCCAGGCCTTTCGATACGGTCGAAATGGCCTATGGCCTGCAGACACTCTGGCCCGACCATTGTGTGCAAGGCAGCCGCGGAGCGGATTTCCACCCGGACCTGCAATGGACGCGGGCGCAGCTCGTCATCCGCAAGGGCTTTCGCATCGGCATCGACAGCTATTCAGCATTCTTCGAGAACGATCATAAAACGCCGACCGGCCTTGGCGGATATTTGCGCGAACGCAATATCGGCTCGCTCACCCTGGTGGGCCTCGCCACCGATTTCTGCGTCGCTTATTCGGCGCTCGATGCCGTGGCCCAGGGCTTTCAGGTGCGCGTCCGTCTCGATGCCTGCCGCGGCATCGACCTCAACGGCTCGATGGACATCATGCTCGAAAGGATGAAACAGGCTGGCGTCGAGCTGATCGACGAGCCTGTTTCGGCATCCCACTTACTCTAGCTCGCCGTCCGGCATGGCGATAAAGATCAGCACGGCGATGATGGTGATGAAGAACCGGAACGCGGATTCGATCCCGTTCCAGGTTTGCGACATCCACATGCCGAACCATTCCCCGCCGACCGACATGAAGCCGACCTGCCAGACCAGAAAGCCGAGCGACAGCCCGGCAATGGCCCACTTCTTGGAGCGGTTGAAGCTCGCCGCCCGGTCGGTCAGGCGGCCAAGCATGGCAAAAGCCCCGATCCAGCACAGGATCGCCGTCAGCGTTTCCGCCGCAATGATCAGAATATAGGCGGCATTGTGCAGCATCGGATTATCGATGGCACGGTACTTGATCGTGGCATCGGGAAAGATCGTGTCCATCATCAAAACGTGCTGCACGAAGGCGAAATTGGTATCGTAATCGGTGATATTGCCGAACGAAACCAGCGTTGCGAAAAAGGCTATTGCCGCCACGAAGGCGGTCTTGCTCAACCGTGTAACGACCATGGAAACATGCCCTCCCCAGTGAAGCCGCATCGCTGCATTCGAGACGACCCGCGGCAAATTGCGAAACCCATCGCAATGATCAATGGTCCTCAACTCCGGCGATTCGGTCAAGACCAACAAAAAAGGGCAGCGTAAGCTGCCCCTTTGTTCAGACTGCACGAGGCAAGGCTAGAGCATTTCCAGCAAAAGTGTGAAACGGTTTTGCGTTGGATAATGCGATAAAACAAATAGTTAGAGCGGTTCCGGCGATTCTTCAGAACAGGAACCGCTCTAATGCCCTGTGACCTCTTCGGCTTCTTCCTGCCAGTTCGGATTGAGCCGGTTGTAGCGCAGCGAAGACATGAACGAGAGACCGATCAGGGCCGCACCGATAAGGCCGGTGATGACTTCCGGAATATGCACCAGTGTCTGGACATACATGATGACCGCCAGAACCAGGATTGCATAGAAAGCGCCATGCTCAAGATAGCGGTACTGGCCAAGCGTCTTGCGCTCGACAAGCATGATGGTGAGCGAACGCACATAAAACGCGCCGATGCCAAGGCCAATGGCGATAATGAACAGGTTCGTGGTGAGCGCGAAGGCACCGATAACACCGTCGAACGAGAAGCTGGCATCCAGAACTTCCAGATAGATGAAGGCGCCAAGACCGCCGCGATGGACCATGTCCATCTGTTCCTGCGTCGCATCCAGCACCTCGCCCAGCCCTTCGACAGCAAGGAAGGTCAGAAGACCGAACAGCGCCGCAATCAGGAATGTGTGTGAATGCTCGGCATCCAGCTGGTAGGAGAAGAAGATGATCAGCGCGATTGCGACCCCGATTTCCACTCCCTGCACGGAAGCGAACTTCGACATGCGGCTTTCGATGGCCTTGATCCAGTGCACATCCTTTTCGACATCGAAGAAGTACTTCATGCCGACCATCAGCAGGAACGTACCGCCGAAGGCGGCGATGCCGGTGTGCGATTCCGAGATCACACGGGCATATTCATCGGGCTGCCAGATGGCGAGTTTCAGCGCCGAGATCGGATCGGTCCACATGGCAACCGCGACGATGGCCAGCGGGAAGATGATGCGCATGCCGAAAACGGCAATGATAATGCCCCAGGTCAGAAAGCGGTGCTGCCATTCCGGCGTCATGTCGCGCAGGATGCGCGCATTGACGATGGCGTTATCAAAGGAAAGCGAAATTTCCAGAACGCTGAGAACCGCACAGATGATGAAGACGGAGACCATTCCCCCAAAAGTGCCGGTCATTTCGTAACCGAGCCAGACGGCACCTGCGAGACCCAATACGGTAAAAACCATGGGCCAGATAAAATAGCGAAGAGTGGCCATTGCAAACCATCGGATTATTATTGTTATCAAACGGAAACAGGCAATGGACACCGTGCAACAAACCCGCGAAGCGAAGCCCGCTTCCCGCATCCGTTCTACCTGACCACTGCTCTTCCCGCCAAGGCGTATCGGCTATGTAAGTAGCATGTCAGATGCAAACAAGAGAAAGCGTGGCAATAAATTGGCAATTTTGCGGATTTGATGTGCTGAAATATTTCGTTACTATTCCGTGATACTAAAGTCGAAACCGCCCGCCGTCTCCTGCCTCGCTCCCGGCAGTAAAATCCTCTCCACATGATCGCTTTGTACGAATTGTCACGTGGTAAAAACTTAATCTCAACATAGATTCCGGGTGCGGATCGCGGTCAGCAACGGCTGCGCACTTTTACAGGAATGAAGGAACTCAGCAGATGATTGCTCCGGAAGAACTGCAGCGCCGAATTGAGAAAAGGCTTGCCGAGAGCAGTTTTACACAACCCGAACTGCTTATCCGCCGGGCACACCGCGTGGCGCTCGAAGGCAAGAACGGATCGGCCTCCGACGCCAACGCGCTGCTGAAGGAAGCCGGTTCGCAGATCGGTCTGCAGGAACTGACCGAAATCATCGACCATAGGCCCTGGCTGCTCGAAATCATTATCAACAGCGCAGGAAAAAGCGGCAGCAATTCCGGCCATCACTAGCTTGCGACAATTGGCGGGAAAGATGCGTATTTGCGCTGATAGACTGACTTTCAGGCAGCAACGGCAGAAGAGCGCCGCGCAGCGCTGCCACCAATAAATTGCAACGCCTGTTTAAATCAACAGAACAAACCTCAGTACAAGTAAGAATTTTCATTTTATTTCCCAAAGCGATTAACATATATATGGAGAACGATTTGAGTCCGATGTATTATCAGGAATGCTAATACATAGTTGAGGGGGTTTTTTCAGTGAAAGACGGAAAATCACGTAACCAGAACGGGAATTTACTGTTAAAATTTTACAGAAGTATTATATTAGCATCGACTGTTTTAATTGGAACATCAACGGCATCGCTCGCGGCCGATGCCGTAACAGCACAACCAGAAATTCAGGACCAGCAGCGCTGGCAGGTGATTGTCAGCCCCTATCTCTGGGGCGCGTCGCTCAATGGTAGCGCCGGATTGCTTGGCCGCAGCACCGACGTGAATATGCCGTTCAGCGAGATTTTCGACAATCTCGATATGGGCGTGATGGGCAATGTCGATATCACCAACGGCACGTTCGGCTTTTTCATTGACGGGCAGTACGTCAAGACCAGCCAGGACGAAAGCCTCCGCGACAATGAGCTTGCTCTCGACATCAAGACAGCGAGCCTGTCGGCTGGCGCTTACTATCGCGTCTATGAGCAGCAGCTCGAAGGAACGACACTGTTCGGGAACCAGCGCGTCTTCGCAATTGAACCGACGGTCGGCGTTCGCTGGACAAAGCTTGAAGCAGGATTGCAGGTTGGCCGCTTCAGCGAAACGAGCAAGGTGGAATGGACAGACCCGTTTGTGGGGACGCGCGTCTTCTATGATATCAACGATCGCTGGAACATTTTCGCGGAAGCCGACATTGGCGGCTTTGGAGCTGGCACCAAGCTCAGCGCCAACGGCCAGATCTATCTGGGTTACCGCACGATGGTTTTCGACGTGCCCACGACGTTCCGCGTCGGTTATCGGGCCCTCTACCAGGATTACAAGGACAACGATACGATTGCGAAGTTCAAGTATGACGTGACCCAGCACGGGCCGGTCGTCGGCTTCTCCGTCTCGTTCTGATCGCGTTAGATTTGATCTCACTTGTTCGACCCGCCGGCCCGACCGGCGGGTTTTGCTATACGCCCCGTTTCGATTGGCAGTATGCCTGCCCAAGACGGGTAATGATCAGGCGCCGGATTGACAGGCCTTCGGCCTAAGTAAAATTCAACCACTTCTCCCTAATATTAGCGGATACTATGCCGGATATCGGAGCGCAGCGGAAAGCGGCTCTCGAAAAAGATATCCGCCAGAACAATGCGCTGGAGCAGCTCCGATTGACTGGAAGCGCTCCAAGGGGGGAATAAATGGCCTTTATCTTCGAGCTGCCGATCTACCTGTCGTTTGGTGCCTTCATCATACTCGGAATTGTGTTCTATGCGGTCGGGCGTTTTGCGCTGGACATGCTCTCAAAACACGCAGCCAGCGATGCTCTGTCGATTCCGATCGGCGCCTTCATCGGCACCATCGCAACGGCCTGGGCTTTGTCGCTCGGCTTCGTCGCGGCGGATATATGGAGCGTCAATTCCCGCGCCGATCAGGCTGTCAGCGAAGAGCGCTCGGCGATTTCCCGCCTCATCGGAACTTCCAATGCGGAGATATTGGCCGCGCCTGCTCTCTCAACCGCCCTCACCGGCTATCGCCTCGCCGTCATCGATGATGAATGGCGCGAGAAGATCAATGTCGAGCCGGCAGGTTCCGTCGAAACCGCGCTACAAAACATAAGGCGCGAGATCATCAATCTGGCCCGCACCGACGTCCCCTCGCCGGTAATCTCGCAGCTCATCAACGACTTCGATGAATTGCAGGACGCACGCAATACCCGCCTGGCCGTCGGTTCGACCTCCATCGACTATTACAAATGGTATCTCGTGCTTTCCCTGACATTCCTGACCGCGATAACCATCGCCGCCACCCACGCCGATCGCGTGCGGGCTGGCGTGAAAGCGCTCGTCATCTACTCCCTGACAGCCTCGTTCTGCCTCTGGATTCTGGCTATTCACGCAAATCCCTATCAGGGGCTGGAGCGTCTGGAGCCGTCCCTGCTTTTCACAAGCCACAAGCACCGCTAGAATAGCTGGAGATTCGGTCTATTTTATCTTACTGAAATTGCACGGAAATTCGTTCAATCGAATGCGGAGCGGCCATTTGATAAAACTGCTGGGTACAGGCGTCCTCATGGGTTTGGTGTTCCCGGTCGGGCTGGCTTCGGCACAGACCTTCAGTGTCTGCCACGGTTACGAATGTTATTACCGGACCAAGGTTACGCTGACCCCGAAGGAAGAACAGCGTATCCGCGGCCTTCTGCAAGCGGGCGGTCGAAGCGCGGATGGCGAACGGAAGGCGTTGCGGGCCGCAGTTGCGATCTTCGAACAGCGCAGCACCGCGACCATCGGCGTCCGCGACAAGCCGAAAATGCAGTTCGGCAAGGCCCGCATCAGGGGCCAGATGGATTGCATCGATGAATCGACCAATACCGACAACTTCCTGCATTATCTGCAATCACGAGGCTGGTTGA
This sequence comes from Brucella ciceri, assembly GCF_041930145.1. Lineage (NCBI taxonomy): Bacteria > Pseudomonadati > Pseudomonadota > Alphaproteobacteria > Hyphomicrobiales > Brucellaceae > Brucella > Brucella ciceri. Next base: position 245,230 of record NZ_JBHEEV010000004.1, on the reverse strand, counting down.
AGCATCACTCCGCCGCGCGGCGCGCTTCACGCGGGGCCTTCTTTGACGGCCGCTACCCGCACTGGACAGCGGTTATCCAAGACAGGCAGGGCCAGCGCTGGGCCGTCGATTCCTGGTACGAGGCGGGCGGAGGACCGCCGGACATCATGCCGTTGCAGCAATGGAAACAGCGCGGATACATGGGAGAACGCTGATCGCGAGCCCTGCAGTCGGGAACGCACCGCGCCCGGCAGAGGCACGCGCTCTTCGCCGAGCCCGCTAACCTGCGGCTGTGAAGCTTTCCAAAAAAATTCTGAAATTTTTTGCTGAACCAATCCTGTTCCGTCGCGTTAGTTAACCATAACCAACCCAGAACGGAGGACTACCAATGGACTGGAATCGCGTTGAAGGAAACTGGAAACAGGCCAAGGGCAAGATCAAGGAACAGTGGGGCAAACTCACCGATGACGACCTTGACCAGATCAATGGCCGGCGCGAACAGTTGGAAGGCAAGATTCAGGAGCGCTACGGCATTGAGAAGGACCGTGTGCGTTCCGAACTGGACGATTGGTACAATCGTCAGACTTGGCTTTCCTGAGGCCGGAAATTTCAAGTCGAAGCCCTGCCATCCGGCAGGGCTTTTTCTATGCTACCGGCAGCTATCCACCCGTTGCAACGAGGCTGAGAGCCCCATCAAGGAAAATGTATAGCGGGTCTGTGTGCCACGGGCCGATGTGGCCTGGACATTGAGCGTCTTGCCTGCGCGCATCGCGCGTATCAGCTTGGCTTCATCGGCCACATTTTCCGCCCAGGCGCGATTACCCTCGCTGAAAAACGGGAACCGTGCGCCATCCACCATCACATTGACCGAACTATCGGCCTTCAACTGATAGCCCATCACCAGTTGCGGGCTGTATTGTCCGTCCGCCTTGGAAATAATCACGAAATTATCGCCGTGCCGCACACCGGCTGGATGGAAATTGACCGGCACGGTCAAAGCATAGCACTTGTTTCCTGCAAGTTCGGTGTTCTGATAAACACCCCAATCCCTGAATTCACCCAGATAACTCGTCTTCGCTGAAGCCGCGAGAGAACTCGCCACCAACCCCGCCAGTGCCAGCGCAACGGTGGTTGCATTTTTTCTCATCGCCCATAACCTCCAATTTGTTGCCAGTTCACGTCACTTAAAAAATTGTTTCATTGCGTTACTATTTTCTTAACGAACCGCTAAAATTTGTTGAAACTTTGTGATGACGGCTGGCCCACCGACCTGTTGAAGCAGGCGGCGGCTTCAACACGCGATATCGGCAGCGCCAATCCTGTCGAAACCAGCCTATCGGAGATCGAGTTTTTGGAACGGGGCGTCCCACAGACAAGCGCAGGTCCCGTCCGGAATTTTGCTATCGCTACAAAACTGTCTGAAGGAAAAATGGTGGGCCCGGAGGGACTCGAACCCCCAACCAAGCGGTTATGAGCCGCCGGCTCTAACCAATTGAGCTACAGGCCCCACGCATCCTTGCCCTACCCTAAAGAAAGCCGGGACACAAGCTGTCAAATGCATCAGTTGCCCTAATGCGCACATATTCAGTTGCGAAGCATGCAACCGGGAGCACTTCCCGCAGAAGTGCGCAGCGGTTTTGTGGGATAATGCGACGAAACAAATACTTAGAGCGCTTCCGGCGGCTCCGCTTAAACTGGAAACACCTGCTTCTCATTTTAACCGGAGGTTGCATTTGGCACGCAATTCGAATCTGATATCGTCTGCTCCATGCACGAGAGGGAACTTAAGAAATAAATGATTTCAAAGACAAGGCGGCCAGCCATTCCGGCACGGCCTGCCCTGCCAAAGCTGCCTCAACTTTCTCTACAGGAGATTTTATGAACAACCGCGCTACCACTCTTCTTGCAACCTCCTTTTCTGCAATCATGCTCGCAGGCGCGCTGACGCTGCCGGCTCTGGCACAGGAGAATCAGATGACGAAGCAGCCTGCGCGTATCGCCGTCACCGGCGAAGGCACCATGACCGCCTCGCCCGATATGGCCATCCTCAATCTCTCCGTATTGCGCGAGGCGAAGACCGCTCGCGAAGCCATGACGGCCAACAATGAAGCCATGGCAAAGGTGCTAGAAGCCATGAAGAAGGCGGGCATTGAAGACCGCGATCTTCAGACCGGCGGCATCAACATCCAGCCGCGCTACGTCTATCCTGACGACAAGAATGGCCTGAAGGAACCGAGCATCACCGGTTACACCGTTTCAAACAGCCTGACGGTGCGTGTGCGCGATCTGGCCAAGGTCGGAAACGTGCTCGACGAATCGGTCACGCTCGGCATCAATCAGGGCGGCGACCTGAACTTCGTGAACGACAATCCCGCCGCAACGATCAACGAAGCGCGCAAGCGCGCCGTTACCGACGCTATCGCCAAGGCCAAGACGCTTGCCGACGCAGCCGGTGTCGGCATTGGCCGCCTCGTCGAGATCAACGAGCAGAGCCGTCCGCCCATGCCGATGCCGATCGCGCGCGCGCAGTTCAAAACCATGGCTGACGCGGCACCGCAGGGCTCCGTTCCGGTTGAAGCCGGCGAGAACAGCTATAATGTCTCGGTCAACGTCGTTTTCGAGATCAAGGAATAACGTCCAGTTGAGGACCAAACAGGAAGGGGCGCACCAGCGCCCCTTTTCTTTGCCTGCCGACAACGAAAAGCCCCGGCCTGATTGCGCAGGCCGGGGCTTTTGAAATTCAAAGCGGGTTTAGCGAATGATCGGGCAGCCGCGTACATTCGCAAATACGACACCTGCGGGGCGACCGTGGCGGAAGCCGCGAACCTGAACCGACTTGCCGCGATAGACGACACGCGCATTGCGGATGCCCATGCGGTTGGCCTTCATCTTGGCGCCTTCGACCGAGCATGCAGGACCGCGATAAACCGGGCGGCCGTGGCGATGGCCGCGATAGTCGACGTTCACGATGGTAGAACCTGCCGACGTGCTGACAGCTGGAACGGCAACCGGCGATGCAGCGCTGGCCGTGGCAGCCGTCGTGAAGATGGCGGCAACACCAAGAGCGGCGGTTACGACGAACGACTTGAGCGAAATAGCAGACATCTTTGAACCTCTTTCGATTTGTTTCCAGGTCTTGCCTGAGACATCCGAGAAGTAGCCCGCAATAGATGAACAGAATGAAAAACCATCATTCATGTACCGTTCAGCTTTCCGTGAAGCGCAAGGCATATCGGCGCTACACCACCATAAATAGAATAAATTCAAATACTTATAATGACTGCAACTCTGTGCCGCTCTGTTCCGGCCACAGATTAAATTTACGCAATGTTTGAAAACCGCCGGCCAGCCGTTACCGGTCGCCCGGCATCACCATATGGTCCAGATAATCGTCGTCGTCTTCCATATCGTGATCAAAGGCCGTCACCTTGCCACGAACGGAAATGCCTGCTTCATGCACGGTTTCGGGCGAACCGGAAACAAGGGGGTGCCACCAGTACAGGTCCGAACCCTCCGCAACCAGACGATAGGCGCATGTCACCGGCAGCCAGTCCACCTCGTCAACGATTTCCGGCGTCAGGAACACACAGTCCGGCACCGTCTTCTTGCGGTTGGGATAATCGCGGCATTGGCAGGTTTCGGCATTGAGCAGCGTGCAGGCGACACTCGTCCAATAGATTTCGTCGGTGTCCTCGTCCTGCAACTTGTGCAGGCAACATTGGCCGCAACCGTCACACAGGCTCTCCCACTCGCTGCGGGTAAGCTGGTTCAGGGTCTTGGTGCGCCAGAAAGGTTTGTCGTTCATGATGCAGCGTATACTGGAATTATGTCCGGAATGGCATGGACAAATCGCCGCCACTCAGAACAGTTGAAATCGGTTCCCGGACAGGTTAATCAAGCGGCGTCATCACGATGACCGTAAGCGTCTTACGTCAGGCAACGCATCAATCCGCCGGGAACGGCAATTCGCATTGATGTTTCGTTGCGCCTTTCCCGCCTAATATTCAGGAATACACATGTCTCGGTTTGAATGCGCACGCCGCAGGAAACTGCCCGCCCGCTATGCATCTATCGTGATGCCTTTCATCCTATCGATCATGATGACATTCATCGTGTCGCTGATTGCAACCGCCAAGAGCCTTGGTTTTACCCACCCCGAACTCGCATCGAGCTGGATGGGCGCCTGGGCCCTATCATGGGTGGTCGCGTTTCCGGTGCTCCTCGCCATTCTGCCCATCGTGCGCAGAATGGTCGCCATGCTGTGCGAGCAGCATTAGCTCTAAACGCAAAAGCCGCGCACCTTGATGCGCGGCTTTTCCAATCTTCTTGCGGATGGCTCAGCGGAAAATGGCTTCGCCCTGTTCATCCACGATCTGCCGGCCCTTGTTCAGCGCAATGCTGGCGGCATCTTCGATGCCGGGGCAACGGTCGGCGCGAACGAAGCGATATTCCTTCACTTCGCCGGCGATCGACTTGGAAATGACGCCGCAGACCTGATACTGCCCGCCCTCGCTATAGGGCGTGGCAATGATCAGAAAGTCCTTGTGCTCAAGGCGACCAGCCTCTTTCGGCTCTGCCGGTGTTTCGGAGGCAGAGCCTCCACCGAAAAGACGCTTCAAAAAAGACATATCGCCTCCCCTTCCCGTATGTTTTGTTCTGCTTGGCTATCCAGGCCGGTTTAGCTGTCCAGGAACGAACGCAGCTTGCGCGACCGGCTCGGGTGCTTCAGTTTGCGCAGCGCCTTGGCTTCGATCTGGCGGATACGTTCGCGGGTAACCGAGAACTGCTGGCCGACTTCTTCCAGCGTGTGATCGGTGTTCATGCCGATGCCGAAACGCATGCGCAGAACACGTTCTTCACGCGGAGTCAGCGAAGCCAGAACACGGGTCGTCGTATCGCGCAGATTGGCCTGAATGGCTGCATCGATTGGCAGAAGCGCGTTCTTGTCCTCGATGAAATCGCCCAGATGTGAATCTTCCTCGTCACCGACCGGGGTTTCGAGCGAGATCGGTTCCTTGGCGATCTTCAGCACCTTGCGCACTTTTTCCAGCGGCATGGCGAGCTTTTCGGCCAGTTCTTCCGGCGTCGGTTCACGACCGATTTCATGCAGCATCTGGCGCGACGTGCGAACGATCTTGTTGATCGTTTCGATCATATGCACGGGAATGCGGATGGTGCGCGCCTGATCGGCAATCGAACGGGTGATCGCCTGACGAATCCACCAGGTCGCATAGGTCGAGAACTTGTAACCGCGGCGATACTCGAACTTGTCGACCGCCTTCATCAGGCCGATATTGCCTTCCTGAATGAGATCGAGGAACTGCAAGCCACGGTTCGTGTACTTCTTGGCAATCGAGATGACGAGACGAAGGTTGGCTTCCACCATTTCCTTCTTGGCGATGGTCGCCTCGCGTTCGCCCTTCTGCACCTGATTGACGATGCGGCGGAATTCACCGATCGAAATCGCGGTTTCGGTTGCCAGCATCTGGATTTCCGAACGCAGCCGGTCGATGGTGCGTTCTTCCTTGGCGGCGAATTCCTTCCAGCCGCGCGCCGAAAGCGTGCTTACGCGCTCGACCCATTTCGGGTCCAGTTCGTGGCCCTGATATTCCTTCAGGAACTCCTCGCGGCGCACACCGAAGGATTCGGCCAGACGCAGGAGCTTGCCTTCATTCTGCACCAGACGCTTGTTGATGTCGTAAAGCTGTTCGACAAGCTGTTCGATACGGTTCTGGTTCAGCGACAGCGACTTCACTGCCTTGATGAGCTGATCCTTGAGTTCCTTGTAGCGACGCTCCTGGCTGGACGACAGTTCGCCCGTCGCGGCCAGACGGCCCTCGACCTGCTGGTCCTGCAGCTTGCGCAGCTTCTTGTAGGTGTCGGCGATGAGATCGAGCGTTTCCATGACCTGCGGGCGCAGTTCGGCTTCCATGGCCGCCAGCGACAGGTTGGCTTCGTCCTCGTCTTCTTCTTCCTCTTCAACGGGCATGTCGCCGCCGACATTGGTGATGTCGTCGTCGTCACGCGAGCGGCGCTGAGGCTTGTCATCGCGCGGCTTTTCCTCTTCCACGCGCTCGATCACCGGGGCCTGCTTGGCTTCCGGACCGGCATAGGTGGTTTCGAGGTCGATGATCTCGCGCAGCAGGATGTTGGAATCGTTCAGCTGGTCGCGCCAGATGATGATCGCCTGAAAGGTCAGCGGGCTTTCGCACAGCCCGGCGATCATGGTTTCGCGACCGGCCTCGATGCGCTTTGCAATGGCGATTTCGCCTTCGCGCGACAGAAGCTCGACCGAACCCATTTCGCGCAGATACATGCGCACCGGATCGTCGGTACGGTCGGTCGGCTCTTTCTTGGTCGTGGTGGTGGCAACAGCCGTGCCGCCGGATTCGACCAGATCGCCGCCCTCTTCCGAGTCGTCGTCGCTGTTGTCTTCGCGGTCGTTGTCCTGCTCGTCGTCTTCAACGACGTTGATGCCCATGTCTGAAAGCATCGACATCGTGTCTTCGATCTGTTCGGATGTCACTTCCTCGGAAGGCAGCACGGCGTTCAGCTCGTCCATCGTGACGTAGCCGCGCTTCTTCGCGAGTTTGATCATCTTCTTGACAGCATCGTCAGAAAGGTCGAGAAGCGGACCGTCGGCAGCACCTTCGCGCTCGACTTCGGCTTCTTCGTTTTCCTTAACCTTCGTTGCCATATGTTCTTCTCCAGGCGACCCCGGTCGCTTCTAAGATATATAGAGTTCTCGGACAGTTTTGCGAGGTCGCAATCCGTCAGTTGATTCTGCGAGTAGCCGATTTCCTGTTAATGGCGGATTAACCTTGCCATCGGTATCGGGCTTCTTCATCTCCGATTTCTTGTGGGCAGATGGGCGGTCAACCGGACAACGCCACTTTCCGGGCCACTTTTCCGGCCCGTACCCAGCTTGCCGCCTTGCAGCCTCGGATATCACCGGTTTCTGTTCTTTTCCTTGTTCGAACTGTCGTGATTCCGTCATTTACGCCATACGTCAAGAGCGACTCACCTGATTCGCGCTTAAAAAGCGAATCATTTTGTTGTCGCAGCCTCTCCGTCGGCCAGATAGAGCGCGTTTGCAGGATCGCAACCCCGCATTTCCGGCTGTTGTGGCAAGCCTGATTCGTGAAACCCGAATCAGAAGCCGCCGGGCGGACGCCCCGAAGACAGGCCGAAACCATCGATCAACGCTTCTGTCGCATCAGCTTTCAAAATCTGATTTTGTATATCTCTGAGACGTGCGAACAGCTCGCCCGTTTCATCTGTTTCAAGCGCGGCCTCAACGGCCCGCAGCTCCTTATGTAGTGTGCGCGCCCGCTGATGCAAGTGAAGCGCCTGCCGAAGCGCTTCCCGCGCATCGTCTTCTGCGGCCAGCGCCGTCGCGGTCCAAAGCTTCGCGCCCTTCACCACAAGTTCGAGCATTTCAATCTGTTCGCCATGCCCGGCATTGACCAGCGCCCGCCGCATCGCATGGCCATCTTCCATGTGACCGGCAGCCAGCACGTCCAGCATGGCCAGATGTAGCGACCTCAAGGCTTCATGTCCCAGATCGAGCGCGGCCAGCGTCTCGAAATCCTCTTCGATCAGACGCGGATGGTTGAGAAGCGTCAGCACGATTGCCGTTTCGCGCAAGGGAGCGTGCGAACCAGCGCCTGGCCTGCCGCCCTTTACCAGCGTGGAACGCACCAGGCTGTCGGAAATCGCAAGGCGCCCGCTGCCGCCAGCCGGTCCGCCGCGCCCGCGCCCGCCTTCGTTCCTGCGGTTGAAAGACGAATTGCGCTGCCCTCCGCCCTGATACCCCTGTCGTCCCTGACCAAAAAAAGCCTGCGCCCGGTCGCGCATGTCCTGGCTGTAGTGGCGGCGAATATCTTCATTGACGATGCGGCTGGTAATCTCCCGCAGCCGCGCTTCAAGCTCGGCCCGGCGCTCCGGCGTATCGAACACACCGCCCGCCGTTTCCCGCGTCCACACCATATCGACCAGCGGCCTGGCATCGCGCAGGACCGCATGGAACGCAGCCGACCCTTCCGCCTTGACGAGATCGTCCGGGTCCTGCCCCTCCGGCAGAAGCGCGAAACGCAGCGACTTACCGGGCTGCAAGGCAGGCAGCCCCAAATCGACGGCGCGATAGGCGGCGCGAAGGCCCGCCCCGTCGCCGTCGAAACACAATACGGGTTCGGGGCTGATGCGCCAGAGCAGATCGAGCTGCTCTTCGGTCAGCGCCGTGCCAAGCGGAGCCACCACCTGATGAATACCGGCCTGCGCCAGCGCAATCACATCCATATAGCCTTCGACGGCAATGATGGATTTGGCAGGCTCGCCGCCTTGCGGCTGGCAGGCCTTGCGCGCCCGCAATCCGTTATAGAGCACCCGCCCCTTGTGAAACAGTTCGGTTTCCGGCGAGTTCAGATATTTTGCCGGGGCATCGGCAGAAAGCGCACGGCCACCGAAGGCGATGATGCGCCCGCGCAGATCCTCGATCGGGAACATGATGCGATCGCGAAAACGGTCATAGGAAACCGCAATTCCCTCGCCATGCACGACAAGGCCGCACGCCTCGATCTGCTCGCGCGACACGCCCTTGCCTGCCAGAAATTCCTTCAATGCATTGCGCGATTCCGGCGCGTAGCCGATACGGAATGCCTGCTGTGTCGCGGTCGAAAGGCCGCGGTCGCGCAGATAGGCGCGCGCCTTGGCGCCAACGGCATTTTGCAACTGGCTTTCAAAAAACTGCGCAGCCAGTTCCATGACATCATAGAGCGTGGCGCGCTGCGCCTCGCGCTTTTCCATTTCCGGATCGCGCGCCGGCATCGGCACGCCTGCCATATCGGCGACGCGTTCGACAGCTTCGGGGAAACTCAGCCCCTCGAGATCGGTCAGAAACTTGAAGTGATCGCCGGTCACGCCGCAACCGAAACAATGATAGCGGCCCTTGCGGTCTTCACAGTGAAAGCTCGGCGTCTTCTCGCCATGGAACGGACAGCAGGCCCAGAAATCGCCCTTTGGCGGATTGCTCTTCTTGCGGTCGAACGAAGCGCGCGTCCCTATCAGCGTCGAGATCGGGACGCGGTCTCTGATCTCATCGAGAAAGGAGGGCGGAAAACGCATTACAGATTTCACTTTCAGTACATACGGGCAGATAATACGGGCAGGCCATTCGGGCAGCCGTTGCCTTCTAAGGAGTATATAGGCCCGCCCGCTTCGACAGTCCATCGCGCAGGCGCATCCCTCCCCGCTAATCACATGCCGCCAGCGGACAGGCGCATTGTCACAAAACTGTCATATATTCGTCATGACGCTGTGGGAATGGATTGCTTTTTATTGCGAACAAGCCCATATCTCTTGGAAATTTGATTAGCCGGAACATATTTTTTCTTCATTTGTTGCGTTAGCTTAATCACAGATATTCACCTCCAACCCGAAGGGATTTTGCCGTGAATGGTTCTGTAGTCCTTTTGCATCTGGCCGGTGCAGTTGCCCTCCTGCTATGGGCGACACGCATGGTGCGGACCGGGGTGGAGCGCGCCTATGGCGACCGGCTGCGCAGACGCCTGCGCAACCAGATGCAGAATCCGCTGCTTTCCGTTGCCTTTGGTCTGGCCCTTGCTGTTGCGCTGCAAAGCTCGACGGCGGTTACGCTTCTCGTCGGTTCTTTTGTCGGGTCAGGTTTTGTCAGCGGCATAGCCGGCCTCATGGCCGTGCGCGGCGGAGAGCTTGGTTCCGCCCTCGTTGTCAAGATCCTGAGCTACGACCTCACGCTTCTGGTGCCGCTCTGCCTCGTCATCGGCACCGGCATCTTCATGACGACCGAGCGCCGCGACTGGCGGCAGATCGGACGTATTCTGGTCGGCATCGGCCTTCTCATCATGTCGCTGGAAATGACCGGACAGGCCACGGAGCCTCTGCGGCAAAGCGAATTGCTGCCGGTCATCGTCGATTATCTGTCCGGCGATCCGATCACCGCCTATCTGCTTGCAGCGCTGATGACATGGCTGTTTCATTCAAGCGTTGCCGCCGTCATCCTCCTCACCACGTTCGCGTCACGCGGGCTGATCCAGCCAGAACTTGCCGTGGTGATGGTTCTCGGCGTCAATCTGGGTTCGTCGATCATCGCTCCGATCCTGACCCGTCATGCCCCGCCTGAAACCCGCGTCGTGCCGCTCGGCAATCTCCTGATGCGCGGTGCCGGATCGCTCGTCATGCTGGTGCTCTACCAGACCTTCAAGCCATCGGTCGCCTTCCTCGGCGCCGATCCGGTTTCGCAGGTGGTCAACGCGCATATCCTGTTCAACGTCATCGTGATGATTGCAGGCATCCCGCTTTCCGGCCTCGTGCTGCGGGCGACCGAAGCGCTTGTGCACCTCAACGCCGACAGCAATGCGCCTGCTCAGCCGCTGGCGACCGAGGAATACAGCGCGCTTGATGCCGCCGTGCTCGACCGGCCTTCACAGGCGCTCGCCAATGCAACCCGCGAGGTGGTGGGTGTCTGCGACACGATCGAGGTCATGCTGCGCCGCATTATCGAGCTTTATGAAAAGCCCGATCAGGCGCGGATCAACGAACTCGCGGCGCTGGACGACCGGGTGGACAAGAAGCACGCCGCGATCAAGCTCTACCTGACCAGGCTTGCTACCCATGAACTGTCGGATTTCGAGTCCCTGCGGATGCAGGAACTGCTGGGAGCCTGCGTAAAGCTCGAACAGGTGGGCGACATCATCGTCCGCAACATGCTGGCGCATGTCCAGAAGAAGATGGACCATCAGCTGGAATTCACCGAGGAAGGCTGGAAGGAACTCAGCCATTTCCACGCCATGGTTCTGGCCAATGCGCATATGGCATTCAACGTCATCGTTTCACGCGATGGCCGCACCGCCCGCCAGCTCGTGCAGGAAAAGGACCAGCTGCGCGAACTGGAAAAGCAGACGAGCATGCGGCACTTCACGCGCCTGCGCGAAGGCGCGACCCGCAGCATCGAGACAAGCTCCATCCATCTCGACACGATCCGCGACCTCAAGCAGATCAACTCGCTTCTGGCGTCGATGGCCTACCCTGTGCTCGAGGAACAGGGACTGCTCAGCGATACGCGCCTCAAGACCGCCAAGCAGAGCTGACCGCCGGTCCAGCGGCGGCAGGCAATGCCTGCTGCCGCATGGCGTCAAGCCTCAAAAGGAAATATCCGCAGCCGGACGCACCCGCACGCGAGCATTTCCCGCCCTGAAACCGCTCAATGTTTCATTGTGATGCGCAACGATATCCGCAAATTGCAGGCTGGCGGTGTCGCCGGTCGTGTGCGCATCCCCGATCAACGTGACGTCGTAACCGAGAGAAACGGCGCGCCGGACGGTGGTGTCGACACAATATTGCGTCTGGCAGCCGCCGACGACGAGATGCGAGATATTCCGCTGTTCCAGAACGGTTTGAAGGTCCGTTTGGTGGAAAGAATCGCAACTCCCCTTTTCAACGAGAACGTCGCCCAGTTTCAGGGCAAGCTCCTCGCGGATTTCCCATCCCGCCGTGCCTTTTTCCAGTTCGTCCCCCGGGCCGCCGTCATGCTGAACCATGACGACCGGAATTCCGGCCTGCCGCGCCTTCTCCTGCAAGCCGCGCAGCCGCATGACGATCTCATCGAGGGCCCGGTCGATAGCGGGCTGCCGTTCGGGCGTGCCCATCCCGGCCACGATGTCGTTTTGAACATCTATGACAAGCAAAGCTGTTTTCATCAGTCAGCATCCGGTGATTGGTTGGCCTTCGCCATGCATAGCACAAAGAAAAGCCCTCGCCAGAGCGAGGGCTGAATCAAAAGCCGAAAGCCTTCAGGCTTTACGCTTTCACTGCAAAAGCGATTTCACGATGGCGCTAGCCTTGGTGAAATCCATCTTGCCGGCATAACGCTCCTTCAGGACCGCCATGCACTTGCCCATGTCGCGCAGGCCCTGCGCGCCGATTTCAGCAATTACATCCGCACAGGCCTGCTTAATCTCGTCGTCCGACATCTGTTGCGGCAGAAACTCGGAAATGATCGCGATTTCCTCACGCTCTGCTTCGGCCAGCTCGATACGGCTGCCTTCCTCGTAGATGCGGGCGGATTCTTCACGCTGCTTGACCATCTTGCCGAGGATGCCCAGCAATTCTTCGTCCCCGACCGGGTCCTTGCCAGCGGTGCGATTGGCGATATCTCGGTCCTTTACCGCAGCCAGGATCAGCCGCAGCGTCGACATGCGGCGCTTTTCCTGTGCTTTCAGCGCGGTCGTGAGGGCCTGGGAAATCTCCTGGCGAAGCATAACGTCTCTCCTGACGGTGTTTGTTCTGTGTTGTTCGTTTCGTGCATCTATACAGCAAGCGAATAGAAACGCCGAGCTGTCCGAACCGGCATCCCGAGAAATAATGCGACGATTATCGTCATTATTTCGGGAAAGCCCCGCTTCGGACGATTGACCCGGCCTTCAAGTTTCTCTATTGCTCAAGGCTTAGCAGGACATCGGCACGTGCTCGCGGCGGGAGGTTTGAAATCCCCGCTGCCTTTTGGCGCATATATGACCCTTGACGCTTCATCTTTCAAGCTACCTTACCGGTGGCGGGGTGAAACGCGAACGCGTGCCGCATAATGCATGTCGCCCAAAGGCGGGAACCGGTTTTGGGGCAAAGGCATGCATGCAAACAAACAGTTAGAGCCTCGATTTGATTCCATCAGTCCGGTGCACTAACTGGTAACGAAATAACAGCACACGCTGGCGTGCGGCTAACAAACAGGAGTGCAGACCATGACAGAAACGACACCGAAAACAGCACCCTGGACTGTCGAGAAGCGAACCGCCATCCTGGTTCTTGCGGACGGAACCGTGATCGAAGGCAAGGGCCTCGGCGCAGTTGGCGCGGTCGAAGCCGAAGTCGTGTTCAACACGGCGCTGACCGGTTACGAGGAAATCCTGACCGATCCATCCTATGCCGGACAGATCGTCACCTTTACCTTCCCGCATATCGGCAATGTCGGCACCAATGCCGAAGACGTCGAAGACCTGACGCCCGCCAACCGGCACGGCGCGGTCGGCGCAATCTTCAAGGCCGACATCACCTCGCCGTCGAATTTCCGCGCAAAAGAAGATCTCGACGCCTGGCTGAAGCATCGCGGCATCATCGCGCTCGCCGGCATCGACACCCGCGCGCTGACTTCGCTCATTCGCGAGCGCGGTGCCCAGAACGCGGTCATCGCGCATGACCCGAGCGGCAATTTCGACCTTGATGCACTCAAGGCGCGCGCTGCCGCATGGAGCGGCCTCGAAAACCTCGATCTCGCCAAGGACGTCACGGTTGGCCAGAGCCTTACATGGAAGGAAACGCCATGGACGCTCGCAGATGGCTACGGTGAACAGGAAGCCCCGGAATATCACGTGGTGGCGCTGGATTTCGGCGTGAAGCGCAACATCCTGCGCCTGCTTACCGGCCTCGGCGCAAAAGTCACCGTTCTGCCTGCGACCGCGACGGCTGAGGACGTTCTGGCCCACAATCCGGATGGCGTCTTTCTCTCCAACGGCCCCGGCGACCCGGCAGCGACCGGCGAATATGCCGTGCCGACCATCAAGAAGCTTGTCGAAACCGAACTCCCGGTCTTCGGCATCTGCCTCGGTCACCAGATGCTGGCGCTCGCGCTTGGCGGACGCACCGAAAAGATGCATCAGGGCCATCACGGCGCCAACCATCCGGTGAAGGACTACACGACCGGCAAGGTCGAGATCGTCTCGATGAACCACGGTTTCGCGGTCGATTCGGACTCGCTGCCGGAAAATGTCGAGGAAACGCACGTCTCGCTCTTCGACGGCACCAATTGCGGCCTGCGCGTTGTCGGCAAGCCGGTCTTCTCGGTACAGCACCATCCGGAAGCATCGCCCGGCCCGCAGGATTCGCACTATCTGTTCCGCCGTTTCATCAATCTGATCCGCGAAAAGAAGGGCCAGGCGCCGCTTCCCGAACGCGAACAGGCGGCTTGAACGCTGCGCATGAACCATCAAACGAAAAGGCCGGAGCGAAACTCCGGCCTTTCTTTTTGTATCGGTCAGACCTCCGACAGTCTGGCCGGTGCGGTAGGCCGCACCCGCGCCACCACGATGACCAGCGCCAGAAAGACCAGCCCGGCGCCCACGGCATAGGGCATGCCCGCGAAAACGAACGGCGCGTTCTTGCCGGTGAAAATCGCGAAAAGCTGCGTGAAGATGAGCGGGCCGATGATGGTCGTAATGCTCGACACGCTTGTCAGCGCGCCCTGCAATTCGCCTTGCGCCGAAGGCGGAACCTTGCCCGCCGCGATGCTACGCAGCGGCGGATCGGCCAGCCCTTCCAGCGCCGTCAGGAAGATGACGGCATAAACCATCCAACCCTCCCATGCGATGGCGTAGCCGATCAGCCCCAGACAGGAGAACAGCACACCGGTCATCGCCGTGCGCTTTTCACCCAGTATCGGCAGGACCCGTGGCAGAACCAGCGCCATGACGAATGCCGCGCCAATGCCGAAAAGCCCGAGCGAAAAGCCGATCTGCGCTTCGCTCCAGTTATAGCGATAAGCGCCGACAAACGCCCAGACGGACGGGTAGACGGCATGGGCCAGCCAGAACAGGAAGAAGACCAGCACGACCCAGCCGATGCCCGGATAGTTGCGCATCTGCTTGAGTGCCCCCAGCGGATTGGCGCGGGCGAACTTGAACGAGCGCCGGTTTTCACGCTTCAACGTTTCCGGCAAAAGGAAATAAGCCAGAATGAAGTTGATGAACGACAGGAACGCCGCACCGTAGAACGGAACGCGCGGGCCGAACTCGCCCAGCAAGCCGCCCAGAACCGGGCCAAGCGCAAAGCCGACACCGAAGGCAATGCCGATCAGGCCGAAATTGCGCGCGCGATTGCTGTCATCGCTCACATCGGCGATGTAGGCCGAAGCCGTCGCGAAGCTCGCTCCGCTGATACCCGCCAGAATGCGGCCGACAAACAGCATCCAGTAGGTGGTTGCGAGCGCGCAGATCAGATTGTCGAGCGCGAAGGTGAAGATCGAGGCGAGCAGCACCGGGCGCCGCCCGAACCGGTCGCTCAGATTGCCGATCATCGGGGCGAACAGGAATTGCATTCCGGCATAGACCAGCAGGAGCCAGCCGCCATCGACGGCAGCGGTGCTGATATCCGCGCCGGTCAGCTCTTCGAGAAAAGTCGGCAGAACCGGCATGATGATCGCAATGCCGATAATGTCGAGAAACAATGTCATAAAGACGAGTAACAAGCCCCGCCGTACAAACTGGGGATCATGCATGGGACACCTGAAATATGCTCCACGACGGACGAGGTGGAACAGTCATAAATTGTGTTGATTGGAGAACTCGCGCGCCATCGCCGCTCAAAACTGAGCGTCACGCTTGCAAATCGGGAAAAGGGCCGCGCCGATCAAAAAGCATTTATCTGGAAAATTATTTCACGACAAGGCGAATATTGCCCGGTTTCGACAAAAAGAAAATGGAATTCCGCCGGATAAAGAAAAAGGCGGTCGAAACCGCCTTTTCCGCAACATCGAAACGATCTTAAACGTCACCGCTGAACGTATCGCATGATTCCAGCTTTCCGCTGTCGAAACCACGCTGGAACCATTTGGCACGCTGGGCCGAGGTGCCATGGTTGAAGCTTTCAGGCACCACATAACCCTGACTGCGGCGTTGCAGCGTATCGTCGCCGATCTGGTGGGCCGCATTGAGCGCACTTTCCAGGTCGCCCGACTCCAGTATGCCCTTCTGCTCCGTGTAGTAGCCCCACACACCGGCGAAGCAATCGGCCTGAAGCTCGACGCGAACCGACATCTGGTTTGCCTGCGCTTCGCTCATCTGCTGGCGCATCTGGTTGAACTTCGGCAGGATGCCGAGCAGGTTCTGCACATGGTGGCCGACTTCATGCGCAAGAACATAGGCACGCGCAAAATCGCCGGAAGCCCCGAAGCGGTTGGCCAGTTCGTTATAGAAGCTCAGATCGATGTAGAGCTTGCGGTCGCCGGGGCAGTAAAACGGCCCTGAAGCCGCAGATGCAAAACCGCAGGCCGAACGAACCTGTCCCGAAAACAGCACCATCGTCGGCTTGGTATAGGTCTGGCCGCGCGACTGGAAAATGCCGCTCCAAACGTCTTCCGTCTCGGCAAGGATGGTGCGGGCAAACTGCGTCGTCTCGTCATTGGCAACATTGCCGCCTTCGGCAACCGTCCGTCCCGACTGGTCGGCCTGCTGCGTCACGCTCGGCCCCATGCTGCCGTCACCGAACAGGATTGGCAGCGGATCGATGCCCACGGCGCGCAGCACGAAGAACATCACCACCAGAATGAGGATGCCTGAAATCCCGCCGCCACGGACGATTCGAAATCCCGGACCGCCTAGGCCCCCGCCGCGACCGAAGCCGCCACCTGCACCACCGCCCTGCTCTCCGCGCAGATCTTCAACATTGTCGCTTTGCCTACGGCCTTGCCAGCGCATTGACCAACTCCCGTGCACCGTGCCGCCCTTAACGAAGCGGCACCAAACTATACCTGTAATTGTCGCATAAAGAGTTGGCACGGCAACATAAAAAGTAAATGGCAGCGTCAATCACAAACGAAGACTCTTTCGCAATAGTTTGCTCACAAGAAAACCCGTTCGGCTTCGATAGACCAAACCTGCCGCAAGGAGAGCCAGCAGAAGGCAGGCCAAAAGAAATGACGACCTCCATCCATAAGGAAACGCAACCTCGTTCATGATGCGTCCGGGCATGAAGGCAAAGAACCCTGCTCCGGGAATTCCGCCGAGATAGACGCTTCTCATGATCCTGCGATGTGCCTCTAACTGTCCTGCCCGAGCAGCAACGACGGCGCGCGCACACCCCGCCAGCACCAGTATCGAAAGAATATGTATCGGGCTGAAGCCGCCTATGAGATTGATCTGGTGAATGAAAAAGCTGGAGATCGCTATTGCGACCATCAGAATCACCCAAAGGCGCCCGAGCGCCTTGTGCAGTCTCGTACCCTTACGGCGCATGAAGATGACAAGGCCGATGATGGCGGCGGGCACGACAGTCGCGACATGGATCTGAATGGCAAGCGGTGCATGAAGAAGCGGTTCGAAGTTCATCGCAGCGTTCCTGTTGAATTTCCTGTCGCTTTCAACAAGACTGCGCTCATCTCAATCGAAACGGCGTCAAATGCGGGAAAACTACGTGACCGGAGGCTTGTTGCAATTCGCGCTTCGCGAATTGTCGACCATCATTCGTGCGCCGCGCCTGTGGGGCACCTTCTTCGTGGTCGTGCTGATCTTCACCGTTACCGGCCCCTTCGGAACGGACCAGTCCATGCCGGTTGCGGTTCGCTTCTTTTACTGGCTCTCGGTGCAGTTTTCCGGTTGGTCCACCGCAATCGCCTTTTCCGTTCTGGCGGATGCTTTCCTTGCACCATTTTTCAAGCATGCCTTTGCCCGCATGATGGCCGGCGCCGTTGTGGCCGCCCTTCCGATCGGGCTCTGGATCGGGTTTATCGGCTGGGGCTTTTCGGGCAGAATGCCCACGGCGAGTGCGGTTCTCGCCAACGCCTCGGTCGCCTTGCCCCTCAGCGCCCTTTTCTGCATTCTCGCCTACATGACGCTCCGCCGTGAGCTGGAATCCGTCCCGAGAGATGTCGCCGACACGCCGCCGCCATTGCTCGCCCGGCTGAAACCCGGCAATCGCGGCGCGATTCTGCGTCTTTCCGCGGAAGATCACTACACAAGGATCGTCACCAGCCGGGGAGAGGAACTTCTCCTTCTCCGCTTTTCCGATGCCGTGAATGAGGTCGGCAATACGAGCGGACTTCAGATTCATCGCTCGCACTGGGTTGCCGACCGGCACGTTGCAGAATTGCGCAAGACCAATGGCGGTCTCAGCCTGCTGACCAAGGACGGCACGCTGCTGCCGGTCAGCCGCGCGAGCGGGAAATCAGCCCGCGAACGCTTTGGTTCGGTTATAACATCCACGGAGAAAGCAGAATTTTCGTGAATGCCCCCACTTTCTTTGAAATAAAACGATTTGTGGGGTTCCGCTTATCGAAATGATTGCCTATAAGGCCCGCTTAGCCCACAGAATTCATAAGCTGCCAACCCGCCGGAAAACCGTGCGGGCTTTTCTGGCAGGCTAAGAAGCATGTCTCTCGAAAGTGGGAACCGGTTTCGGGACAAGATCATGCGCGCGAAGAAGATAGGATGAGCTCATGCCGAAACGTACAGATATCAAATCGATCCTGATTATCGGCGCGGGCCCCATTGTCATCGGCCAGGCTTGCGAGTTCGACTATTCGGGCACGCAGGCCTGCAAGGCGTTGAAAGAGGAAGGCTACCGCATCATCCTCGTCAACTCCAACCCCGCCACGATCATGACCGATCCCGATCTGGCCGATGCGACCTATATCGAGCCGATCACCCCGGAGGTCGTGGCCAAGATCATCGCCAAGGAACGCCCGGATGCGATTCTGCCCACCATGGGCGGCCAGACCGCGCTCAACACCGCATTGTCGCTCCGCCGCATGGGCGTTCTTGAGCGCTACAATGTCGAGATGATCGGCGCCAATGCGGAAGCCATCGACAAGGCGGAAGATCGCGCGCTCTTCCGCGAGGCGATGCAGAAGATCGGCCTCGACACGCCGGGCTCGATGCTCGCCAACGCGACCGAAATCAAGGATGAGGACCGCAAGCGCCACGAAGCCAAGCGCGCCGAAGTGAAGGCGCAGTTCTCCGGCGACGATCTCGACAAGGCGCTCGACAAGCTGGAAACCGAATGGCAGCTCGGCGAAGTGGAGCGCAAGCAGCGCTATATGAGCCATGCGCTTGCGAAGGCAGCGCAGGCGCTCGACGTGGTCGGCCTTCCCGCCATCATCCGCCCGAGCTTCACGCTCGGCGGCACCGGCGGCGGCATTGCCTATAACCGCCAGGAATTCTTTGAGATCATCGAACGCGGCCTCGACGCCTCGCCGACGACCGAAGTTCTGATCGAAGAGTCGGTTCTGGGCTGGAAAGAATATGAAATGGAAGTCGTCCGCGACAAGGCGGACAACTGCATCATCATCTGCTCGATTGAAAACCTCGACCCGATGGGCGTCCACACGGGCGACTCGATCACGGTTGCGCCCGCGCTGACCTTGACCGACAAGGAATACCAGATCATGCGCAACGCCTCGATTGCGGTGCTGCGCGAGATCGGCGTCGAAACCGGCGGCTCCAACGTCCAGTTCGCGATCAATCCGGCCAATGGCCGCATGATCGTCATCGAAATGAACCCGCGCGTGTCGCGCTCTTCGGCTCTGGCTTCCAAGGCAACCGGCTTCCCGATCGCCAAGGTCGCGGCCAAGCTTGCCGTCGGCTACACGCTCGATGAACTCGACAACGACATTACCGGCGGTGCAACGCCTGCCTCGTTCGAGCCGTCGATCGACTATGTTGTTACCAAGATCCCGCGTTTCGCCTTCGAGAAATTCCCCGGCTCCTCGCCGATCCTGACCACCGCCATGAAGTCGGTCGGTGAAGTGATGGCCATTGGCCGTACCTTCCAGGAAAGCTTGCAGAAGGCACTGCGCGGTCTCGAAACCGGCCTGACCGGTCTCGATGAAATCGCCATTCCCAATATCGAGGAAGGCGACGAGAAGAACGCCATCCGCGCCGCCATCGGCACGCCGACGCCGGATCGTCTGCGCATGGTAGCGCAGGCAATGCGCCTTGGCCTCACCACCGAGCAGGTCCACGACGCATCGAAGATCGATCCGTGGTTCCTCGAACAGATCGAAGCCATCGTGAAGACTGAAGAGCGCATTCGCGAACATGGCCTGCCGCAGGACGCTGAAAACCTGCGCATGCTGAAGGCCATGGGCTTCTCCGATGCGCGCCTTGCAAGCCTGACCGGCAAGGACGCGGAAGACGTGGCCAAGCTGCGCGCCGATCTCGACGTGCATCCGGTCTACAAGCGCATCGACACCTGCGCCGCCGAATTCGCCTCGCCGACCGCCTATATGTACTCGACCTACGAAACGCCTTTCGTCGGCCAGCCGCGCTGCGAAGCCGAAGTGTCGGATCGCAAGAAGGTCGTCATTCTCGGCGGCGGTCCGAACCGTATCGGTCAGGGCATCGAGTTCGATTATTGCTGCTGCCATGCAGCCTTCGCGCTCGGCGATGCCGATTACGAAGCCATCATGGTCAACTGCAACCCGGAAACGGTTTCGACCGACTACGACACCTCGGACCGTCTCTATTTCGAACCGCTGACCGCGGAAGACGTGCTGGAAATCCTGCGCGTCGAGCAGGAAAAGGGTACGCTCCACGGCGTCATCGTGCAGTTTGGCGGCCAGACCCCGCTGAAACTCGCCAATGCGCTTGAAAAGGCAGGCATTCCGATCCTCGGCACCTCGCCGGACGCCATCGACCTTGCCGAAGATCGCGACCGCTTCCAGAAGCTGCTGATCAAGCTCGATCTCAACCAGCCGAAGAACGGCATCGCCTATTCGGTCGAACAGGCCCGCCTCGTCGCCGCCGATCTCGGCTTCCCGCTTGTCGTGCGCCCGTCTTATGTTCTGGGTGGCCGCGCCATGCAGATCATCCATGATGAGCGTTCGTTGCAGAACTATCTGCTCGACACCGTGCCGGAACTGGTGCCCGAAGACATCAAGGCCAAGTACCCGAACGACAAGACCGGCCAGATCAACACGTTGCTCGGCAAGAACCCGCTCCTGTTCGACACCTATCTGACCGAAGCCATCGAAGTAGACGTCGATTGCCTCTGCGACGGCAAGGACAGCTTTGTCGCCGGCATCATGGAGCATATCGAGGAAGCCGGCATCCACTCGGGCGACAGCGCCTGCTCGCTGCCGGTGCACACGCTTTCGGCTGAAATCGTCGCCGAACTGGAACGCCAGACGGCAGCGCTGGCCAAGGCGCTTCATGTCGGCGGCCTGATGAATGTGCAGTTCGCCATCAAGGACGGCGAAATCTTCATTCTAGAAGTCAATCCGCGTGCATCGCGCACGGTTCCCTTCGTCGCCAAGACGGTTGGCACCCCGATTGCCAAGGTCGCAGCCCGCATCATGGCCGGTGAAAGCCTTGAGGCAGCCCTCGGCGCCTATGGCGGCAAGCCGAAGACGCCTTCCCGTCCGCATATCGCGGTCAAGGAAGCCGTGTTCCCGTTTGCCCGCTTCCCCGGCATCGACACGCTGCTTGGGCCTGAAATGCGCTCGACCGGCGAAGTCATGGGTCTCGACTACGACTATGCTCTGGCCTTTGCAAAGGCACAGCTTGGTGCCGGCGTGGAACTGCCGCGCGAAGGCACGGTCTTCGTATCGGTCCGCGATGAGGACAAGGAACGCGTGCTCGGCCCCGTCCGCCTGCTGGCAAGCATCGGCTTCAAGGTCATGGCGACCGGTGGAACGCAGAAGTTCCTCGAAGCAAACGGCGTCGAATCGACCAAGGTCAACAAGGTCATCGAAGGCCGTCCGCATGTGGAAGACGCGATCCGCAATCGCCAGATTCATCTGGTCTTCAACACGACGGACAGCGCAAGTGCTGTTTCCGACTCCAAGTCGATCCGCCGCGCAACGCTGATGCAGAAGCTGCCTTACTATACCACGATGGCCGGAGCGGAAGCCGCTGCCGAAGCCATCGCAGCCCTCAAGGCAGGCTCGCTGGAAGTTCGTCCGCTTCAGGATTACTTCCGCTGACCGCATAGGGCATTTCCAGCAAAACTGCGAAGCGGTTTTGCGTGAGGCAAATGCGACAAAACAAATAGTTAGAGCAGTTCCAACGACTCCGTTTTAACCGGAACCGTTCTAACTCATGAAAGTTGAAAAGCCGCCGGGCGACCGGCGGCTTTTTTCATGCCGTTTTCACGGCCCGCACCTCGAGAGGCTTTCCCGAAGGGTCGTCTTCCAGACTGATCTGCTGGGTAAAAAGCCCGTCATGCAGATGCGGCTTGCCAAGATGAATGACCGCTGCATCTTTCAGCTCGGTATTCAGCATGTCGCGAATCCGGTCATAGGCTTCGGCATCGAGGCCATCGAGCGCGCCATCGATGACGATCCACTGCGGTTTCTGCAGGATCAGGCGGGCGAAAGCTATACACTGGCGCTCATCATCCGTCAGGACGCGATCCCAGCGTGCAGCGTGGTCAAGACTGGTGGTCAGACGTTCAAGCCCGGCCCGCCGCAGAACATTCTCCAGATCCTGTTCGGAAAACTTCTTGATATCGAGCGGATAGACGATCACGCCCTTGAGATTGCCCGGCGGGAAGTAGGGCGCGCGCGGCATGAAGGCGACGCCATCGCCAGCCGGCATGCCGATCCGCCCCTCGCCCCATGGCCAAAGCCCGCCCAATGCGCGGAACAGCAGCGTTCTCTGTGTCTCGGTCCCGCCAGTCACCAGCACTCGCTCGCCGGGCTTGACCGAAAAGGCCTTGCGGGAAAGCTTCAGGCACTGATCAGGCGCGGCAATGGAAACATTGTCCAGCGTCAGCCTGTCATCGTCATTCGTTGCAAGGTCGATCTGCCGGTCCAGATGGCCAAGCGCATCCATGTGCAGCACCGCCTGACGAAAACTCGCAACGCGGAGCAGCGTCGCGCGCCAGTCGGCGATCGCACCGAAATTATCGACGAACCAGCGCAGCGCATTATGCACCTGCGTGAATGCGCCGACCGCCATCATCAGCCCGCCGAACGTCAGCCCGCCACCGAAATAGACCGGCGCCGCAACGAGGATCGGCGCCACGATCGTCAGCCAGCCATAACCTGCCGTCACCCATGTCAGCCGCGTGGTTGCATAGACGATCTTGCGGATCGCGCCCAGAACTGCATCGATGTCCAGATCGAGGCGGCGTCTCTCATCCCCCTCGCCCCGCGACAGGGTGATGGCGTCCAGATGTTCATTGACCCGCATCAGCGATGCACGGAAATCCGCCTCGCGCGCATAGCGGTTGGCGTTGATATTGACCAGGCTGCGCCCCACGATCCATGTGAGCCAGGAGGCAGAAGCCGCATAAAGGATGACGGCCCAGACCATGTAGCCGGGGATGGAGAAACTGTAGCCCGCGACATGAAACACGAAACCGCTCGACAGCGACCACAGCACGCCGACGAAACTCACCAGAATGACGGTCGACTGGAGCAGGTTGATCCCCAGATCGCACGACATTTCCGCAAAGTGCCGCGCATCTTCATGCAGGCGCTGATCCGGGTTGATGCCGATCTCGCCCGCATTGGCGAGGCGGAACGCCCTGCCTGGCGCCAGCCATTGCCCTACCAGATCGCGCGCCAGCCCTTCACGCATCTTGAGCTTGAACATCTGGTTGAGCCAGGTCTGCGATACGTTGAGAAGCAGAAGAGCGCCTGCAATGCCGAAGAACACCATCAATTGATGGAAGAAAGCCTGCAAATCCCGACGGGCAAGTGCATCGTAGAACGGTTCGTTCCAGCGATTGATTGCCACCTGCCCGATGGCGATCAGTACGACAAGAGCGAAAATCCCGGCCCCGAGCGCAATCAGCGTGTTGCGCACCGGCGAGACCAGAAAAGCCCCGACCATCATCGAAACCTGTGAAAAAAGATCGGTCCCATCGCGCGACGGCGTGCCGCCGATCAGCTTGGCGGAACTTTTGCGCAGGCGTTCCGTGACGCTGCGTCTGGGCTTCTTGCGGCGGCGCTCCTTCCCGGGTGCGCTCTGCTTCGTCTTGTCCTTGTCTGGTTCAGACGTCATTTCCTGCCTCGCTGCCCGTGGCCCGCTCGATTTTGCAGATACTCATTAGAGCATTTCCAGCAAAAGTGGGCACCGGTTTTGCGTTGGGAAATGCGTCACTACAAATACATAGAGCAGTCCGGCGATTCCGGCTTCACGCGGAAGTCAAAGATTGGAGATCGGCACATTTTTTCGCGCAGGAGAGCTGATACGCCCCACAACAATATGCGGGTTTTACCGGCAGGCTTTCGCTGCAATGATGGCCGGAACCCGAACCCTGCCGGAAAGCAATCCATGGCTGTCACGATCAAGCCCATCGACAAAGTGCTCATTTATGCAACGTGGAACGACCGCCTTCTGGTATTTGAAGAACCGGATTTTCCCGAAACACCGCTACAGGTGCCGGGCGGCACAGTCGATGCGGGAGAAGATATTCTCGCCGCTGCCTATCGCGAATTCGCCGAAGAGACAGGGCTTCTCCATGGCGATGGCATGATCCACCTCGAAACCGTCGATTACGACTATCCGGAAAGGGGCTCCAGGGAGCTGCACCGCCGCCATTGCTTCCACCTGAAATGGAACGCCCCAATGCCTGAAACCTGGGATCACTATGAAATGTCGCCTTGCGATGGCGGCGCGCCGATCCTGTTCCGCCTGTTCTGGCTCGACCGCAGGAGCGCGCAAAACCGGCTGGGCCTCGGAATGGCTGAAAGCATCAGTAAAATCAGTTTCTAGCTCGCATTCTATCTATCTTGTATTGGTCAAATTTGTCGCATATAGTTAGCGCATCGATTTTTCGGTCGAGTGACTTTGCGACCCGTGCGGCCCGCCGTGCTTCCTGACGATCTCCTGTCCATAAATTCGATTCACGGGCACGTGTGCGAAGCATACGGACTTAAAAATTACTATGTTACAAAGGACATTCCCATGGCTACGGGAACAGTTAAGTGGTTCAACACGACCAAGGGCTTCGGCTTCATCCAGCCTGATCAGGGCGGCACGGACGTATTCGTTCACATCTCCGCCGTTCAGCGCGCTGGCCTTGCCACGCTCGACGAAGGTCAGAAGGTTTCTTACGAAATCGTTCAGGACCGCCGTTCCGGCCGTTCGTCTGCAGACAACCTCGTCGCAGCCTGATCGTCAGAATATAACGAAAAAGGCGGGTCCTCGGGCCCGCCTTTTTTGTTTGTCCGCCGTTCCGTTCAGCCCCGTCCCATCGCGCTTGCGCCAAGAATGAGGGCGGCAACCAGCGCGGCAATGGTGCGGATGTGATTCCACAAGGTCCAGTCGCGCACATAAGCGAGCCAGGCGTCGGCGGACGCAGCGGCATTGACGTCCATCACGGCAAGCTGGTTGTTCAGCGGCACGTTGAGAACCATCGTGACGCCGATAGTGCCGACGAGATAGACGGCAGCGCCGGCCACCGCCCACGTCGACAGGCCCCCGAAGCCCATCAATCCCAGCACGATAATCGCGAGGCACAGTAATGCGGTGCCGAAAAAGGCGGCGAAGAACGTGCTGTTGAGCACGGTGATGTTGATCGACTGCATCGCCATCATGCCCGCGCTCGCCGGAATGCGCGCCAGCGCGGCCATCACAAAACTTGAGAACGCATAGAAAATGCCGCCTGTAATGGCGCTGCCCCATGCCGTCAGCAGAACCAGCAATTGAAAACCTGTCGTCATGACTGTCCTCCCTCTGTCGTCGGCGGCAGCTTTATCCGCACGATACCTGTTCACCTTCGCGGCCAAAAATCTGAGTAACCCTCATATTTGCAATATGTGAGTAATCCTCATATTCTGTCAAGAGCGAAATATGTGAGTCGGTCATGAAGCAGAATTCCGCCGGGCAAGCAGAGGCCACCAGCACCACTGTCCTCCGCCGCACGCCCAGCCAGAGCCGCGCGCAGGAAAAGATCCGTCGCATCGCAGAATGCGCCACGGCTCTGATCGCCGCCAAAGGCAGCGACAGTCTCAGGATGAGTGAAATCGCCCAGCAGGCCGGTATTTCCATTGGCGCGCTCTATCAGTATTTCCCCGACAAGAGCGCCCTGATCCGCTACCTGTTTGAAAGCTCCAATGCACAATCGCGCCAGTGTATCGCCGAAGGGCTCGCGACCGCCAGTTCGGCAGATGAGCTGATCGTCGCCTTCAATGCATTGATCGATGAATATCTGGGGCTGATGCGGCTGGAACCGGCAATGCGCGACATCTGGTCGGCCACGCAGACAGACAAGTCCCTGTCAAAGCTGGAAATTGCTGAGAGCAGGCAGAACGGCCAGCTTCTGGCCGATACGATCCGCCGGATCGCCCCCGGCAAGCTGCCGCCGCAACTGGACGAAACTGCGTTCCTGCTGATGCATTTCGGTGAATCCACCATGCGCATCGCCGTCGAAGTTTCGGAAAGCGAATGCGATGCGCTGATAGCGGCTTACAAGCTGATGGCCACGCGCAGCCTGCGCGACCTGATGGCAGGATAGGAGCTTAAGGCAGCCACTCGATCGGCACATGCCCCTTGTCGCTGGCGACACGCTCCAACCATGCACTCACGGCGGGATATTGCTTCATATTGAAACCACCCAGATGCGCTTCGTGCGTATAGGCATAGAGCGCGATATCGGCCACCGTATAAGTGTGACCGGCGATGAACGGCGTTTTCTTCAACTGGGTTTCCATCACGGCCAGCGCCTTTTCGCCGCCAGCCAGCGTGGAAGCGAGACGCTCAGGCGTCGCATCACGCGACCGCTCCGGATAGACCATCAAGGCACGGCGCACCGCGATATAAGGCTCATGGCTGTATTGCTCGAAGAACAGCCATTGATAGACCAGAGCGCGCTCGTAGGGGTCTTGCGGCAACAGGGGCGTCCCCTCCGCCAGATGCAGGAGAATGGCGTTCGATTCCGCGAGGAAACGCCCGTCTTCCAGTTCCAGCAGCGGAACCTTGCCGTTTGGGTTCCTGGCCAGATATTCCGGTGTCCGCGTCGATCCATCAAGCGAGGAAACCGCGACGTGACGAAAGGGCTTGCCGATCTTCGCCAGAAGCAGGCGAGGCTTGTAGCAATTGCCGGAATCGGCGTGTTCATAAAGCGTCAGCATGGTCGTCTCCTGTTTTGCCGCAATATTCCTGCCCGCCAGCTTCCTGTCCAATCAGTTTCTTTGCGCTAATATGTCAGCATTGCTGATGGATCTGTTCGTTTCGGCAACACATTTGCGCGAAATCCGGCAATTGCGGACGAATTCTCAATCCATCTGTTGCGCTTCCCGCGCCGATGGGACATAGAAAATCCGCAAAACCGGACCGCGCCCGGTGCCGGTTAACAGAGCCTGCCATTTATGGAGATCTATCATGGCATTTCTCGCCGACGCCCTTTCCCGTGTTAAGCCTTCTGCGACCATCGCGGTCAGCCAGAAAGCACGTGAACTGAAAGCCAAGGGCAAGGACGTGATTGGTCTCGGTGCGGGCGAGCCCGACTTCGACACGCCGGAAAATATCAAGCAGGCGGCTATCGACGCCATCAATCGCGGCGAAACGAAATACACGCCTGTAGCCGGTATCCCCGAGCTGCGTCAGGCCATCGTTGCCAAGTTCAAGCGCGAAAACGGCCTCGACTACAAGCCGGAACAGACGATCGTCGGCACTGGCGGCAAGCAGATCCTGTTCAACGCCTTCATGGCGACGCTGAACCCCGGCGATGAAGTCATCATCCCTGCCCCTTACTGGGTCAGCTATCCTGAAATGGTGGCGATCAACGGCGGCAACCCGGTTTTCATCAACACGAAGATCGAAGACAATTTCAAGCTGACCGCAGCCGATCTGGAAAAGGCGATCACGCCGAAGACCAAGTGGCTCATCTTCAACTCGCCGTCGAACCCGACCGGCGCGGCTTATACGGAAGCAGAACTGAAGTCCCTGACCGAGGTTCTGGTTCGTCATCCGCATGTCTGGATTCTGACCGACGACATGTATGAGCATCTGGTCTATGGCGATTTCGTCTTCACCACGCCTGCTCAGGTCGAGCCGTCGCTCTACGACCGCACGCTCACCATGAACGGCGTGTCGAAGGCCTATGCCATGACGGGCTGGCGCATCGGCTACGCAGCCGGACCGCTGCAGCTCATCAAGGCCATGGACATGGTTCAGGGCCAGCAGACCTCCGGCGCCTGCTCTATCGCACAGTGGGCCGCAGTCGAGGCCCTCAACGGCACCCAGGACTTCATCCCGGAAAACAAGAAGATCTTCCAGGCCCGCCGCGATCTGGTCGTCTCGATGCTCAACCAGGCCAAGGGCATCAAGTGCCCTACACCTGAAGGTGCGTTCTACGTTTATCCGTCCTGCGCTGACCTGATCGGCAAGAAGACGGAAGCTGGCAAGGTCATCGAGACCGACGAAGATTTCGTCACCGAATTGCTGGAAGCCGAAGGCGTCGCCGTCGTGCACGGTTCGGCATTCGGCCTCGGACCGAACTTCCGCATTTCCTATGCGACGTCGGATGCGCTGCTTGAAGAAGCCTGCACCCGCATCCAGCGCTTCTGCGCCAGCCTGCGCTAGAGCATTTCCAGCAAAAGTGCGTAGCGGTTTTGCATAGGATAATGCGACGGAACAAATAGTCAGAGCAAAGAATACCAAGGGGCCGAAAGGCCCCTTTTTCATATCCGCAATTTGAGACATGCCGTGGCGGGCGTGTCCGGCTTCCCGGACCTGTCAAAAGAGACAGTTGAGCGCGAAAAACATCTGGCTATCGTTGCAATGCGTCGCCCGGCCGGGCGAAAAGCCAAAAAAAAAGCCAGACAAATGTCTGGCTTTGAGTTTTGAAGGTGCCTTCGAGGCAAACCTCCAGAGGGGAACACTCAGCCCGCGCAAATGGGAGGAGGAAACGCAGCGCTGAGATGACCTTTATATGCCTGTTGCCCATTGTTTTTGCAATGAGACTTTAGCGCAATGCAGCTATGCGTTTTACGCATGTCTTGACCAGGCAAGAAAATCCTTTGAAATCATCTGGTTACTCCGAACAGAATTACTTCGTAATATTATAATGGGCAGATCAACCGCCTAAAGCATGGGCATCGGCGACAAGGCAATGCCCGCAAATTTGGCAAATCACCCTTTTTGAGTCGCCCGAAGCAGATGTCACGCAACTGTCACTGCAATGCAGCGGGCCTGTCACATAACGAGCCTAA
Organism: Brucella ciceri; assembly: GCF_041930145.1. Lineage (NCBI taxonomy): Bacteria > Pseudomonadati > Pseudomonadota > Alphaproteobacteria > Hyphomicrobiales > Brucellaceae > Brucella > Brucella ciceri. The sequence continues at coordinate 216,345 of NZ_JBHEEV010000004.1, read as the reverse complement.
AAGCCCCGGCAAGACGCCGCGCATGACGCGCCTGGCGCATGTGCAGCGCGTGAAAAAGCGCTGCCCCCCACAGACAGACCCGAGAAGGAGCGTACCCGTGCGGATCGTTCAGATTACAGACACTCACCTCAGCCCCATCAAGCCGCACTTCAACCGCAACTGGGAACCGCTCGTTGCCTGGATCGACCAGCAGAAGCCCGATCTCATCATCCACACCGGCGACCTCACAGTCGATGGTGCAGACGTGGAGGCCGACCTTCTGTTCTGCCGCGCCTGCCTCAACGAACTTCCGGCGCGTGTCCTCACCCTTCCGGGCAATCACGACATCGGTCATCTTCCCGAAAGCCACCAGCCCGTCAATGCGCAGCGCCTGATGCGCTGGCGCCGACATATCGGCCCGGACCGCTGGGCGGAAAATTTCGGAAACTGGCGCATTATCGGCCTCAACAGCCTCATCATCGGTTCCGGTGAAGCCGAAGAAGCCGAACAGTTCCAGTGGCTCGAGGACGAATTGAACAACAGCGACGGCAAGCCGGTCGCCGTCTTCGCGCACAAGCCGCTCTTTGTCGACGATCCGGATGAGGGCGACAGCGGTTACTGGGGCATCCGCCCCGCCCCGCGCCAGCGCCTCTATGATCTTTTCGCGCAGTATAATGTGCAGCTCCACGCCAGCGGCCACCTGCACCGCGCCTGGTCGGGCGACGCCTTCGGCACGAACTATGTCTGGGCGCCTGCCGCCGCCTTCATCGTCGGCCCGATGGAGCGCGACCTGCCCGGCGAGCGCATACTCGGCGCTGCAATTCACGACCTTGGTGAAGTCGCCACGAACAGCATTGTCCGCATCGACGAGCTGACCCCCTATGTCATCGACGATGTGGTGCATGAAGTCTATCCGCACCACACGGGCGACGGCGAGAAGGCCACCGAGGAGGCAAGCCAGTGAGCACGCTCGTCCTTCGCGACATCGGCAAATCCTACGGAGGCAACCGCATTCTCGATGGCATTTCCATCGAAGCGGCGGAAGGCGAATTCATCGCCCTCGTCGGCCCTTCGGGCTGCGGCAAGAGCACGCTTTTGCGCATTCTCGCCGGTCTCGACCATGCGGATGAAGGAAGCGTCGAGCTTGCGGGACGCAACATAACCGGCGCGCATCCCGCCGACCGGAACATCGCCATGGTTTTCCAGTCCTATGCGCTCTATCCCCATCTGACGGCGGCGCAGAACATCGCGGTGCCGCTTGCCATGCGTGACCTGACCGCCGTGGAACGCCTGCCGATGGTAGGCGCCTTCCTGCCCGGCCAGCGGCGCAAACGCGCCGCCATCCAGAAACAGGTCAAGGCCACCGCGACCAGCCTCAGGATCGACCATCTGCTCGACCGCAAGCCGGGCCAGATGTCGGGCGGCCAGCGCCAGCGCGTCGCGCTTGCCCGCGCGCTCGTGCGCCAGCCGGGCGCATTCCTGATGGATGAGCCGCTGTCGAACCTCGATGCCAATCTGCGTGTCCACACCCGGGCCGAGATTGTCGAATTGCATCGCCGCGCCGGTGTCCCCACCATCTACGTGACCCACGATCAGGCCGAAGCGCTTAGCATGGCCGACCGCGTAGCGGTGATGATGGGCGGCAAGCTGCTGCAGATCGACACGCCGACCGCGATCTATAACGATCCCCGCCATATCGAGGTCGCGCAATTCATCGGCACGCCGCGCATCAATATTCTGGAAGCATTGGTCAGCGATAACGGCATGGTGCATTTTGCCGGTCGCGCCATCCTGCAGGATGTCGCCGCCCATTCCGGCACCAATATCCGCATCGGCATTCGTCCCGAACATTTCCGGCTCAAGCCGCACGACAAGACAGGCCTTGCCGGCACGGTCTCGCGGATCGAGTTTCTCGGCTCGGAAGTGCTCGTCTACCTCAAGGCTCCTGGCTCCCCGCAGGACCTCACCGTGAAGCTTGCGCCCGAAGAAGCCCGCGATATCGTCGTTGGCCTCCCGGTCGGCCTGCATTTTGATGCCAGCCACGCCTATCTCTTCGGGGAAGATGGCCTGCGCCTGCGCCAGCCCGCCGGAAATATCGTCAAGACGGCATCGCCGGAAAAGGCTGCTGCCCATGTCTGATGTCGCGATCCCCGCTCCAGCGGCCACCAGTGCACGGACGGCAGCTGAGGAAGCCCGCCGCCGTGAAGAACGGCTTGCCTGGAAACTTGCGGCTCCGGCCATCATCTTGACGGTGCTGCTTATTCTCCTGCCGACAGCCGCCGTCATCTTCTGGAGCCTTACCAATTTCGAGCTTGGTTATGACGGTTTCGAATTCATCGGACTGGAAAACTACGCCGAACTGTTCAGCGACCGGACATTTCTGATCTCGCTGAAGAACACCGCCATCTACACCGCCATCGTGGCGCCCGCTTCCGTCTTCCTCGGCCTCGGCGTGGCGCTCCTCATCGAAGGCGAAGTTCGCGGCAAATCCTTCTTCCGCACCGTCTATTTCCTGCCGGTCGCCTCGCTGCTCGTCGCCATGGCAACCGTCTGGCAATATCTGCTGCACCCGACGCTCGGCCCCGTCAACGCCATGCTGGGCATGATCGGCATTGCCGGTCCTAACTGGCTCGGCTCCAGCGATACGGTTCTGTTCAGCCTCGCGCTTATCGGCATCTGGCAAAGCGTCGGCTTCAACATGGTGCTGTTTCTGGCCGGTCTCACCGCCATCCCGCGAGAACTCTATTCGGCTGCCGAAGTGGATGGTGTGAAAAACGGCTGGGAGCGCTTCCGGCTGGTCACATGGCCCCTGCTCGGCCCGACCACGCTTTTCGTCACGACGATCAGCATTATCAACGCCGTGAAGGTCTTCGAGACGGTCAAGACGCTGACCGAAGGCGGCCCGAACAAGGCTTCGGAAGTCCTGCTCTGGACGATCTACCAGGAAGGCTTCGTCTATCTGCGCGTCGGCTATGCCTCCGCCATGACGGTGATCTTTCTCGCGGTCCTCGTGATCCTGATGATGCTGCAATTCCGCGTGCTGGACCGCCGCACCCATTATTGAGGATACCCGGATGACATTGGCTCGTTCTTTCCGTCTTGGACTTCTGTCGCTGGGTGCCCTGCTTTTCCTCGCGCCCTATATCTTCATGCTGTCCACGGCAGCAAAATCGCAACAGGATATTTTCTCGTCCTCTCTGTCGCTGATCCCGCACAACTGGGCGCTCTGGGACAATCTGGCCAAGGCGATGAGCCGTGTCCCGATGGGGCTTCTTCTGTTCAACGGCGTAATCGTCTGCGCGCTTGTGCTGGTCATCCAGGTCGTGGTCGCCATCCCCTGCGCCTACGCCATGGCAAAGCTCAACTTCCGCGGTCAGCGCATCATGATGATGATGGTCATGCTCGGCCTGCTGGTGCCGATCCATGCCACGGCACTGCCCTTCTATGTGGGCTTCAATCAGCTCGGCGTGCTCAACAGCTACTTTGCCCTCAGCGCACCGTTCTTCATCTCGGTCTTCGGCATATTCCTGTTTCTGCAATTCTTCCGCGCCATGCCGGACGATCTCATCAGCGCCGCACGCCTCGACGGCATGTCGGAAGCCGGCATCGTCATGCGGGTGATCGTGCCCAATGCATGGCCTGCGATTACGGCCTTCTCGATCTTCTCCGTTGTCGCGCACTGGAACGACCTGTTCTGGCCGCTGATCGTCGTCAACGGCATGGAACGCGCCACGCCGCCGCTCGGCCTCCTTTATTTCCGCGCCGCGGAAGCAGGCGACGATTACGGGGCGCTGATGGCGGCAACCCTCATCATCACCCTGCCGCTGCTGCTGGCATTTCTCGCCGCCCAGCGCCGCTTCATCGAAGGCATCACCCTCACCGGCCTCAAGGGCTGAATTCTTCCCACAATCCTCCACAGGAGTTCAAACATGAAACGCTTTTCCGGCGCCCTCGCCGCTCTGGCCATGGCAACGGCCTTCGGCTCGCCCGCCCTTGCCGACACGACGCTGAACGTGCACTACCCGATGCCGGGTTTCTTCAAGGATGTCATGGCCGACATCTCCAAGAAGTTCATGGAAGAAAATCCGGACATCAAGATCAACTTCGTCAGCCCGTCGGCAACCTATGAAGAAGGCATCCAGACGATCATGCGCCAGGCCGGAACGTCGGAAATGCCGGATATCACCTTTACCGGTCTGAACCGCCTGCGTGTGCTGGCGGAGCGCAATATCGGCGTCGACATGAAGCCGCTGGTCGAAAAAGAAACCGACATGGAAGCGCAGGGCTTCACAGATCACCTGCTGAGCCTCGCCCGCGTCGGCGACCGTCAGGTCGGCCTTGCTTTCGCAACCTCCAACCCAATCATGTATTACAACGCCGATCTTCTGAAGGCGGCAGGCGGCAATCCCGACAATCCCCCCACCACCTGGGACGAAGTGATTGAACTGGGCGGCAAGATCAAGGCGCTCGGCAACGGCAATGAAGGCATCGATTTCCGCTGGCAGGGCGACGATTGGATGTTCTCCGCGCTGCTGTTCGGCGCGGGCGGCACCATGCTGACCGAAGACGAGAAGAAGGTCGCCTTTAACGGACCGGAGGGGCTCGAAGCCTTCAAGCTCATCGACCGCATGGTGAAGGAAGGCGGCATGCCGGTTCTGACCAAGGCGGCGGGCGAGCAGGCTTTCGCGGCTGGCAAGGTCGGTTTCTCGTTCCAGACCACCGGCGCGCTGCGCAACACGATCAAGAATGTCGGCGACAAGTTCGATCTTCGCACGGCGAAGATCCCGCTCATCAACGTCGAAAAGGGTCGCCTGCCAACCGGCGGCAATGCGGTCGTCATCCTGACCGAAGATCAGGGCAAGCAGGATGCAGCATGGAAATTCGCCAAGTTCGCCGCTGGCCCCTATGGCGCGTCCGTCGTCGTTCCCGGCACCGGCTACGTGCCGAACAACGAGCTGGCCGCGAAGTCCGACGAATATCTCGGCAAGTTCTATGAGGAAAATCCGCTCTTCAAGGCTGGTCTGAGCCAGATGTCGCTGATGATCCCGTGGTATGCCTTCCCCGGTTCCAACGGCGTGAAGGTGACGCAGACCATCGTGGACAATCTTTCCCGCGTCGTGGAACAGTCCGCCACCCCCGAAGACGCCCTTGCCGACGCCTCCAAGGAAGTCCAGCGCCTGTTGCCGCGCAAGTAATCGGTCATCACCAAAAAACAAAAGGACGCGCTGATTGCCCAGCGCGGCCTTTTTTGAATCACAAGCTGCGATCAATAGGTCCAGTTGCGGGCCTTCGAGAACAGGAAGTCGCGGAAGGCGTGGAGTTTCGCGGAGTTCTTCAAGGCTTCCGGATAGCAGAAGAACGTATCGAAGGACGGTATCTCTTCCAGTTCGGGCAGAAGCTGCACCAGGCCGGATTCCTTGTCCGCCATATAGTCGGGCAGAACGGCGATGCCGACGCCGCGCTGCACGGCGCGGCGGATCGACAGCAAATTATTGACCTGCAATGCCGGGATGCGCGAGCTGCCGTCCGTGCGGCCGGCGATCTCCAGCCAGTTGAGGCCCGTCAGATAGCTCGGCGCCGGTTCACCGAAGGTCACGACGCGGTGCTGGTCGATCTCGTCTATGGAGTTGAGCTTGCCATATTTCGAGACATAGCCCGCCGACGCATAGACATGCATATGCACCGTGAACAGTCGACGCTGGATCAGGTCGGGTTGCTGCGGCTGTCGCAACCGGATAGCGCAATCCGCATGACGCATCGTCAGGTCCAGTTCCTCATTGTCGAGGATCAGCTGGAGCTGGATATCGGGGTAAAGCTCGACGAATTCCTGAATGCGCTCGATCAGCCAGCCGGAACCGAGACCAACAGTCGTCGTGACGCGCAGGCGGCCTGTCGGCTTTTCCTTGCTCTCGGCAAGCTTCGAACGAACGTTTTCGAGCTTCATCAGCACGTCATGCGCCGTGCGATAGAGCGTTTCGCCCTGCTCGGTCAGGATCAGACCGCGCGCATGACGATGAAACAGCGGGACGCCGACATCCTGCTCCAGCGCGCTGACCTGACGCGAAATAGCCGATTGCGACAGATGCAATGTCTGGGCTGCGTGGGTGAACGACCCCGCCTCAGCCGCAGCATGAAAAATGCGCAGTTTATCCCAGTCGAGCGGAGCGACCACGATTATCCCCTCTCATTGTTTTGACCGCATTCAGCTTAGGCAACACCGCCTCCCGCTTTTGGCTTGGAAAGCCCTATTCCGCCGCTTCGTGCAGCGGTTCCTGTGCGGCGAGCCAGCGCTCGGCTTCAAGAGCTGCCATGCAACCCATGCCGGCGGCTGTCACGGCCTGACGATAGATATCGTCGGTGACGTCGCCCGCAGCGAAAATGCCCGGAACGTCGGTAGCCGTCGAATCGGGCGCGGTCCATAGATAGCCGTTCGGCTTCTGCTTGAGTTTGCCCTCGAACAAAGAAACCGCCGGTGCGTGGCCGATGGCGACAAAAACGCCATGGGTATCGAGTTCCTGCGTTTCGCCGGTCACGACATTCTTGAGGCGCACGCCGGTCACGGTCGCGCCCATGGGCGGCTTTGCCTCCGTGCCGAGGATTTCGTCGATGACGCTGTTCCAGACGACCGAGACGTTCTGGCGCGAAAGCAGGCGGTCCTGCATGATCTTCTCCGCCCGGAAACCGTCGCGGCGATGCACGACCGTCACGCTCTTGGCGATATGCGAAAGGTAAAGCGCTTCCTCGACCGCGGTATTGCCGCCGCCGACCACGACCACATCCTTGCCGCGATAGAAGAAACCGTCGCAGGTCGCGCAGGCCGAAACGCCGCCGCCCATGAAGGTCTGCTCGCTGTCGAGGCCAAGCCACTTGGCCTGTGCGCCCGTCGCGATGATCAGGGCATCGCAAGTATAGATCGTGCCGGAATCACCCTTGAGACGGAAAGGACGCACCGTCGTTTCGACCTCGGTGATGATGTCGTGGACGATCTCGGCGCCGACATTCTGCGCCTGCGTCGCCATCTGGTCCATCATCCATGGCCCCTGCACCGGATCGGCATAGCCCGGATAGTTTTCCACGTCGGTGGTGATCATCAGCTGACCGCCCTGCTGCAGCCCGGCAATCACGATTGGCTTCAGCATGGCGCGGGCGGCATAAATCGCCGCAGTATAACCAGCAGGACCCGAGCCGATGACAATGACTGGCGCATGACGCTGTGACATGAAGTTCTCTCCGGTCCCGGAGCGCTGCGGCCTTCAAGCCGGACCGGCGCTCCTCATGTTGGTTTTCACGCGCACCCAAACTGTTCCACATTTTTGGGTGCACCTTAAAATCGATTTAAAGCGGCGGGTTTCCGGCCCACCAGAATCGCTTCCGCAATCCTGTCCGGCCAATGCCCCGATATTATGGCCAAGGTAGGTCTGCCCCCGGATGTTTGCAAGCTTCCACAGGGATTTGCCGAGCTTTAGCCACAGCTTGTGACCTTTTGAGCAAACCCTTTCACGCCAGCACGTTGCGGGTGGATCGATCTCACGCTAAACAAGCTTGATATAGGAATAATTCGCCCAAACCCGGAGCCGGCCGCCATTTACAAGACAGTCGCCAATATCTGCGCGCGTTTCGGCCTCATCATGGCGGCGGCCATGCTTCTGCCTGCGGCGATCGACCTGCGCGACGGAAGCGACGACTGGCTGATCTTCGTCCGCTCGGCTGCGGCTACAGGCGCATTGTCTGCGCTGTTTCTGCTGGCCACCCAGAACCAGACCATGCGCTTCACGCCGCGCTTAGGTTTTCTGCTGACGGCCTGCCTCTGGCTCACCGCAAGCTTCCTCGGCTCGATCCCGCTTTATTTTTCGCACCTGCCGATCAGCTACGCCACCGCCTTCTTCGAGGCCATGTCGGGTGTCACGTCCACGGGCGCGACCGCGCTCACCGGTCTCGACAACATGCAGCGCGGCATTCTCCTGTGGCGCTCCATCCTCTGCTGGATCGGAGGCGTCGGCTTTATCGGCCTCGCCCTTCTGTTGCTGCCCTCGCTGCGGGCGGGCGGGCTTGCGCTCTTTCATATGGAGAATTCCGACAAGTCGGAAAAAATCCTCCCGCGCATGAACCAGATAGCGCTCGGCATCATACTCGCCTATCTCAGCCTGACCGCGGCCTGCATCATCGCCTATTTCGCAGTCGGCATGAGCGTTTTCGACGCCATCAATCATGGCCTGACGACCGTGGCGACGGCAGGTTTTTCCACGCATGACAGCTCGATCGGTTTCTATGAGGGAAACCGGCTGCTGCTGGTCGTCTCCACCATCTTCATGGCGCTCTCGGCCCTCCCCTTCGTGCTTTACATCAAGGCCTTCATGCCGCGCCGCATGGAATCGCTCGCCGACCCGCAGGTAAAACTGTTCTTCGCAATTGCCATCGGTTTCAGCTTTGCGCTTGCGGTGGTGCTGCGGCTCGGCTCCGATGTGCCGTTCGGCGATGCGCTGATTTCCGCTTCGTTCCACTTCGTGTCGGTCATGACCACGACAGGGTATGCCACCGAAGATTATTCGCTCTGGGGACCGCCTGCGATCGGAATTTTCTTTCTCGCTTCGTTCCTCGGCGGTTGTGCCGGCTCCACCTCCGGCGGCATCAAGATGAACCGCCTCATCATCCTGTGGAGCCTGACACAGGCCAATCTCGCCCGGCTCATCATGCCGCATGCGGTCATCAAGATCCGCTACGGCACCTCGGAGATTTCCGGCGATATCGCGCAGAACGTGCTGCTCTACCTGTTCCTCTATTGTGCGTCGCTCGTCATCGGCGCGGTGCTGCTCGCCTCGCTGGGCCTCGATTTCGTCTCGGCCTTCACCGGGGCGCTGACGGCGCTTTCCAACGTCGGACCCGGTTTCGGCGACACGATCGGTCCCGTCGGCAACTTCTCCACCATTCACGATCCGGCGCTGTGGGTGCTTTCATTCCTGATGCTGGTCGGACGCCTGGAGCTGGTGACGGTGTATATCCTGTTCACACGCGCTTTCTGGGTGCGTTGACCGAGCGTTAAGCGGTTTACATCCGCCTGTTTCATTTGATATGAGCAGGATTAGATTGCGCCACGATGGCGACGAATGTTCTATAATTACCCCGGAATGAAATTTCCTTGCGCGCGGAGTTACGCATGCCGATCAAGGCCGATCTGGATGAAATCGATTGGAAAATCCTTCGGGAGCTCCAGAACAACGGGCGCATCACCAATGTCGAGCTGGCCGAACGCGTCGGCATTTCGGCCCCGCCCTGCCTTCGCCGGGTGCGCAAGCTTGAAGAAAGCGGCGTCATCCGGGGTTATCGCGCCATTCTCAACGGCAATTCGCTTGGACAGGATCTCGTTGCGTTCTGCTCGGTCGGCCTTCATCGCCAGGCCGATGCCGACCTCAAGGCATTTGCCGAAAAAACCAAGCAATGGCCGCTGGTACGCCGCGCCTGGATGGTTTCGGGCGAATCCGATTTCCTGCTCCATTGCGTCGCGCGTGATCTCAACACGTTCCAGACCTTCGTGATCGAGGAACTGACCGCCGCTCCCAACGTGGATTCCGTGCGTACCGCGCTGACCATTCGTCCGGTCAAGGACGAACCGCTGATGATTCTCTAAGAGCCTGAAACAAAGAGCGGCATGTGTGTGCGAAAATGGTGATTTTCGAGTACCGGACCGCAATGTACTGAACGTACATGAGCACCGGAACGCAGAAAAGCGCCATTTGCAACCACACAGGACGACTTCTGGAACAGGCTCGAGATTATTTCCCGGCGAATACGCGCTCGTAAACACCGCTGATTGCAGCGGCTTCCTTTTCGAGCGGAAACGTGGCGCGAACATGCCTGAGAGCATTTTCGCCGTCACGTTCGGCCAATGCCGGATCGGCCAGATATGGCTCGATAGCCTTGCGCAGGGCTTCCCCGTCACCGGCTGCAACCGATGTTCCGGTGCCATCCACGATCATTTCCGCATAGGCGCCTGCATCGCTGGCCACGACCGCCGTTTGCGAGGCCATGGCTTCGAGCGGCGTCAGCCCGAAACCTTCATTGCGCGAAGGCGCAACATAAAGCGTCAGGCGGCGATACCAAACCCGAATGTCGGGCACTTCGCCCAGGATGAGGATACGGTCCTGCAAACCCGCAGCCGCGATCTTCGCCTTCAGTGCGTCTTCGAAAGACTGGTGTTCAGCGGTTGTGCGTCCGGTAATGATCGCCGTCCAGTCCGGATATTTCGGCAGGAGCGCAACCATCGCATCGACAAAAAGGTCTGTTCCCTTGGAGGAACGCACGCGACCGAAGCAGCCGACGGCATATTTTCCGGGCAGGCCGGACGCCGCGAAACTATCGTCATCGCCAACCGGCGGATGAAACCGCTGCAAATCCACGCCGTGCATGATGACATCGTGCGGGACCTGGAGAAAGCTTCCCGAGCGGCCACTCGTCGCAATCACCGCATTCATGCGGCGGATCAGCCATTTGGTGAAAGGCTTGTGGTCCCGCTGTGCGGCCGAGGTAAAGATCAGCCGCAGTTTCATGCGCAGAACATCGCGCATGAAAATCCCGGCCAGCATTTCGATATTGCGCCGCGCGTGCCAGATGCGGAACGGCTTCGTACGCGGCTTCGACCAGAAGGATAACAACGCGCCCCAGCCAAGATGCGGGAGCGTGTCGGGCAGGCCCGGCCCCATCGTCGCGATGTTCAGGCCCTTTGCACGCTGCAAGGGGATGAGCTGAACGATCGTCGATGTGACCCCGGATAGGCGGCGCTTGAAATTGGGCGCCACCACCTCGACATCCTGAACCGGGACTTTCATGAAAATCAGACGAACTTCAGGCCGACGATTTCGTAGGAGCGCGAACCGCCGGGTGCGTTGACTTCGATGGTATCGCCTTCGCCCTTGCCGATCAGCGCGCGCGCAATCGGCGATGAAATGGAAATGCGGCCTTCCTTCACATCGGCTTCCTGGTCGCCGACGATCTGGTAGATTTTCTCTTCTTCCGTATCCTCGTCGATCATGGTGACGGTCGCGCCGAACTTGATGCGGTCGCCCGACAGCTTGGAAACGTCGATGACTTCCGCGCGCGCAACCAGATCTTCCAGCTCGTTGATACGGCCTTCATTCAGGCTCTGGGCTTCTTTCGCAGCGTGATATTCGGCGTTTTCGGACAGGTCGCCATGCGCACGCGCTTCGGCAATTGCCTCAATAATCCGAGGGCGCTCCGATTGCTGGCGCCAGCGCAGCTCTTCCTTGAGCTTTTCGAAACCGCCAGGGGTCATAGGGAACTTTTCCATACCCAGTCCTTTCCTTCATCCGGCGCTTCGCCTCTCCCCGAGGCCCTGCACGCACCGGCAGTTTGATTTGCCCGCCTCACCTCGCGCAATGCTTGGATAGTGCGAGGCGCTTTTCGGAGGCTTCCAACCTCCGAGACACAAAAAGAAAACGGTCACCGAAACATCCGCCTCGGAACCGTTCGAATAACCATTCACAGAACTATAGCATTTCCATCAATCATTTCACGCGGAAAAATATGTCCCTGTCAACTCTCTGCAAAAGCGACGCTTTCTCGCGTGCGCTATTTCGGCTTGACTGGCCAGCTCGCCGGCCATTTCTCCGGGCCTCCCGCATAATTGCCATCGCAATCGCCTTTTGAGCGTTCCTGCACCAGCACGAAACGCACCCGGCCCTCGCCGCTGTCGGTGGCTTTCCAGACATCGTAAATGCCGCAATCACCAAGTCCCCGGCCTTTGAAGAAAGCCGTCAGCGTCAGTGATTTCTGGTTCCAGTCGATGTTCCATGCCGTATCGGTCACTGTCGGGCCGTCGTCGGAAATGGTTGGCAGGGAAATCGGCACGATCCTGTTTTCATGGCGGCTGTAGAAGGCGTAGGGCTGATTATAGGCGCCCGGCGATCCGCACGGCAGGCCGATCAGATCGAGCCCGTCGGCAATCTTCGTCTCGAAACCGCCTGCGCTGCGGAACGTGTCCGGGCTTGCGCCACCGCAAACCGCGGCTTCATCGGAAAAATCCTTGCGGATTTCGGCCGGTATCTGGCCAACCGTTTCAATCAGCTTGAGCACCGGCGGCACGGGCGCGGGCTTGCTGCCCTTGACCTGCAATGCCTCGACGGTTCCGTCGCGCGATTGCTGCTCATCCACATAGATCAGCCCGCCGACAAGCCCGGAAAGCGAATAGGTGAACGTCTTTCCGGCCAGTTTCAGCTGCAACTTCTGGCCGTTCTTCATTCCTTCAAGCGCTTTGGCAACATCGCCCGTATAATCAAGCTGGTCGTCCTCTGCCTTAAGGGCCGAGACATCGACGCCGAGCAGCGGCTGGCCATCGACGGAAATCTCCAGCTTGCCGGTTTTCCGGGACGGATCGACATAGGAAAGCCGCAAGACCGGTTTCGACCCCGGCTGGCTGCTGCGAAAGATGCCAAGCCCCGGCGCTCCCTCGCTTGCGACCGGCGTCAGGCTCAATGTGCAGTTCTGCGCGAAATCACACAGAACCTGCGTATCCCGGACCGTCTTGAAAGCCGCCTGCGATTCCCCGCCCGTCACAAACAGCATCGTTGCGGCAGCCGACGCCACGACAGCGGTCCTGACAGAGGATTCACGATAGAAGGAAAGCATAAGACCTCCGCCGATGGAAAGCGCACTGAGCAGAATCAGATCATGCACGAATGTCGCAGAATCGGAAGTTCCCTTGCCGCCTGCCCACAATATTGCCTATAGCATGTCGGCTGAAAAAGATCGAACCGAGGTAAGAATGACGCGCGTACAGGCCAACATGCTGCTGCTTCTGGCGGGCGCCATCTGGGGCATGGGTTTCGTCGCGCAATCGACGGCAATGGCCAGCATCGGACCGTTTCTGTTCATCGGCATCCGCTCGGCAATCGCCTCGCTCACCGTCCTGCCATGGGCCGTGGCGGAAGGACGCCGCGCGAAGATCGCCCTCCGCCGGTCGGATTATCTCTTCTTCATGGTCATCGGCCTGAGCCTGTTCATCGGGCTCGTCCTCCAGCAGATCGGGCTCATCACCACATCCGTCACCAATGCCGGTTTTCTGACCGGGCTTTATGTCGTGATGGTGCCGGTGCTGGGCGTCATCCTGTTTCGCACATGGCCGCATCCGGTCGTCTGGCCCAGTGCGGCGGCCTGCCTTGCAGGCATCTTCCTGCTTTCCGGCGGCACGCTGACGGCGCTCAAGCAAGGTGACCTGCTGGTCATCGGCGGTGCCGTGTTCTGGGCATTGCAGGTGGTTTTAATCGGCAAGGCAAACCGCGCCGCGCGGCCGATAACGCTGAGCTGCGTCCAGTTCGCGACCAGCGCCGTTGCAGGGCTTGCCATCGCTTCCATGGTTGAAGATCTCAACTGGACCGCCATCGCGCTCACCTGGAAGGAAATCCTCTTTACCGGCGTGTTCTCGTCCGGCGTCGCCTTCACCTTGCAGGCCATCGGGCAGCGCTATACCACCTCCGCGCAGGCAGCGATCTTCCTCGCCTCGGAAGCGCTCTTCGCGGCCCTGTTCGGCGCGCTTTTCCTCGGCGAACGAGTGACCTTCATCGGCCTTATCGGCTGCGGACTGATCTTCTCCGCCATGATGGCCGTCGAACTCATTCCCATGTTCTGGAAGCGCAAGCCCGCGCTTGCTCCCGCCGAGTGATTTCCATCAGGCCTTGAAAATCAGAGCCGCCCCGCCTGCGATGAGCGCAAAGCCCAGCAGATGGTGCCAGGTAAAGGCTTCCTTGAGGTAGAACACCGAGAACAGGCTGAAGATCACCAGCGTGATGACCTCCTGTATGGTCTTGAGCTGCGCCGCCGAATAGACCTCATGCCCGATGCGATTGGCCGGGACCGCCATGCAATATTCGATCAGCGCGATACCCCAACTGATGAAGATGACGGTGATGAGCGGCGTGCTGGTGAATTTCAGATGCCCGTACCAGGCGAATGTCATGAAAACGTTGGAGCCGATGAGAAGCAGGATCGGCAGGACGCTTGGCGAAATCAGTGCTGACATGGAAATGACTTCAGGGACCGGGAGGATGTTGTCTGCGGCATGGCCCGAAACCGCCGCACGGTGATAAAACAACGGCGGCATTTTGCCAATCCTGCCGTTTGCGCCTGCCCCGTTTACGCCACAGCCCTTAACGCGGGCGCTGACTCTTCCTTTACGCTTGCAGGCTAATATTCAGGGAACGCCATCGGTCTGGTCTCCTGAAGAAAAGGTATGGACATGAGTTCTGCGTTGTCCGCCACCGCTCCAGTCAGCCGCCAGCGCTCCCGGTTGCGAGGTCTGGCCCCCTCTTTATCGATCATGCTGCTGGCCCTCGTCGCAGGCTGCTCCGGCGAAAGCGCGCCGCGTCCGCAGGCCAGCGTCGGCAATTCCGACGTGATGGTGCCCGAAGCCCCGGTGGCGAGTGCCGCCCCGGTCATGGCTGCGCCCGTCATGCAGCAACCGCAGGAAGAGCGCGTCGTCGGGCTTGCCGAAGAGGAGGAAAACCACGTCGCGCAATCCGCGCCGCAGAACCGGCCGCAATATTCCGGCGACTATGGCTTCACGGCCCCTGTTCAGAACCCGGTCACGGCTGCCGAAAACATCTATACGATGTCCAATGCGGAAGCCGCCTGCCGCACGCGCCTCAAACGGCTGGGCGTCGTCTTCAGGGAAAAGCCCACCATCTATCGCAGCAGCTCCTGCCATATCGAAAACCCCATCGAAGTATCGGGTTTCAACAGCGGCTCCATCGCGTTCAAGCCGGCGGCGACGCTGAACTGCCAGGTGACGGAAGCCTTCGCCCGCTGGATCAAGGGCGACCTGCAACCCGCCTCGCGCCTGCGATACCTGTCCGGCGTGAGCACGATCTACAATGCCGGAGGCTATTCCTGCCGAACGATGAACCATCGTCGCGGCGCGAAAATGTCGGAACATTCACGCGGCAACGCCATCGACGTCACCAAGATCGTGCTGAACAACGGCAAGAACATCATGGTGCGCAAGCCGGGCTTCTTCGCCTTCCGCGAAAAGGGCCTGCTCAACAGCGTCCGCTCCGATGCCTGCGGCTATTTCACGACAGTTCTCGGCCCCGGCTACAACCCGGAACATGCCGACCACTTTCATTTCGACCTGATGCAGCGCCGCAGCGGCTATCGCGCCTGCAAATAGAAAAAGCCCGGCCTTACAGGCATAGCCTGCGCCGGGCTTCCTTTCATCATCGGTTCATTCTTCCGGCGGAACCGGCGTCGGCTTGCCGTTCTCGTCCAGCGAAACCATCACGAATTCGGCATGGGTGACGAGATCGCGCCTGTCGCTGAGATAGCGCTTCGCCCACGCCTCGACCCTGAGCGTGATCGACGTGCGTCCTACCCGCGTTATATCCGTATATACGCAGAGCGTGTCGCCGATCTTTACCGGCCGGGCGAACGCCATTTCGCGCACCGCCGCAGTGACCGTGCGGCCCTTGGCGCGCTCGGCGGAACGGATGCCCGCAGCCATGTCCATCTGCGCCATCACCCAGCCGCCGAAAATATCATAGGCCGAATTGGCGTCCTTGGGCATGGCGGAAACGCGGATCGTCAGCGTGCCGTTCGGCTCATTGTCAGTATTCATCAATGTCGTTCCTTGAGTGCTTGAGAGAGTCGGCCGCTAATATGAGACAAGGCTGCCCGGAAGAAAAGTACCGCGCAATACGCTCTGAACCGTTAGAATCGGGCTGCACCTAAAAGGTTGGCAATAATTAATCATGAATTGAAATTGATTATCCGTGATGAGCCGGAATAATATCGCCTATGCTATAAGTAATGATGGAAAGTATATTAGAGGAACGATAAATGAACCTATCGGTGAAAGCTTCCATATTTACATTAGCATTCCTTGTTTCAGCAAATGCTTATGCATCATCGGCCATCGTCACCTCGACAGTTAATCTGCGCACCGGTCCCGGCACCCAGTATGGAACCATCGGGGCGATCCCGAACGGCGTTGGAGTTACCGTCGGGGGCTGCACCAGCGGCTATGGCTGGTGTCAGGTGAGCTACGGCGGCATGACCGGCTGGGCGGCATCGAGCTATATCGCCATCCAGACGGGCAACGGCTACACGTCCAACGACAATTTCGGATCGACCGCCGCAGCCGTGGGCATACCGCTCATCACAGGCATCGCCATCGGGTCGGCACTGTCGGCCAACAACGACCGCTATTGGGGTCCCGGCCCCTATCGCGGCTGGGGCGGCGGCGGCAACGTCTATAATGGCTGCATCGGTCGCAATTGCCAGTCGAACTGGGGTCCGCCGCGCCCGCACTGGACGGATCGTCCGGGCTGGAACGACCATCCGGGCTATCATCCCGGTTTCGGTCGCGGCTTCGGTCCCGGTCCGCGCATACGCATGGGCGGCAGGCTGTAAAGCCATCCGCAAAATGGTCGCCTCCTGACAGCCTTCTGTCAGGAGCATTGACCGGATATGTTGAGGGTGCCGAGGATTTCGCCTCGGCGCCCTTTTCATTTGGACGCTGAAATTCCATATTGGAAGCATGTCGCAGAAAAGTGGAAACCGGTTTTCCGCTTAAGACATGCGGTAACAATATAGGGTCATGGCTTCCTCAAAAGACAAACATTCCCAGGATTCGCACGACAAGGCTGGCGGCTTCGGCGAAGCGCCACAGGCCGGGTTTTCCGGCGCGCCCCTATCCGGTTCAATCGCTGATTGGGCGAAGGAGATCGGCGACGAGGCGGCCAAGCCGCGCGCAAAAAATCCAAAACAACCCAAGAAGATTCCCGAGCGCAGCAAGGAAGCGTCGCGCACAGGCCGCGGCACGTCGATGGGCGGCGCGGCTTCGGCGAAGGAACGCGCGGCGGCGGGCCTCAACCCCGTTGCCGGTCTCGACATCAGCCTTGAAGACGCAGCCGGGCTGAACCCATCCGGCGCGACCGCGACGGTTCAGGCCCTGTCGGACCTGATCGCCTCCGGCAATCCGCTGTTCAAGAATGGCGAGCTGTGGACCCCGCACCGCCCCGCCCGCCCGGAAAAATCCGAAGGCGGCATCGCCATCGAGATGGAAACCAGCTTCGAGCCGTCTGGCGACCAGCCGACTGCAATCCGCGATCTGGTGGAAGGGCTGGAGAACAACGACCGCACGCAGGTTCTGCTCGGCGTCACCGGCTCGGGCAAGACCTTCACCATGGCGCAGGTCATCCAGCGGACGCAGCGCCCTGCCCTGATCCTCGCGCCCAACAAGACCCTGGCCGCGCAGCTTTACGGCGAGTTCAAGAGCTTCTTCCCGAACAACGCCGTCGAATATTTCGTTTCCTACTACGATTATTACCAGCCGGAAGCCTATGTGCCGCGCTCGGATACCTATATCGAGAAGGAATCCTCCATCAACGAGCAGATCGACCGGATGCGCCACTCGGCCACCCGTGCGCTGCTTGAGCGTGACGACGTGATCATCGTCGCCTCCGTGTCGTGCATCTACGGTATCGGCTCGGTCGAAACCTATACGGCCATGACCTTCGAGATGAAGATCGGCGACCGGCTCGACCAGCGCCAGCTGCTCGCCGATCTCGTGGCCCAGCAATACAAGCGGCAGGACATCAATTTCGTGCGCGGCTCGTTCCGCGTGCGCGGCGACACGATCGAACTGTTCCCGGCCCACTTGGAAGATCGCGCCTGGCGCATTTCCCTTTTCGGCGACGAGATCGAGTCCATCACCGAGTTCGACCCGCTGACCGGCCAGAAGACCGGCGACCTGAAATCGGTGAAGATCTACGCGAACTCGCACTATGTGACGCCGCGCCCGACGCTCAATCAGGCGATCAAGTCCATCAAGGAGGAGCTGAAGCACCGCCTTGACGAACTGACCCGCGCCGGTCGCCTGCTGGAAGCCCAGCGCCTCGACCAGCGCACGACGTTCGACCTCGAAATGCTGGAAGCGACCGGCTCCTGCGCGGGCATCGAAAACTATTCGCGCTATCTCACGGGCCGCAATCCGGGCGAGCCGCCGCCGACGCTGTTTGAATATATTCCCGACAATGCGCTGGTTTTCATCGATGAAAGCCACGTCACGGTTCCGCAGATCGGCGGCATGTATCGCGGCGACTTCCGCCGCAAGGCGACGCTTGCCGAATATGGCTTCCGCCTGCCCTCCTGCATGGACAACCGCCCGCTCCGCTTCGAAGAGTGGGACGCCATGCGTCCGCAGACCATTGCCGTTTCGGCAACGCCGGGCAACTGGGAAATGGAAGAAGCGGGCGGCGTGTTCGCAGAACAGGTCATCCGCCCGACCGGGCTGATCGACCCGCCGGTCGAAATCCGTCCTGCCAAGACGCAGGTCGACGACGTGCTGGGCGAAATCCGCGACACTGCGCAGAAGGGCTATCGCACGCTGGTCACCGTGCTGACCAAGCGCATGGCGGAAGACCTGACCGAATATCTGCATGAACAGGGCGTGCGCGTGCGCTACATGCACTCTGACATCGATACGCTGGAGCGCATCGAGATCATCCGCGACCTGCGGCTTGGCGCCTTCGACGTGCTGGTCGGCATCAACCTGCTGCGCGAAGGTCTGGACATTCCCGAATGCGGCTTCGTCGCCATCCTCGACGCCGACAAGGAAGGCTTCCTGCGTTCGGAAACCTCGCTCATCCAGACCATCGGTCGTGCGGCGCGTAACGTTGACGGCAAGGTCATTCTCTATGCCGACAATATTACCGGCTCCATGCAGCGCGCGATGGATGAAACCAGCCGCCGCCGTGAGAAGCAGGTCGCCTACAATGAAGAACACGGCATCACGCCTGCTTCGGTGAAGAAGAATATCTCGGATATCCTCGGCTCCGTTTACGAGCGCGATCATGTCCGCGCGGATATTTCGGGCTTTGCGGAAGAAGGCGCGATGATGGGCAACAACCTTGCCGCCCATCTGGAGCATCTGGAAAAGCAGATGCGCGACGCCGCCGCCGATCTCGACTTCGAAAAGGCGGCGCGCCTGCGCGACGAGATCAAGCGCCTGCGCGAGACGGAACTGGCCATCGCCGACGATCCGCTGGCACGCGAGTTCGAGGCGGGCGACGCAGGCGCAAGCCGCAACAAGGGCAAGCCCACCGGCAATTCGCGCTTCCGCAAGCCGACGCTCGATGAAATGGGCGCCGATACGACGCGCCCGCTTGGCAAGCCGTCCCTGTTCCAGAAGCCGTCGCTTGACGATATGGGACCGGGCACGGACATGGCAAAACCGCTATTCCGCAAGAACACGCTCGATGAAATGACCGTGAAGCGGACGGAAGTGCCATCTGGCGGCAACGATACGGCGATCCGCCGTGAGCGCGCGGGCATCGGGTCTTACGAAGACCCGGCAGAAACAGCGCGCAAGAAGCGCCGCCCCGGCAAGACAGGCCGACCGGGGCGCTAGCTAAAATCGATAATGTGCTGGAAGGCTCACCAGCCTTCCAGCACGATCTTGCCCTTTGCCTTGCCGCTTTCCAGCACGCTATGCGCTGCCTTGAGATTGGCGGCACTGATCGGTGAAAGGACTTCCGTCAGCGTTGTCCTGATCTTGCCTTCATCGACCAGTTTCGCGACTTCGTTCAGCAGTCTGCCCTGCTCCGCCATATCTGCGGTCTGATAGATCGGGCGCGTGAACATCAGTTCCCAGTGCACCGACACGGACTTGCGCTTGAAGGGCATGATGTCGAGCTTGTCCGGATCGTCGATCAGCCCGAAACGGCCCTGCGGAGCAATGAGTCTGACGATTTCAGAAAGATGATCCGGCGTCTGCGTCGTCGAAAAGACGAAAGCCGGTGCGCCAATCCCCAGAGCTTCAACCTGTTCGGCCAGCGGCTTGCGGTGATCGATGACGTGATGCGCACCAAGCTGCTTGACCCAGTCTTGCGTTTCGGGGCGCGATGCGGTCGCTATCACCGTCAGGTCGGTCAGTGCGCGCGCCAGCTGGATCGCGATCGAGCCCACGCCGCCCGCGCCGCCGATGATGAGGATTGCATTCGCCGCACCGGCAACCGGCCTGCGCACGTCCAGCCTGTCGAACAGCATTTCCCATGCGGTAATGGACGTCAGCGGCAGGGCGGCGGCTTCGCTGTTGGACAGCGATGCCGGTTTGCGCCCGACGATGCGTTCATCGATCAGATGAAATTCGCTATTGGCGCCCGGACGGGTCAGGGAACCCGCATACCATACCCTGTCGCCCGGCTTGAAATCCCGCACCTGATCGCCGGTTTCGACGACGGTGCCCACAGCATCCCAGCCAAGCACCTTCCATTGGCCGGCGTCCGGTGAAACGCCGCTGCGGATTTTGTAATCGACCGGGTTCACGGAAATCGCCTCCACCTGAACCAGCAGATCGCGCCCGGCGGCAACCGGCTTGTCCAGTGTCACATCGACAAGCGAATCGGCTCGATCCAGTTTACCGGCGTTCTGATAGGCAACAGCTTTCATCGTCTTTGCTCCATTTGCTATGGACCAAATATTAGACTACGTTCGCAATTTAGAAATACGCACAAATATCGCCTATAGTGTCGATATTTGCACTTGGTATAAAAAGGATACCGGAATGGCCAAAGCCAGGCATTCCCGCTTCGACTGCAGTCCCGGCTGTGCGGTTGAAGCCGCCATCAGCCTGATCGACGGAAAATGGAAGAGCGTCGTGCTCTTTCATCTCATGGGCGGCACGCTTCGGTTCAATGAATTGAGGCGACAGATACCAAGCGTCACCCAGCGCATGTTGACCAACCAGCTGCGCGAACTGGAAGAAGACGGACTTATCGAGCGCAAGGTCTATGCGCAGGTGCCGCCGAAGGTGGAATACAGCCTTTCTCCGCTCGGCCGCAGCATCGAGCCGATCCTGCTCGCATTGAAGAAATGGGGTGACGCCAATATCGACCGGTTTGGCAAGCCGGGGAAAGAATCATCGTCCTCTGTTCAGGAAGCGGCGTGAAAAGGGCGGCACCCGCCGCCCCTTCCATTGAGCCAGTCGTTACCGACACTGCCCGCTGCTCATGATGCGATAGCCTGCGCGGTCGGCTTCGCAACGGTTCGGGAAGGTTCGCCTGTCATTGCCGCGTTGCGCGCAAACCGGCATGAACTCCCGCGTGCATGCGCCTGCTCCCGGCCTGCCCGGCCTGTTGCCCTGGTGCGGCGGATGCATTCCGCCTGCGCCGCCCCAGCCCGGCCCCGGCCTCGATGAGCAGCGACCGTTGGAAATGACGCGGTAGCCCTCTGCCCGCGCCTGGCACGAATTGCTGAAGGTTTGGCGTGACGATCCGCGCTGCGCACAGACCGGCGCATAGTTCATCGGGCAGATTCGCGGCGGCTGTGACGGTCCGGGGCGCAGCGGCGGACGATGATCCACCCCGCCTTCCGCAACGCAACCGGCAAGAAGCAGCAGGCCCGCGAGCACGGACAGTTTTCTGAAACGATGAAATTGCATTTTCCTCTCCCTTTGTCCCGCCCCCTAAGATGGCGCAGCCTTCAATAAGGGCAAGTCCTTTCGCGAAAGTGCAAAACCTTGCGGACCATATCGACAACCCGCCCATATAGGTTACCTTGGCCGAAGTTGAGGGGCGGAACAGGCAGCATGAATCGTTACAGGCACAGCATAGCGGTTATCCTCGTTTCGCAGCTTTTCAGCCTGCCTCTCGGCGTCATTTCCTCCCATGCAGCCAGTGAGCCGACCCCGCCGGTCTATGCGCCGCCCCTGCCCCCGGAGAAGAAGACGCCGACCGTGGGCCGCATCTGCCAGCTCATCGGCGCCAATGCAGACGCCCATGGAATCCCGCGCGACTTCTTCGCGCGGCTGATCTGGAAGGAAAGCCGGTTCGACCACAAGGCGGTGAGCCCGGTCGGTGCCGAAGGCATTGCGCAATTCATGCCCTATACCGCGAGGGAGCGCGGGCTCGCCGATCCCTTCGATATCGAGCAGGCCATTCCCGCCTCGGCGAGCCTCCTGCGCGACCTGAAAGGCGCGTTCGGCAATTGGGGCCTTGCAGCCGCCGCCTATAATGCAGGCGCGGGGCGCGTTTCGAGCTGGATGCGGTCCGGCGGCTTTCTGCCGCTCGAGACAGAAAATTACGTGCTGGACATTACTGGCGCGCCTGCCGACGACTTCGCCGCCGGCAAGGAAATCATGAACCGGCCGCTCGATCCAAAGCTCGCCTTTCACGACGCCTGCAAGCGCCTGCCGATCATCCGCAGCGCCACCATTCCGATGTCGCGCGTCAAGCCGAAACCCTGGGGCATACAGGTTGCGGGCAATTTCCGCCGCAGCGCCGCCGTCAATCAATGGACCCGCCTGCGCAGGCAGTTCAGCGCCGTGCTTTCAGGCCACGAGCCGGTCGTAAGCCGCATACGCACGCCAATGGGACGTCGCGGAATCTATGCGGTACGCATCGGCGCCGACAGCCGCGGGGAAGCCGATGGCATTTGCACAAAACTTCGCGCTGCCGGCGGCGCATGCATAGTTTTACGCAACCGATGAGAAAAACACGGTCAGTACCTGCTAAATCAGCGATATATTAGGGAAACCCTGTTCTGTTTTGGGATTCGACCGAGGATTTTCTTGAAACAATCGTAAAAAAATCAAACGATACCGGTTCGAAGATAACCAATCATGTCCACCCCAAAGAATTTGCTTGCCAAATACCGCTTCATAGATCAGTCTCCATCTGTTCGGGCATTTAGCGAACAAATGGAAGACTGGAAGAACGGCGTGCCGGGGCCGCTATAAGTTCCGGGTCGAAGGCTCCCCTTCGGCAATGATCGGTTCCTTCCCAATGTCGAGAACTGCCTGCATAACCCTCTGCCGGGTGTGTGGTGCGCTTGGCAGAAATAGTAATACCACCGTCTCCACAGGAGCGGTGGCGCCAAGGAAAAGGAACGGATCCCATGGCACAGACCGGACAGGTCAAATTCTTCAATACCGAAAAAGGTTTCGGTTTCATCAAGCCGGACGACGGTGGCGCAGATATCTTCGTACACATCTCCGCGGTACAGGCTTCTGGCCTCACAGGCCTCGCAGACAATCAGAAGGTTTCCTACGAGACGGAACCGGATCGTCGCGGCAAGGGCCCGAAGGCCGTGAACATCACCGTTACCGGTTGATCGTTCATTAATGAACCTACCACTTGCCCCGGCTTCTGCCGGGGTTTTTTATTGCCTGCGCGGCGCTCCGTCTGGTTTCCTAAAGGCGCCCATTCAAGCGCGAAATATTACAGATACTGCGCGTAATTTACCGGAAAATGGGCGTTTTCCGCAGCCCTTCACCATTGTTCAGCCTCCATTCATGTCGAAAGAGTTAATCACTTATTCACAAACGATACGTGCCCCTTCGGCAAACGTATCGCAGACATTGCAGTCGAGCTTCTGAAGGAGCGAACAATGAACCGATTTGCGAAAACAGCCATTCTGGCAGCGGCATCCCTCGCGGCAGTTGCCGCGCCGCTTGCAACGGCATCGGCAGATTCCTGGGGTCGCCATGGTTGGAATCGTGGCGGCTGGGATCGTCCCTACTACCGCGACCGGCATCGCGGCCACGGCGACGCGGTTGCCGCAGGCGTGATCGGCCTCGCAGCCGGCGCCCTCATCGGCAGCGCACTGAGCCAGCCGCAGCCGACCTATGTGCAGCCGGCCCCGGTCTATGCGCCGCCTCCGCCGCCGCCTGCCTATTATCCGGCAGCCCCGGCGCGCCAGGTAACCTATTACCGCGCGGGCTATGAGCCCTGGAGCCGCGGCTGGTATCAATATTGCTCCGACCGTTACCGGTCGTTCAATCCGAACACCGGCACCTATCGCGGTTACGACGGGCGCGACCACTTCTGCTCCGCGAACTGAAGCTGGCCAGTCTCCCGCTTCGATGCGCCGGATAATGCCACTAAAAACAAGAGGAACGGCTACCCTGATCTCAGGGTAGCCGTTCTTGTTTGCGGTTTTTCAATTTATGCGTAGCCGATGTCGTTCAGGAACGGATTGGAGCGCCGCTCCTCGCCGAACCGTCCGCCCGGACCATGCCCGCAGATGAAGCCGATATCGTCGCCAAGCGGCAGCAGCTTTTCCTTGATGGAGCGAATCAGCGCCCCATGATCGCCGCCCGGCAGATCGGTGCGCCCCACCGAGCCATTGAAAAGCACGTCGCCCACGATGGCGAATCGCGCCTCCGGGTTGAAGAACACGACATGCCCCGGTGCGTGGCCCGGCGTGTGGAAGACCTCGAACTCGTGTCCGGCAACGGAAACCTTGTCGCCCTCGTTCAGCCAGCGGTCCGGCGTCACGTTGCGCACGCCTTCGGTAAGGCCGTATTTCAGGCCGGTCGTGGCCAGATTGTCGAGCAGGAATTTGTCATCCTTGTGCGGGCCGATAATGTCCACGTCCAGGGCTTCCTTGAGATCGAGCGCAGCCCCGGCGTGATCGATATGGCCATGCGTGATCCAGATGGCCTCGACCTCGACCCCCTGGGATCCAATCGCGTCCAGGATGCGATCGAGGTCGCCGCCCGGATCGATCACCACGCCCTTCTTGGTCTCGCTGTCGAACAGTATGGTGCAGTTCTGCTGGAACGGCGTGACGGGAACGATGATGGCCTGCAATTGCCCCATTGGTCTTACTCCACTTTATGGCGCGTCCCGCATAAATGACGGTCTGGAAAACGCTTTCTGTCCCACACTAGAGCATTTCCAGCAAAAGTGCGAAGCGTCTACGCGGGGAAATCAGTTCACTGGACTGATTTCTTAACCCGCTTCGATGCGTAGGATAATGCGACAAAACAAATACTTAGAGCCCCGCCTGTCCGGTGAAGCTTTAGAACATAATCCGATCAGGGGATCGATAAGATTATGCTTCAAACAGAACGTCTCGACCGGAACCGCTCCAAACAGATACGGGCGGCTGATCGCCGCCCGTTTTCCCTCTCCAGGATTTGACCGGGACGCTTCCCCGAAAGCCGCTTCACGGTTTTCGGAACGCGCCCCGACAGTTCGTCTTGCCGGTTGTCCCCACAACCTTACGTTCTGCGGTGCATCAGGCCTTGGCGGCCATCGCGTTCTTGATCAGGCCGACAATGGCCGTGAGTACGATACCGCCGACACCGCCGCCAGCCAGCTGACCGACAACGCCGTTGAGAACGGAATCGAGACCGCCGCCGGATAGCATCGGAAGCAGCTGACCGAGGATGACACCACCGATGCCGCCCGCCACCGTGTTACCCGTGGTTCCCAGACTGATATTCTTGACTGCGCCTGCGATGTTGCCGCCAACCGCGCCAGCGACCAGCTGAAGAATGAGAGGTAGTAGAGCTTCCATAATCGTCACCCCATCTGAGTTTTAAACCGGAATAGCGCGACTCCGGCAAAAAAATCATGTGCCGAAACTTGCCAATGTCAAACAATAACCGACGGAAAAACAAAAAAGCGGCCCGAAGGCCGCTCTTTTTCTGTTTAAAACCCAGTTACTCCGCCGCCGCGCGCTTCGGCTGAACTTCCGCGGAATAGTCATTCATTAGAACATTTGTAATTTCGGAAGGCTTGAACCGGTATTGTCCAATTTCCGAAACCGGCGTCACTTCCGCAGCCGTTCCGCACAGGAAGCATTCGGAGAAACCGGCAAGTTCTTCCGGCATGATCGCCCGCTCGATGACTTCGATGCCCCGACGCTTGGCAAGATCGATGATCGTGCGGCGCGTGATGCCGTCGAGGAAGCAGTCGGGCTTCGGCGTGTGCAGCGCTCCGTCCTTGACGAAGAAGACGTTCGCGCCGGTCGCTTCCGCGACCTGTCCGCGCCAGTCGAGCATCAACGCATCGGCATAGCCCTTGGCTTCGGCGGCATGTTTGGAGATCGTGCAGATCATGTAGAGACCGGCGGCCTTGGAACGCGACGGCGCGGTGCGCGGGTCCGGACGGCAATATTCGGCGATGTCGAGCCGAATGCCCTTCATCTTTTCTTCCGGCGAGAAATAGCTCGGCCACTGCCAGATGGCGATGGCCAGATGAATGCGGTTGTTCTGCGCCGACACGCCCAGCGAATCCGAGCCGCGCCAGGCGATCGGGCGCACATAGGCATCCTCGAAACCCTGCTTCTTGAGAAGCTCGCGGCAGGCATCGTTGATTTCCGCGACACTGAAAGGAATCTCGAAACCGAGAATGCGCGCGGATTCATGCAGGCGTTCAGTATGCTCGTTCAGTTTGAATATCTCGCCGCCATAGGCGCGCTCGCCTTCAAACACGGCGCTCGCATAATGCAGGCCATGGGTCAGCACATGGACTTTCGCATCTTTCCAGTCGACGAATTTTCCGTCCAGCCAGATGAATCCGTCCCGTTGATCGAATGGAATCGCAGCCATTTTCTTGCTCCTTGACTTTTCTCGCGGCGCTGTCTCGACACGGTTACAGGCCGATTTCAGACCGGACAAACTTCTCCGCGACCCGTCTTCCCCAGTTAAATCGATATAAATGGTGAGACGGCCACCTTTTTCTGCGTAACTGCTGGCCTTTTTGTTCAAAATGCTTTGAGGTCACGCAAACATATTGCGCGAAATCCAGCCGGAGCATGCATGGAAAGAAAATAAATCCTCCATCGGGACGGAATATTGCGGGTACTCTTCTCACCGTTCGCGTTGAGACGAACGGCGGCAAAGCGGCCAGCGCAATTATTCCTCCTCCATGCATGCGTCAGCGCAAACATTATTCCAAAAAAGCCAGCTCACGCTTATCGAAAATTATCTGGGCGATTGAATTATGTCAATAATGCTGACATATTTAACGCGACAGAACGGAGCACAGATGTGAATTCGACGAACGATCTGAATTATATAAGCAATCCGTTGACGGCTGAGGAGGCGGCCGATCTCAACGTGATCGAACTTCTGTTTTTTTCCTATCGCGATTTCACCGCCGACCCTGATCTCATTCTGGAAAAGATCGGATTCGGGCGGGCGCATCACCGCGTCCTCTATTTCATCAACCGCAAGCCCGGCATGACGGTTGCGGAGCTGCTGGAGGTTTTGCGCATCACGAAGCAAAGCCTGTCGCGCGTGCTCAAGCAGCTCATCGATACCGGCCATGTCGTTCAGGCCACCGGCCTGCATGACCGCCGCCACCGCAAGCTCTATCCGACAAGGAGCGGCCGCGAGCTGACGCTGGCGCTGGCCCTTCCGCAGTCGCGGCGCATTGCGCGCGCGCTGGAGGACTGCGCCCCGCAGGACCGCGCGGTGATCGAACGCTTTCTCTATAATATGGTCAATCCCGAACGGCGTGCGCAGATCGACGAGTTTTCTGCCGATGATCCATCGTCCCGGCAGGTGTGAGGCGAAGTGTTACGCATCGTTGCAGAAAGTGTCTGAATAAGAAGCGTCAGGCCGTGGCGAAAATGACGGGTTTCGACAACCGCAGCTTGAGCAATACTTGAAAGTATATGCGCCTCGGCAGCGCAGAAAGCCGCTATTTGCAGCAGGGCATGGCGGCTTTGGACCAGACACTAAATGATTGCATAAAAACAGGCGCATGCAGGCAGTGAATGGACGTGCCGCATTCCTGTCGATAATATGCATGCCAAAGCATCGGGCATGATGCCGGGATGCTGAAGTCAAATTATCGGAACGGGATCGAAACACGCCATGGCAGCAGAAGAAGAAAAAACGCTTTCGGATGACGCGCCGCATCTCCTCGTCGTTGATGACGATACGCGCATTCGCAGCCTTCTTTCGCAATATCTGACGAATAGCGGTTTCCGTGTCACCATGGCTGGCAGCGCCGCTGAAGCGCGCCGCAAGCTGGAAGGCATCGACTTCGATCTGCTCATCCTCGACGTCATGATGCCGGGCGAAACCGGCGTTTCGCTGACGCGCTCGCTGCGCGAGCAGAAGAATGTTCCCATTCTCATGCTGACGGCATTGTCGGAAACCGACAGCCGCATCGACGGGCTGGCCGCTGGCGCCGATGACTATCTGCCCAAGCCCTTCGATCCCCGCGAGCTGACGCTTCGCATCAACAATATCCTGCGGCGCGGCGCGCCTCCGGCGCAGCCGAAGATCGAACAGATAGTGTTCGGCCCCTACACTTTCTTCATCCCGCGCCGCGAATTGAAGAAGGGTTCCGAAACGATCAAGCTGACGGATCGCGAACAGGATATCATGGCGATCTTCGCGGAGCGCGCCGGTGAAACGATCCCCCGTCATGAGCTGACCGGGCAGGACGGCGATGTCGGCGAGCGCACCATCGACGTGCAGATCAATCGCCTTCGCCGCAAGATCGAGCAGGACCCGGCCAATCCGGTCTGGCTCCAGACCGTGCGCGGCATCGGCTACAAGCTGAGCATCGAGTAGCATTCGGCAGAGCCGGGATAGTGCGATCGGAAATGGTATTCTCACAAAACGCGAAGCGCAGCCTGAAAAGAACTTTTCGGCTGCGCCAGACGCCGGGAAGGCCGTCGCGAAGCGCGATCACCGCCCCGAATACCGACCCGAATACCGCCCCGAATACCGGCCTTGTGCCGCAGCCAGTGTGGGCCTGACACGATGAAATCGCCCTTGAGAAAATTCTCCCGCTGGTTGGCCCGCACCATGCCCAAGGGGCTTTATGCGCGGTCGCTCATCATCATCATCGCACCGATGGTGCTGCTGCAATCCGTGATCGCCTATGTGTTCATGGAGCGTCACTGGCAGATGGTGACGGAACGCCTGTCCACCGCCGTCGTGCGCGATATTGCGGGCATCATCGATATTCTGGAAACCTATCCGCAGGAACCGGGCTACGATAATCTGATCCGCATCTCGCAGCAGCGGCTGGCGCTGAACATTTCGATCCTGCCGCCCGATCCGCTGCCGCCGCCCGGACCGAAGCCGTTCTTCGCCATTCTCGATTACTTCCTGAGCGAAGAAATCACCCGCCAGATCAACCGGCCCTTCTGGGTGGATACGGTGGGCGATTCCGATCTCATCGAAATCCGCATCAAGCTTGAGGACAAGGTGTTGCGCGTCTTTGCAAGGCGCAGCCAGGCCTATGCGTCCAATACGGGCATCTTCCTGACCTGGATGGTCGGCACCGCGCTGGTTCTGCTCATCATCGCCATCGCCTTCCTGCGCAACCAGATCAAGCCGATCCAGCAGCTTGCCGAGGCGGCGGAAAGTTTCGGCAAGGGGCGCCCCATGCCGGAGGGCTTCCATCCGCGCGGGGCCGAGGAAGTACGCCGCGCCGGCATTGCCTTCATCCAGATGCGCTCGCGCATCGAGCGCCAGATCGAGCAGCGCACGGCCATGCTGTCGGGCGTCAGCCACGACCTGCGCACCATCCTCACCCGCTTCAAGCTGCAACTGGCGCTGGCTGGCCATTCCATCGACACCGAACCGCTCAATCAGGATATCGCCGACATGCAGACGATGCTCGAAGGCTATCTTGCCTTTGCGCGCGGCGAAGGTTCGGAAGAAACGGCAAGCTATGATGTCACCAAACTCTGCGAGAAGCTGGAGAACGAGGCGCGTCTGCGCGAACGCGGCTTCAAATATCATGTCGAGGGCGACAGCGAGGTTCATGTGCGCCCGAACGCCTTCTCGCGTCTGGTGAGTAATCTCGTATCGAACGCCTTCCGTCACGCGCAAAATGTCGAGCTGTCGATTTCGCATGTCGAAGGCTGGCTGAAAGTCGTCGTGGACGATGACGGGCCCGGCATTCCGGAAGACCGGCGGGAAGATGTCTTCAAGCCATTCGTCCGGCTGGATGAAGCGCGAACGCAGGATTCAGGCGGCACGGGCGGGCTGGGGCTTGCCATTGCACGCGACATTGCGCGCAGCCACGGCGGCGACATTTCGCTGGAAGATTCGCCTCTGGGCGGCCTCCGCGCCATCATCCATATTCCGGCTTAGAGCGGTTCCTGTCCTAATCGCCGGAGCCGCTCTAACTATTTGTTTTATCTCATTATTCAACGCATCGAAGTGGGTTAGGAAATCAGTCCGGTGAACCGATTTCCCCGCCTAGACGTTACACACTTTTGCTGGAAATTCTCCAGGCGTTCTGGCTTGGGGCTCGGGAAATAAACTTCAGAGCAAAGCGATAAGCAGGAGTTTTCACGCTTCTTTTCCCTCATCCTGAGGAGCCGTTGAAAACGGCGTCTCGAAGGGCTGAGGGAAAACGCACAATGCCTGCCACAGTGCCTGCCCTCGTCCTTCGAGACGGCTCCTTCGCAAGCTCAGGAGCCTCCTCAGGATGAGGGGTCGACGCGGTTGCAGAACGCTCTTAATAAAGCTTGCCGCCGTTCGGCACCGGCTTGTCGATTGCCGCGAGAACCACTTCGCCGTCCTCGTCCGGCATGCCGAGCGTCAGCACTTCCGACATGAAGGGGCCGATCTGCCGCGGCGGGAAATTCACCACAGCCATGACCTGCTTGCCGATGAGTTGCTCGGGCGTGTAGTGCTTCGTGATCTGTGCCGACGACTTCCTGACGCCGATCTTTTCGCCGAAATCGATCTTCAGCTTGTAGGCGGGCTTGCGCGCTTCGGGAAATGGTACGGCTTCCACGATGGTTCCGCTGCGGATATCGACCTTTTCGAAATCTGCCCAGCTGATGGTGGTTGCTTCGCTCATTCTTTCACTCCCCGGCCCGCGCTCCCGGCCTCGCAGAAAACCCGGCGCGAGCGCCGGGCCAAAATTAAACTGATTTATAGTCAGGCGCGACCGACTGTCTCGAACACAACACTTTCCAGCGCCTCGCGGGCCGTGACGCCCGACCAGACCACGAACTGGAAAGCCTGGAAATAGGCCTCGCAGGCTTCCAGCGCCGCCGACAGCAGCACTTCCACCTGACGGCTCGTCGGCTCAGCGCCGCCCGCCAGCAACAGCGACTGGCGATACATGATCGCCCCTTCCTGCTGCCAGAGGTCGAAATGGCCCATCAGCAGTTTTTCGTTGATGAGCGAAAGCAGGCGCATCACTTCGTTGACGCGCGGCTCGGCCACCTTGATGTCGAATGCGCAGGCCAGATGCAGTGCCTCGAAATCCTCCATCCAGGAAAACGAGATGTGATAGTCAGTCCAGTTGCCCGCAACCGAGATTGCGATTTCGTCGTCGCCAGTCCGCTCGAACGTCCAGTCGTTTGAATGCGCGACCTGTTCGATCACATCCACCGGATGCGCCTCACGTGCGAATTCAAGCTCAAGAAGGCTCATGTCCGTTTCCTGTTCTGGGAACCATCTGCCCCCAGATGTTTCCTAATTCCCGGCGTGCAGATAACTGCCCGCCCGCGCCGGTCACCGCGCAAGAACAAGCGCAGGAAAACAGGCACGAATTGATCGGTCGAGGAACCGGCATGCACGGTGGCATGCAAGCGCCCCAATGGCACACGCACATACGCAACTGATACTGGAAAGCAGCCTGAAAGACGCGAAACCTGACACACAGCCCCTCGCCGCCGCCTACATGACCACATTACGAATCATGTAGTGTTTTCAGTCTATTGATGCTGAATCTGAACGCCAGCCCCTTTTCAAAAAAGAGACATGAAAGCATGTGGAAATATATGAGGGGCGGGCCGCACCCCTTGCCTTAACCGACTCTAAGACAAGGGTTTTTGCCACTTGCGGCCTGTTAATAAATATTCAGGGATTATTTTTGGATTTAGCCGAAGTTGAAGCCGATTTTGCCGATTTGGCATCGGAATCGACTTCGAATTTCGCAAGACGCGCTTCGAGAGCTTCGATTCTTGCCAGCAGGGCGCTGTTTTCGGCACGTGCCTTGATCGCCATTTCACGAACGGCTTCGAAGTCTTCGCGCTGCACCACGTCGAGCGTGTTCAGCACCCGTTCGCCCTGTGAACGCAACGCCGTTTCCACTTCGCGGCGCACGCCCTGCGCAGCGCCTGCCGCATCCGTCACAAGCTTGGCGAGTTCATCGAGAACCCGGTTCTGTCCGCTGGTCATGGCAATCATTCCTTATTTCCAGGAGAGACCTGTTGAAAACATAAATTTGAAATAGGGCCGTCTCGGGTCCGATGCAAGCTCGGCTATGGAAAGTGATCGGCTTCGGCGCAACGAAAGCAAAATCAGGGGCTCCTGCGGGATCGGGAAACCCGAGGCGAATGTACTTAAGGCTGCCTTAAGGGTAGATGAGCACCGCAGGCGCCGCAAAACGCGATTTGCAGCACGGCGGGAACGGCTTGACCGGCAAGGGCTGGTCCAGCATGTTCCCTCACAAAACGGAGTGATTTCATGATTGAGACGTTGCTGCCCGTATCGGCGCTCGCCTTCCCCAATATCGATCCGGTGATTTTCCGGATCGGGCCGCTGGCAGTGCACTGGTACGGCCTCGGCTATGTGGTCGGCATCATGTTCGCCTGGTGGTATGGCAAGAAGCTCCTGCGAAGCCACCGCCTGTGGGCGAACAACCAGCCGCCCATGGCCCCGGAAGCGCTCGACGACTTCGTCATCTGGGCCGCGCTCGGCGTCGTGCTTGGCGGGCGCATCGGCTATGTGCTCTTCTATAATTTCTCCTTCTACATCTCCAACCCGCTCGCCATTCCGGCGGTCTGGGATGGCGGCATGTCGTTCCACGGCGGCATTCTGGGCACCACGCTCGCCATGATCCTGTTTGCCCGCTCACGCGGCATCAGGGTGTGGAGCATGTTCGACACGATCGCCGCCGGCGTGCCGGTCGGCCTCGGCGTCGTGCGCGTCGCCAATTTCATCAATTCGGAACTCTGGGGCCGGGTCAGCGATGTGCGATGGGCGGTCTATTTCCCCAATGGCGGCCCGTTGCCGCGCCATCCAAGCCAGCTTTACGAAGCCTTGCTTGAGGGTCTCGTGCTCTTCTTCGTGCTGTTCCTGCTCGTCTGGGTCGGACGCAAGCTGAAGAAACCCGGCTTCATCGCAGGCGCATTCGTCACCGGCTACGGCCTCAGCCGCATCGTGGTGGAATTCTTCCGCGAGCCGGACGCCCAGCTTGGCTATCTCCTCGGCGGCTGGCTCACCATGGGCATGGTGCTTTCGGTGCCGATGGTGCTGATCGGGCTCTGGGCCATGTGGCGCGCCAACCGCGCAGCAGCCAAAGATGCCTGAGTCATCGCTGAAAGACCGGCTGAAACGCCTGATCGCCGCCTCCGGGCCGATCAGCGTCGCCGATTACATGGCCGCCTGCCTCGGCGACCGCGAGGCTGGCTATTACACCACGCGCGAACCTTTCGGACGTGACGGCGATTTCATCACCGCGCCGGAAGTGAGCCAGATGTTCGGCGAGCTGATCGGCATCTGGTGCGTCAGCGAATGGGATGCGCTGGGACGCCCGGACAATGTGGTGCTGTGCGAGATCGGCCCCGGTCGCGGCACGCTGATGAGCGACATGCTGCGCACCATCGGCAGGCTTGCCCCGCAAATGCTTGGCGCTGCCCGCATCGCCATGGTCGAAACCAGCCCGCGCCTTGTCGACAGGCAAAAGGAAAAGCTGGCCGGTGCAGGCGTAAAAATCGACTGGTTCGAGCGCTTTTCCGACATAGCTGACGGGCCGCTGATCCTCGTCACCAACGAACTCTTCGACGCCATTCCTTTCCGCCAGTTCGTCAAGGTGGGTGGCCGCTTTGTCGAACGGATGATCGCGCTCGACGACAAGGACGAATTTCACTTCGTCAGCGGTCTGGGCGGCATAGACCCGGCTCTCCTTCCGCAAGATCACGCCACGGCGGAAGAAGGCGCCATCTTTGAAGCGGCCCCGGCGCGCACGGCCCTGATGCAGGAAATCGCCAGCCGAATTGCCACAACGCGCGGCGCGGCGCTCAACATCGATTACGGCCATCTGGAATCCGGTTTCGGCGATACGCTGCAAGCCATGCTGAAACACAGCTTTGACGATGTGTTCGCCCATCCGGGGGAAGCCGATCTTACCAGCCATGTCGATTTCGACATGCTGGAGAAGGCGGCACGCGCCAGCAACTGCAAGACCGGAACGATGACGCAGGGCGAGTTTCTGCTCGCAATGGGCCTGATCGATCGCGCCGGACGGCTGGGCGCGGGCAAGGATGCGGCATTTCAGGAAAAAATCCGGCAGGATGTCGAAAGACTGGCCGCGCCCGATCAGATGGGAACCTTGTTCAAGGTGCTGGCCATCAGCGATTCCGACACAAAGCTCATTCCATTTGCAGTTCCATGTTAGCGAAAGCTTCGATTGACAAGCCAACCGACCTCCCCCACCATCCCGCCGTTTAACGAAAGAATGCCATGACCGACATGCCGCAACCGCTCCGTTCGCCTCTCCTTGAAAAGCCCGTCGGACAGAACGGGAAGCGGATTGCGCACGGCTTCTTCACCCGCAAGGGCGGCGTTTCCGACGGCATCTATACGGGCCTCAACGTCGGAAGCGGATCGAACGATGTACCGGAAAAGGTCGCGGAGAATCGCCGCCGCGTAGCCGAAAGCCTCGGCGTTGCGCCCGATCATCTCATGACCGTGCATCAGGTTCATTCGCCAGATGTCCTCCACGTCACCGAACCATTCGGCAGCCCGCGCCCGAAGGCCGACGCCATGGTGACCAATGTTCCCGGCATCGCCATCGGTGCGCTTTCCGCCGATTGCGGGCCAGTGCTGTTTGCCGATCACGAAGCGGGAATCATCGGCTCTGCTCATGCGGGATGGCGCGGCGCTTTTGGCGGCGTGCTGGAAAACACCATCGAAGCCATGATCGGGCTCGGCGCGAAGCGCGAGAATATCGTGGCTGTTCTCGGCCCCACCATCGGCCCCGACAATTATGAGGTCGGACCGGAATTCTATGCCGAATTCATCGGCAGGGACCCGGCCTATACCGCCTATTTCCGCCCATCCGACAAGGCGGACCACAAGCTGTTCGACCTGTGGACATTCATCACCGACCGCCTGACGAAGGCAGGTGTGCAGGCGGAATCGCTGCGCCAGTGCACCTATGCCGATGAGGACCAGTTCTATTCCTACCGGCGCACCACCCATCGCAATGAACCCGATTACGGGCGTCAGATCGCAGCCATTGCCATCATAGAAGACACCGCCACCCAGGAAGATTAGGAGAACCGCATGGCCCTTCACTTCGAGCCGGAAGAATTCGCCGCACGTCGCGACCGTCTGACCTTGAAGATGGAGGAGGAGAAGCTGGATGCCCTTCTGCTGTTCGCACAGGAGAGCATGTACTGGCTGACCGGCTATGACACGTTCGGCTTCTGCTTCTTCCAGTGCCTCGTCGTGAAAGCCGACGGGTCCATGGTGCTGATGACGCGCTCCGCCGATCTCCGGCAGGCGCGTCATACTTCGAATATCGAGAATATCGTGGTCTGGACCGACCGCGACAATGCCAATCCGGCCTCGGACCTGCGCAATATCCTGACGGAACTGGACCTTCTCGGCACCCGGATCGGCATCGAATACCAGACGCACGGCCTTACCGGGGCCAATGCCCGCAAGCTGGACGAACAGTTGCAGAGCTTTGCCAAGCTTTACGATGCCTCCGGCATGGTGGATCGCCTGCGCTTGCTGAAAAGCCCTGCCGAAATCGCCTATGCCAAGCGCGCCGCGGAACTCAGCGACGATGCGCTTGATGCGGCGATCAAGCTGACCAAAGGCGGCGCGAGCGAGGCCGATATTCTGGCTGCGATGATGAGCGCCAATTTCGCGGGCGACGGCGATTATCCGGCGAACGAATATATCATCGGCTCGGGCGACGACGCCCTGCTCTGCCGCTATAAATCCGGCCGGCGCAAGCTGAACAAGAACGACCAGCTCACGCTCGAATGGTCGGGCGTCTTCCGGCATTACCATGCGCCGATGATGCGCACGCTGATCGTCGGCAAGCCGACCACGCATCATCAGGAGCTTTACGCCGCCGCGCGCGAGGCGCTGGAAGCCGTGGAAGCGGCGATGACGCCCGCCTCGACATTCGGCGACGTGTTCGATGCCCATGCGCGGACCATGGAGGCGCATGGGCTCACCCGCCACCGCCTCAATGCCTGCGGCTATTCGGTGGGCGCGCGCTTCACGCCGTCATGGATGGACCCGCAGATGTTCTATGCCGGAAATCCGGAAAGCATCCAGCCGGACATGACGCTTTTCGCGCATATGATCATCATGGACTCCGATACGCAGACCGCCATGACGCTGGGACAGACATATCTCACAACAAATGGGGCTGCTCAGCCATTATCCCGCCATTCTCTTGATATGATTGTCAAATGAGGCGCAATCGGCGATAAAACGGCACGTCGGGAAAAGTCGACGGTATGAACTGAAATGCCCTATCGCAGGGAACCTGCGCCTTCAGGAGCATGAAGCCGAACATGAACAAGGCACATCTTTCAACGATGCTGTTTCTGGCCGGGATGCTGACAAGCGTCCTCGCTGCCTGCAACAGCACTGAATCCGCGCTGAACGTGCAAGGCAGCAATCAGGGCCCGGGCCCAGCCTCTGGCCAGAATTCTGGCCAGAGTTCTGGCCAGAGTTCGGGCCAAACCGTTGCACCGGCCACGACGCCCGGCACCCCGGCGACGGGCACCGCGCAACCCGCCGGAACAACCGCAACCGGCACCACGCCCGCAACCACCGCGCCAGCGACGCCGCAGCGCAGTGCGGGCCTCAAGCCGGGCAAGCTGCATATCGCCCCCATCGTCGGCGCGCCGGTCAATGTGGTGACGCCGCTGACCCATCGCATCAACGATGACGCCAAGGCAAAGGGCATCGAGCTTGCGGGCAATAATGATACGGGCGCGGCCTATGTGATGAAGGGCTATTTCTCCGTTCTTTCGGAAGATAACCAGACCACGGTTCTCTACGTCTGGGACGTTCTCGATGCGTCCGGCAACCGCCTTCACCGCATACAGGGTCAGGAGAAAGTTCCGGGCGCTGCGGCAGACTCATGGAGCGTCGTTCCGGCTTCCGCAATGCAGGCAATCGCCGACCGCACCATGCAGGAATATTCGACCTGGCTTGCGGCAAATCGCGCATAGAAACTTGCTTCGGCAGCAAAAGACTGAAATCTTTTGCTGAATCGGTCTGTCATACTGTGGGAAAGCCGCAATACCGGCCTTTTTGCAGCAATTGTGTCCCTTCGGGCCTTGCAATAACTGTGACTCTTTGCAATAGCCCCCGCATCCGAAAGAACCTTGCAAGCTGCTGTACTTGATCCCGTCAGATAAGTACGCAGCTTTAAAATTTTTGAGATTGTCCGTTACGGCGGACTTTTGCGACAACCAGACTGCAAACCGCGACCGCATCGGCGTCAGAGGCAAAAGAATGAAACTTTTCGCAGGCAACTCCAACCGGGTTCTTGCCGAATCCGTTGCTCAATATCTCAACATTCCGCTCGGTAAGGCCAGCGTCCGTCGCTTCGCCGATCAGGAAATCTTCGTAGAGATTCAGGAAAACGTGCGCGGCGAAGACGTATTCGTTCTGCAATCGACCTCCTACCCGGCAAACGATCACCTGATGGAACTACTCATCATGATCGATGCCTTCCGCCGTTCCTCGGCCCGTCGCATCACCGCAGTCCTGCCCTATTTCGGCTATGCCCGCCAGGACCGCAAGCCCGGCCCGCGCACGCCGATCTCGGCCAAGCTCGTCGCCAACCTCATCACCGAAGCCGGTGCCAACCGCGTCCTGACGCTTGATCTTCACGCCGGTCAGATCCAGGGCTTCTTCGATATCCCGACCGACAACCTCTACGCCGTTCCGGTCATCGCCCGCGATGTGAAGGCCCATTATGCCACCGGCAACTGCAT
This sequence comes from Brucella ciceri, assembly GCF_041930145.1. NCBI lineage: Bacteria > Pseudomonadati > Pseudomonadota > Alphaproteobacteria > Hyphomicrobiales > Brucellaceae > Brucella > Brucella ciceri. The sequence goes on along the minus strand of NZ_JBHEEV010000004.1, from coordinate 178,656 downwards.
GGTCGTTTCGCCGGACGTCGGCGGCGTGGTGCGCGCCCGTTCGCTCGCAAAGCGCATCGACGCGCAGCTCGCCATCGTCGACAAGCGCCGCGAACGCCCGGGTGAATCGGAAGTCATGAACGTCATCGGCGATGTTTCCGGCAAGGACTGCCTGCTGTTCGACGATATCGTCGATTCCGGCGGCACGCTCTGCAATGCAGCCGAAGCCCTGCTCAACAAGGGCGCCAACAGCGTCACCGCCTATATCACGCACGGCGTTCTGTCCGGCGGCGCGGTTGCGCGTATCGCCTCGTCCAAGCTGAAAGAACTGGTCATCACCGATTCCATCCAGCCGACCACCGCCATCAACGACGCGCCGAACATCCGCGTGCTGTCGATCTCGGACCTCATCGGCGAAGCCATTGCCCGCACGGCAGCGGAAGAGTCGGTTTCGAGCCTGTTCGACTAAAACAACAGCCTGAGGGCGATCCCGAAACATGCCGCCAGCAACAGCACGAGCGGCATGTTCATCCTGAAGACGACAAGCAACAATGCCGCCGCGCCTGCGATCAGGACGGCGGCATTGTCTATTGTGCTCCAGACCGGAAGCGGCAGCGTGAAGGGACCGACCGCCTTCTCCACGACCTGTGAAAACAGGACATGCAGCGAGAACCACAGCGCCAGATTGGCAATCACGCCCACGACCGCAGCCGTAATGCCGCCCAGCATCGCCGACAGCCAGCGCACCTGACGCAGCCGCTCCACGAAGGGCGCCCCTGCCAGTATCCATAGAAAGCAGGGCACGAAGGTAAACCACAGCGCGATCAATCCGCCGAAAAAGCCGCCGAGCAGCGGCGGCAGACCCGAAAGGTTCGCCGCCCCCACGAAGCCGACGAATACCAGCACGAGGATCAGCGGTCCCGGCGTGGTCTCGGCAAGACCGAGCCCGGTCAGCATCTCGCCGGGCTTCATCCAGCCGAAATGCTCGACCGCCTGCTGCGCCGTATAGGAAAGGGCCGCATAAGCGCCACCGAACGTTACCGCCGCAAGCTTCGAGAAGAAGGCGGCTTCCTGCACGAAGACATGCCCGCCGCCAAAGGCGAGGAAGAGCCCCAGCAGAGGCAAAAGCCACAGCCCGCCCCAGATCAGTGTCTGCTGCGTGAATTCCCGCAGCGCACCTGGTGTCGCCTGCCCCAGAACTGTTGCTGCACTATTTCCCTGAATGGCATGGCGCAGGCCGCCGGCGACAGCCGCCAGCAGCACGACGAGCGGAAACGGCAGTTTCAAAAGCGCTATCGCAATGAATGCAGTGACCGCTACGCAATAGGAAAAACCCGACGCCAATGTCCGTCTGGCCATCCGATAGAGCGCCTCAAAGACCACGGCCAGCACCGCAGCCTTGAGGCCGAACAGCAATCCCGCCACAACATCGACATGCCCGAAGGCGACGTAAAGCGCCGACAATGCCAACATGACGACCGCACCGGGCAGCACGAACAAAAGCCCGGCCAGCAAGCCGCCGCGCCAGCCTTTCACCGCCCAGCCGGAATAGGTCGCAAGCTGCATGGCTTCCGGCCCCGGCAGCAACATGCAGAAATTGAGCGCATGGATCAGCCGCTCCTGATCCATCCATTTCTTCTCATCCACGAGAACGCGCTGCAACATGGCGATCTGCGCTGCCGGCCCGCCGAAGGACAAAAGCCCGATCTTGCCGAATGTCGCGAAAAGTTCTTTGAAATCCGGCTGCTTTATTGGCTGTGTCACGCTGTCATCCTGAATGATCCGACCAAGCTCTTGCTGACAATCATTACAGGTTCATGACGGTTTTCACAGGCTTACTCGGCTGCGGCACCTTCTTCGGCCAGATCATCCGGCGCATTCGGATCGCCCGGCGCGGTCTCACAGCCAAGATCGGGAAAATTGACGATGCGCATTCCCTTGAAGTCGTTACGCACGACCAGAAGCCCGCGCTCTTCGAAATAGGTCAGGAGACGCCGCGCACGACTGAACGAATGCGTGCCATAGGCCCGCGCCAGCGCCGCGTCGGACGGGCAAGGCGCACCCGTCACCGCTGCCTGCGCCACGATCAGGAACACGCCCTGCACATCGTCGGTGAGGCTTTCCGAAAGGATAAGCGCCTGCTGCCATGTCTCGCCATTGGCGACATCGCTTTCAATGCTGGCCTGCGCCACGGCGAGCCTGCGCCGGAATGCCGGCAGGGCCAGTGGTTCGCCCGGAACGCGGTGAATGCGGCAACGCACCAGAAAGTCCTGATAGAGAACGGCAACCGAGCGGAACGAGGCTTCCGGATCGTCCACGATCTCGCGCATCACCTTTTCCAGAAGCTCTTCGCGTTCGGCTTCCACGATGCCGGGGAAAAGCGGCGCTTCGACCGGTTCGGCTTCCGGCTTGGGCTTTGCCACCTGAGCCAGGATTTCCGCCGTCGATGGCGGCGGTGGCGGTGGCGGCGCCCTGCGCACGGCGGTGCGGATTTCCTGCGGCGCAGGCGTGAAGATAAGATCGAGCGCGTCTTCGGGCGCATCGGGAAGCGGCATCAGTTTCGGCGAAGAAGACCGTGCCGATGTTTCCACCTTGCCGATCTTGATCGGCAATGGACGGCGCGACAGGGCGGGCCCAAGCGCCACGAAATGCCCGCGCTGCAAATCGCGGAACATCTCAGCCTGTTTGCGCTCCATGCCGAGAAGGTCGGCGGCACGCGCCATGTCGATATCGAGAAAAGTGCGCCCCATCAAAAAATTCGAGGCCTCGGCAGCGACGTTCTTGGCGAGCTTCGCCAGTCGCTGCGTCGCAATAACCCCGGCAAGACCGCGCTTTCGACCACGGCACATGAGGTTGGTCATCGCGCCCAGCGAAAGCTTGCGCGCTTCATCCGACACTTCACCGGCGGCGGCAGGCGCAAAAAGCTGCGCCTCGTCCACCACAACCAGCATCGGATACCAATAATCGCGTTCGGCATCGAAAAGTCCGCCAAGAAAAGCCGCAGCCGAGCGCATCTGCTGCTCGACGTCCAGCCCTTCCAGATTGAGCACGACGGATACACGATGCTGGCGGATGCGTCCGGCAATGCGGGTCAGTTCGGCTTCGGTGCGGGCGGCATCAACGACGACATGGCCGTAAAGATCGGCGAGCGTGACGAAATCCCCTTCGGGATCGACTATGCACTGCTGCACCCATTGCGCGCTCTGTTCAAGCAGGCGGCGCAGAAGGTGCGACTTGCCCGAGCCGGAATTGCCCTGCACGAGCAGGCGCGTGGCGAGAAGCTCTTCAAGATCAAGCATGGCCTGCTTGCCGCCGCCAAGCGCCGCTGCCGAGGCAGAACCGCTTCCAGCAACAGAACCCATGTCGATACCGACCTGCATCTCGCCTCCTTGTTTCAACATTGCAGGAACAGACGACTCGCGCAGAAAACCGGCCAGTCGATCAGGCACCCGCTTAACACTTTCGCGGCTGTCATTGCCACCCGTTAAGACAAATGCCCACAGATGCCGGGCAGTAGATTTCAACCTGAAGTTTTGATAGCAATCCTGTCAGGGGGCAAAAGCAGCAAGCGTCCAGCCAGCGGGCGCGTCGGGGAGGATGAGCCACCTCGACCGTGGCAAAGGCTTTGCTCTCTATTCGGAGGTGAATTGAATGTGGTTAATACCCATCAGATTCACGCTTAGAATAAAGAAAACCCGCACTGGCTGGCAAGCCACAGTGCGGGCACAATTCTTTATCTAAGAACACGGTAGCTGGAGTTAGCGCTTCAGCTACCGATCCGAATATAGGCCATCGGGATCACTTTTTCAACTATCGCCCGTCAGCCTCCGTGTGGGGCAAACCCAAAAAACTTGCACCGCCGCGCGCTATGCTCTATAGCACCGCCATCCGCGTAGACACCCTTGGAGGCAACGCGGAATGGAGCGGTCCGGTCTTTCACCTTGTGACAGACGATACGGGCTGTTTCATGTCGTTTGTTGAAGCATGGTCCCGAAAAGTGGAAACCAGTTTTCGGACAAGGTCATGCGCAGATTATACAGCGGGCGACACTCCAGTAACATCGAAAGGAAATGCCATGAGCGAGACTTACGTGCTCAAGGCCGATCTGCGTACCCGGGTTGGTAAGGGGTCCTCCCGCGAACTGCGTCGCAACGGCCAGATTCCTGCAGTCATCTATGGCGACAAGCAGGAACCCCTCGCAATCGCCGTCTCCTACAAGGAGATCTTCTACAAGATTCATGGCGGTGGCTTTAAGACCACAGTTGCCACGATCGAAGTGGACGGCAAGAAGATTCAGGTCCTCCCGAAGGACTACCAGCTGGATCCGGTCCGTGACTTCCCGCAGCATGTCGACTTCCTGCGCGTTTCCGCGAAGTCGGTCGTCCATGTGAATGTTCCGGTCCACTTCAAGAACGAAGAAGCAGCTCCGGGCATCAAGCGCGGCGGCGTTCTCAACATCGTTCGTCACGACGTTGAACTGATCGTTCCGGCCAATGCAATTCCGGAAGCACTCGACGTCGACCTGACCGGCCTCGAAATCGGCGACTCCGTCCACATTTCGGCAATCAAGCTGCCGAAGGGCGTGACGCCTGCTATCCAGGATCGCGACTTCACCATCGCCACGATCGCTGCTCCTGCCGGCCTGAAGTCGGAAGAAGCTGCCTCGGAAGGCGCTGCGGAAGAAGCCAAGGACGCCGAGTAATTATTTAGGGGCTCAAACCATGCTGCTCATTGCAGGTCTTGGCAATCCGGGCCCCAAATATGCGCATAACCGGCACAATATCGGTTTCATGGCGGCGGATGAAATATTCCGCCGCCATCGCTTTTCCAACTGGCAGAAGAAGTTTCAGGCCGAGATCGCCGATGGCGTGATCGATGGCGAAAAGGTGCTGCTCATCAAGCCGCAGACCTTCATGAACCTTTCCGGCCAGTCTGTCGGCGAGGCCATGCGCTTCTACAAGCTGACGCCTGCCGATCTCGTCGTGATCTATGACGAACTCGATCTCAATCCCGGCAAGCTGCGCATCAAGACCGGCGGCGGCTCCGGTGGCCATAACGGCATCAAGTCCATCGACGCCCATATGCAATCCTTCTCCGGCGGCCAGAATTATCGCCGCATGCGGCTTGGCATCGGCCATCCCGGCGCGAAGGAACTCGTGCATAATTATGTTCTCGGCGATTTCGCCAAGGTCGACAATGAATGGCTGGATACGCTTCTGGGCGCTGTCGCCGATAATGTCGCCATGCTCGCCCGCGGCGAGGACAACAGTTTCATGAACCGCGTTGCGCTCGCCATGGGCGACGGCAATCAGCGTCCAAACGGTTTCAAGGCCGACCCCGCGCAGCTTGAGAAAGCCCCGCCCGAAGCAAAGGCAAAGACGCAGAGCCATATCCGCCAGGCGCGGCCAAACCAGAAAAAACCGAATATTCCCGAAAGCGGCCCGATGGCCGACATGCTCAAGCGGCTTTTCGGGAAAAAGGATTGACGCTGTGCCGTCCTATGACGCATAGCCACACCAAGAAAATTCTAGTCTGATAGGTACGATCATGGGTTTCAAATGCGGCATCGTTGGCCTGCCAAACGTTGGCAAGTCGACGCTTTTCAACGCGCTGACCAAAACGGCCGCCGCACAGGCCGCGAACTATCCATTCTGCACCATCGAGCCGAATACCGGCGAAGTGGCCGTTCCGGACCCGCGCCAGAACGAAATCGCCGGGATCGCCGGCTCGAAGGAAATCATCCCGACCCGCATCAACTTCGTCGATATTGCGGGCCTCGTGCGCGGCGCCTCGAAGGGCGAAGGCCTCGGCAACCAGTTCCTCGCCAATATTCGCGAAGTCGACGCCATCGTGCATGTGCTACGCTGCTTCGAGGATGACGACATTACCCATGTCGAAGGCCGCATCGATCCCGTATCGGATGCCCAGACGGTCGAAACGGAACTGATGCTGTCGGACCTCGAAAGCATCGAGCGCCGCATCGTGCAGATCCGCAAGCGGGCGACGGGCAAGGACAAGGAAGCGCTCACCGTCCTGCCGGTGATGGAAGCCGCTCTTGAACTGCTCCAGAACGGCCAGCCTGTCCGCCTGATGCTGAAGGACATTTCTCCCGAGGACCTGCTGACGCTGAAGGGCCTGAACCTTCTGACCTCGAAGCCTGTGCTCTATGTCTGCAACGTCGCGGAAGGCGATGCTGCGAAGGGCAACGAATACAGCGCCGCCGTTGGCAAGATGGCCGAGGAACAGGGTGCCCAGACGGTCATCATTTCGGCTGCGATCGAGGCGGAAGTCGCGCAGCTTCCCGATGAGGAAGCCAGGGAATATCTGGAAAGCATGGACCTTGAAGAGCCGGGCCTCGACCGCCTGATCCGCGCCGGTTACAAGCTGCTCGACCTCATCACCTATTTCACCGCTGGCCCCAAGGAAACCCGCGCCTGGACCATCAAGCGCGGCACCAAGGCTCCAGCCGCCGCCGGTGTCATCCACACCGATTTCGAGCGCGGCTTCATCCGCGCCCAGACCATCGCCTATGAAGACTATGTCAAATACAACGGCGAAGTCGGCGCGAAGGAAGCTGGCAAGGCAAGGGATGAAGGCAAGGAATACATCGTTCATGACGGCGATGTGATGCTGTTCCGCTTCAATACCTGATAGCAGGGCGCTGAAATGCTAACGCATCACGCCCTGAAAATGCTCAATCACCGCACGGGCTCAACCAGGTCTCGATGAGTCAGGCTCAACGAGACCTAGAGCATTTCCAGCAAAAGTGTGAAACGTCTACGCGGGGAAATCAGTTCACCGGACTGATTTCTTATCCCGCTTCGATGCGTTGGATAATGCGATAGAACAAATAGTTAGAGCGGTTCCGGCGATTCTGTCAGAACAGGAACCGCTCTGGTATAAGGCGCGCCTCCCAAAAGTGTGAACTGATTTCGCGTCTGAATAATGTGTAGTGATGTGGGAGAGTTTTTGATTCCGGGAGGTGTCACCTATACTCTCGACGCCTTTCTTTCCCTCACCCTGAGGAGCCGTTGAAAACGGCGTCTCGAAGGGTCGGGGAAAACGCACAGTGCCTGCCCTCTTCCTTCGAGACGGCTCCCTCGCAAGCTCGCGAGCCTCCTCAGGATGAGGGAAAATCGTGGTACGATTCAGTGAGAGTGCATCGCACTTTATGAGTATGGAGGAGATCGAGGGTGAGCAAGCCTCTGCCGAAATATGCCTACGAGGATATGGAACCGGGAATGACCCTTCCCTTCGGTCCTCGTACGATCAGCAAGGAAGAAATCATAGAATTTGCCAGCGCGTTCGACCCGCAGCCCTTCCATCTGGACGAGGAAGCGGGCAAGGCCAGCGTGCTGGGCGGGCTGGCCGCATCGGGATGGCACACCGTTTCCCTCATCATGCGGCTGGTCTGTGATGCCTATCTGACTGATTCCACCTCGCAAGGCGGTCCCGGCGTGGAGTTTACGCGGTGGAAGCGTCCCGTGCTCGCAGGCGATACGCTGAGCGGCGTGACGACCATCAAGGACAAGCGCATTTCCCGGTCGCGCCCGGCAATCGGGCTGGTGACGTTCCATCATGAACTGTTCAATCAGCGCGGCGAAAGCGTCTGTGAAATGCAGCATCCATGCATGATGTTGCGGCGTGACTACGATGCGGCTGCGGGAGATGCGTCATGAGTTTTCTGGAAGACAATCTCGGACACGCCGTCGTTATTGGCAGCTATACCTTTACGGCCGAGGAAATCATCGATTTCGCGCGGAAATACGATCCGCAGCCGTTTCATCTCGATAGCGAAGCGGCAAAGAAGAGCGTCTTCGGCGGGCTGTGCGCTTCCGGCTGGCACACGACGGCAGTGTTCATGAAGCTCAACGTCGCCTCCATCGTGAAGGCAACGAAGGACGCTCTGAAACGCGGCGAGACACCGCCGACATTCGGTCCCTCGCCCGGCTTTGAGAACCTGAAATGGCCGAAGCCGGTCTATGCTGGGGATACGATCACCTATAGGCGCGTGGTCCACACCATCAGGCCGCTCGCTTCCCGCCCCGGCTGGTCGATGCTGACGATGACGACGAACGCCCATAACCAGAGTGGCGAGGAAGTCCTGTCCTTCGACAATGCGGCGATGGTGAAGCTGCCGGAACGGTAATCAGTCTCGCTTCCAGTGCGAAAAAATTGCCTCCCTTGCCGCTCTGGATGCGGCGAGACGTTCACGGCCCCGCTCCAAAACCCCTGCGCGAGCTTCGCCGGGTGTCCCGGACTTGAACGGCGGTGAGGGAGCATATTCGAGCGTCAATTGAACAGTTTCCGCTTCTGTTTGTCCAAACACCTCTGCGAGGATGGACAAACCGAAATCTATACCGGACGTTACGCCGCCCGCCGTAATGACATTCCCGTCTCGAACAACACGCGCCTCGGTTGCTATCGCCCCGAAGTGCTTCAGAAAATCCATGGCATTCCAGTGGGTTGTCGCCCTTCGCCCCTCAAGCAGCCCGGCTGCGCCGAGAACCAACGCGCCGGTGCAGACAGAGGTTACATACCGTGCGCCTCGCGCTTGCTGCCTGACGAAATCCAGCACCACATCATCCGTCAGCAACGGGTTCACCCCGCCGCCGGGAATGCAGATTACGTCAAGTTGCGGACAATCATCAAAAGTTGCTGTCGGTATGAAAGTGAGTCCCGAGGAGGACTTGACCGGATTCCGATCCTTCCAGATCAGGTGAACGTCAGCCCCTTCCGCTGACGAAAAAACTTCATAAGGTCCTGTCAGATCGAGTTGCTGAATGGACGGGAAAACCAGAAGTCCAAACGACAAAGCCACGACCGCTATCCCTTATATTATATGTCTCAGTCGCCCTCGAAGGCGACGAGCGTGCGCACCGGAACGCCGAGCGCTTCGAGTTTCTTGCGGCCACCCAGATCCGGCAGATCGATGATGAAGCAGGCTGCGACGATTTCCGCGCCCATCTGAAGGAGAAGCTTCGCTGCCGCTTCCGCGGTTCCGCCCGTGGCGATCAGGTCGTCCACCAGAATGATCCGCTCGCCCTTTTCAATCGCGTCGCGATGCATTTCCATTTCGTCGATGCCGTATTCGAGGCTGTAGGCGATGCGCACCGTATCGCGCGGCAGCTTGCCCTTCTTGCGGATCGGTACGAAACCGGCGGAAAGCTGGTGCGCGATTGCGCCGCCCAGAATGAAGCCTCGCGCCTCGATACCGGCTACCTTGTCGACCTTGTTGCCTGCATAGGGATAGACCAGTTCATCGACCGAGCGGCGGAATGCCTGCGCGTCGCCCATGAGGGTCGTCACGTCGCGGAACTGGACGCCCGGCTTCGGATAGTCCGGAATGGTGCGGATCGCATCCTTAAGGCTGGCTTTAAATCCGGATTCCATTTTCCATCCTTTCAGGCGGCCTGCAGGCCGGTAAAACCAATCAAGGCAAAGTCGGGGCAAAGCTCCTTTACACCCGCAAACGAGCAAAATGCAAAAGAAACCGCCTGTTTTTGCCAGGAATATTGCGGCGAAGCACGGACATTTTCATGGCTTAATTGTGGCAAGGCAGCCAGTGCTCGTTTCCACGGCCAAATTCCGGCTGGCTCCGGGACAAAAAAATGGGCGCCCGTGGCGCCCATTTTTCAACCTTGACTGAACTGTCAGTGCTTCACATCCGACCAGATCGAACGCTTGGCGACATAGACCAGACCCGCAAAGAGGATCAGGAACACCATGACCCGGAAGCCGGTCCGCTTGCGTTCTTCCAGATGCGGCTCGGCAGCCCACATCAGGAAAGCCGAAACGTCGCGTGCATACTGGTCCACCGTCTGCGGCGAACCGTCGTCATAGGTGACCTGGTCGTCGCTGAGCGGCTTCGCCATGGCGAGCGCCTTGGCCGAAATGAAGTACGGATTGTAATGCGTACCTTCGGCGATCTGCATGCCTGCCGGCGGCTGTTCGTCGAAACCGGTCAACAGGGAATGGATATAATCCGGGCCACCTTCGGCATATTGCGTGAATATATCGAAGATGAACTGCGGGAACCCACGCTCCACTGCGCGCGCCTTGGCAATCAGCGAAAAGTCCGGCGGAGCCGCACCGTTGTTTGCCGCCGCAGCCGCAGCCGCGTTCGGATATGGCGACGGGAAGTGGTCGGTCGGAAGCGCCTTGCGGGTGAACATTTCGCCATCCGCGTTCGGGCCGTCCTGCACTTCATATTCAGCGGCAAGCGCCTTGACCTGTTCAGGCGAGTAACCGAGACCTTCCAGCGTGCGGAAGGCGACCAGGTTCATCGAATGGCAGGCCGAGCAGACTTCCTTGTAGACCTTCAGACCGCGCTGCAGCTGGCCCTTGTCATAGGTTCCGAACGGACCGGCGAAGCTCCACTTTTCCTGCTTGGGATGGTGGATCGGAAAATGTTCCGGCTCCGCGGCATTACCGCCTTCCTCAGCCGAGGCACCACCCACCGTACTGGCGAAGGCGATACCAAGCGCGACCAGCGGAACAATACCGAAGGCAGCGAAATTCTTGAGGATGTTTTTCATTGTTACGTCCTTCATCTCTCTCGCTGGTTCAGCCCCGAGTTTCTACAGGGATTTCCACTGGGGTAATCTCGGCCTTGCCGCTCTTCTCCAGAACCGCCTCGGTGATCGAGTTCGGCAAACGCTTGGGCGTTTCGATCAGGCCGATGACCGGCATGATGATGATGAAGAAGGCAAAGTAGTAGAGCGTACCCAGCTGCGCCATGAAGACGTAGGAACCTTCCGCGGGACGCGAACCGAGCCAGCCGAGGAAGATGGCGTTGATCACGAACAGCCAGAAGAACAGCTTGAACCAGGGACGATAGACAGCCGAACGAACCTTCGACGTATCGAGCCATGGCACGACGAAGAGGATTGCGATCGAACCGAACATGGTCAGAACGCCGCCGAGCTTCGAATCGATCGGGCCGATATTGAAGGTGATGGCGCGCAGCATCGCGTAGAACGGCAGGAAGTACCATTCCGGAACGATGTGGGCAGGCGTCTTCAGGGAATCGGCCGGGATGTAGTTATCCGGATGGCCGAGGAAGTTCGGCATGTAGAAGATGAAGTAGGCGAAGAACACGAAGAAGACGAGCGCGCCGAAAGCGTCCTTGATGGTCGCATATGGCGTGAACGGCAGCGTATCGGTCTTGGACTTGACTTCAATGCCGGTCGGGTTGGTCTGGCCCGTCACATGCAGCGCCCAGACGTGCAGGATGACGACGCCGGCGATCATGAACGGCAGCAGATAATGCAGCGAGAAGAAGCGGTTGAGCGTCGGATTGTCGACCGCAAAGCCGCCGAGCAGAAGCTGCTGGATCGGCTCGCCGATGATCGGGAAGGCCGTGAAGAAGCCCGTGATGACGGTTGCGCCCCAGAAGGACATCTGGCCCCATGGAAGCACGTAGCCCATGAAGGCGGTCGCCATCATGAGAAGGAAGATCACCACGCCCAGAATCCACAACAGCTCGCGCGGCGCCTTGTAGGAACCGTAATAGAGGCCGCGAGCGATATGGAGATAAACGGCGATGAAGAAGAAGGATGCGCCGTTGGAGTGCATGTAGCGCAGCAGCCAACCGGAGTTGACGTCGCGCATGATCTTTTCGACGGAATTGAACGCAATGCCCGTATCCGCAGCATAATGCATTGCCAGCACGATGCCGGTAACGATCTGCGAAATGAGCATGAAGCTCAGAATGCCACCGAAGGTGTACATGTAGTTCAGGTTACGCGGCGTCGGATAGGCCACGAAAGAATCATAGACGAGACGCGGCAAGGGAAGCCGTTCGTCCACCCATTTTTCGATGCCGGTCTTCGGCGTGTATGTGGAGTGTCCACCACTCATGTCTTCTCTCCCCAAGACCTGTTAGCCGATCCTGATGACCGTATCGGAAGTGAACGCATATTGCGGGATGTGCATGTTTTCCGGCGCCGGACCGCTGCGGATACGACCGGCCGTGTCATAGGTCGAGCCATGGCATGGGCAGAACCAGCCACCGAAAGAACCGGATTCACCGAGCGGCACGCAACCCAGATGGGTGCAGACGCCGATCATCACCAGCCAGTTTTCCTTGCCCTCGCCTGCCGAGCGGGCGAGATCGGTCGCCTGCGCGTCCGAAGCAAGGTTGGCGTTACGCGCGATCGGATCCTTGAGATCACCAAGAGCGGTTGTCTTGGCATCCTCGACTTCCTTGGCGGAGCGGTTACGAATGAAAACCGGCTTACCACGCCATTTAACAGTTAATGATGCTCCTTCCGTCAGGGACGAAACATCAACCTCGATGGACGCAGCCGCGAGTGTCGAAGCGTCCGGACGCATCTGGTCGATAAACGGCCAGGCCAGTCCGGCAACTCCGACGACACCGGCCATTCCCGTCGCAATATACAAAAAATCACGCCGTGTCGGCTCAGCCGTGTCGAGTGCGCTCACGTGCCAATTCCTTTTCAACCTGCATGTTCAATTGAACTCTCCCCTCGTCCTCTTTTGCACTTGCGCAAAAGTAGTCCCGCAAGTGCTCACAGGACGAAATTCCCTCCATTTCACTATCCGGTTTATGCGTGTAAAAAACGCTTGTCCAGACACCAACCCCTTATGACGGCACGATGTCGCAGGCGGATTTGCCTGCTGAATTCGGGGAAAGCACGGCAAGGACGCAGCCGCCGAAAGCTTTCAACTTTCCCTGTTCCGCCCTATGAACCCGCCCGACTGGCGGGCCCAAAGTCCCGCATAGATGCCGCCGCGGGCGATAAGTTCGTCATGCGTCCCCTCCTCCACGATGCGGCCCTGGTCCATCACCACCAGCCTGTCCAGCGCCGCGATGGTGGAAAGCCGGTGGGCGATCGCGATAACCGTCTTCCCCTCCATCAAGCGCTTCAGATTCTCCTGAATGGAAGCTTCCACCTCCGAATCGAGCGCCGATGTCGCTTCATCGAGGATCAGGATCGGCGCGTCCTTGAGGATGGCGCGCGCGATGGCGATGCGCTGCCGCTGCCCGCCGGAAAGCTTGACGCCGCGCTCGCCCACGAAGGCATCGAAGGAGCGCCGCCCCTGAAAATCCTCCAGATTGGCGATGAACCCGTCGGCCTCGGCCTGACGCGCCGCCTGCAGCAGTTCCTCGTCGGTCGCATCGTCTCGCGCCAGCATGATATTGTCGCGCAGCGACCTGTGCAGCAACGCGGTTTCCTGACTGACGACCGCGACGGCCCGGCGCAGCGATGTCTGGGTGACATCGCGAACATCCTGCCCATCGACAAGGATAGAACCCTTCTCGACATCGTAGAGACGCAGGATGAGGTTCACGAGCGTGGACTTGCCCGCGCCGGAATGGCCGACGAGACCGACCCTTTCACCGCCGCGCACAGTGAGGTTGATATTGTCGAGAACGCCCGCGGCCTTGCCATAGTGAAAGGTGACGTTGCGGACATCGATGCGCGCCTCCGTCACCTGCAAGGGTCTGGCATCGGGCCGGTCTTCCAGACCGAGCGGGGCGGAAACCAGCCGCATGGAATTTTCGATCAGCCCCAGCTGGCGCAGCATGCCATTGAGCTGCATCATGAGACGGCCAAGCAGCATGTTGAGGCGCAGCACCAGACCGAGCGTGAACGACACCTGCCCGACCGTGATGGCATTGCGCGTCCACAGATCGATGGCTATCGCCGCAACCGTCACGATCATCAGGCCGGAGAGCGCCGTGAGCGAAACGCGGACTCCGGTGAGCGACCGCATGAACGGGAGAATTGCGCCGAGATACCGCTCGAAACCATCGCGCAAATAGCGCTCATCGTCATCGGCAGTATTGAGCTTGATCGTCTGGATGTTGGAATAGCTGTCAACGATGCGGCCATTGATCATCGATCCCGCCTCCGCAGAGGCCTCGGCATTCTTGCGGATGCGTGGCAGATAACGCCAGGCGATGAAGCCGAAAGCAATGATCCACAGGACTACCGCCGCCGCCAGCCGCCAGTCGAGCCGACCGACCAGAAACAGCGTTGTGATACTGTAGATCGCCATGAACCAGACGACCTGAATGAGGCTTTCGATGAGGTCGCCTGCCGCCTGCCCTGCCTGCCAGACCTTGGTGGCAATGCGCCCGGCAAAATCATTCTGGAAGAAGGCGTAGGACTGGCGGAGAACATAGGAATTCGCCTGCCAGCGGATCATGTTGTAGAAGCCCGGCGACAAGGTCTGGTCTTCCAGCAGCGTGTTGATTGCCGTCACCACGAGGCGGATCACAAGGACAGTGAACCCCATGAAAAGCAGGTCGGGCCCTGCCACCTGCAAAAGCGCCGACCAGCTTCGCTCGACGCCGCCCTTGCCCGCCTGATCGAGAATATCGACCAGCCTGCCGGTGAAATAGAACAGGCCTGCCTCGACCAGCGGCAGCAATCCGCCGACGACAAGGGAAGCCGCCAGCGGCCATTTCGCCTGTCGCGCATAATGCCACAGAAAGCCGAGGGTCGTTGAAGGCGGTCTCAGCCTGTCCGGTTCACGAAAGGGATCGACCCAACGTTCGAACAGGCTGTAAACCGCTTTCATCAATGGCTTGCGTCCTTATTTGACCAGCGTATCCTCGGTATTTTCATCGAAGCCGAGGAAACCGCCGGACTGGCGGGCCCATAGACTTGCATAAATGCCGCCGAGCGCGACAAGTTCCTCATGCGTGCCGTCTTCCACGATGCGCCCCTTGTCCATCACCACAAGACGGTCCAGCGCCGCGATGGTGGAAAGGCGGTGCGCGATGGCGATCACGGTCTTGCCTTCCATCAGCGTGTTGAGGCTGTCCTGAATAGCTGCCTCCACCTCCGAATCGAGGGCCGAGGTGGCCTCGTCCAGAATGAGGATCGGCGCGTCCTTCAGCATCACACGCGCAATGGCGATGCGCTGGCGCTGCCCGCCGGAAAGCTTGACGCCACGTTCGCCGACATGCGCATCCAGCCCCTGCCGTCCCTTGGGATCGGTCAGCAGTGGAATGAACTGGTCGGCCTGCGCGAGACGGATCGCCTGCTGGAGCATCTCCTCCGTGGCATCCGGCCGCCCATACATGATGTTCTCGCGGACCGAGCGATGCAGAAGCGAGGTATCCTGCGTCACCATGCCGATATTGGCGCGCAGCGAATCCTGCGTGACCCTGGAAATGTCCTGCCCGTCGATCAGGATGCGGCCCTTCTCCAGATCGTAGAAGCGCAGCAGCAGATTGACCAGCGTGGATTTACCAGCGCCGGAGCGTCCGACCAGTCCCACCTTCTGGCCCGGCTGAATGGTGAGGGTGAGGTTGTCGATGACACCCTTGCCCTTGCCGTAGTGGAAGCCGATCCGGTCGAAGTCGAGCTCGCCTCTGGTCACCTGCAGCGCCGGCGCATTGGGAACGTCCACGACTTCATGGGAACGCGCAATCGTGGTGATGCCGTCTTCCACCGTGCCGATATTCTCGAACAGGGCCGACATTTCCCACATGATCCACTGCGACATGCCGTTGAGGCGCAGCACCAGACCGATGCCGACGGCGACGGCGCCCACGGTAATCGCTTCGTTCATCCAGAGCTGGATACCGATTGCGCCCACCGCAAACAGCAGGATGCAGTTCGCCATATAGAGGGTGAAATGGAACATCGTGATGAGCCGCATCTGCCGATGCACGGTGCCGAGGAAGCCGTCGAGGCTCTCACGCACATAGGATTCCTCGCGGCTCGAATGCGAGAAAAGCTTCACGGTCGCGATATTGGTATAGCTGTCGACGATGCGGCCCGTCATCAGCGAGCGCGCATCGGCCTGCTGTTCCGAAACCACCCGCAGGCGCGGAATGAAGAAGCGCAGCAGCAGGATGTAGGCAACCAGCCAGACGGCAAACGGGACCATCAGAACCAGATCCGCAGACGCCGCAATGAACAGCGTGCCAGCGAAATAGACGATGACATAGTTGAGCACGTCCAGAAGCTTCATCACCGTTTCGCGAACGGCAAGAGCAGTCTGCATCAGCTTGGTGGAGATGCGTCCGGCGAATTCGTCCTGGAAGAACGACATCGACTGGCGGATCAGGTAACGGTGCATCAGCCAGCGAATGCGCATCGGATAATTGCCGAGCAATGTCTGGTGGATCAGCAGCGAATGGATCAGCACCACACCCGGCAGGCCGATCAGAACCACGCCGGCAATCAGCGCAAGCCGCCAGCCCTCATTGCTGAGGAAAGTCTCGCGCGACTGGTGCGACAGCCAGTCGACAATGTTGCCCATGAAGGCAAAGAGCGACACTTCGATCACGGCAATGAGCGTGGTGAAGATCGCCATGCCGATGATCCACGGCCATGCGCCGCGGGTATAATAAAGGCAAAAGGCTACCAGTCCGCGCGGGGGTTCGCGCGGCGGTTCTTCGGGATAAGCTTCGAGTCGTTTTTCAAACCATCTGAACATGGCGATCCTTTTACGGGCACCTTGCAGAATTTCCAAGACGAAATAGGAACAAAACAGGAATATTTTCGTGATGCAGGAACGAGCCCCGTCCTGCGGACACTCCCTCGCCAACGGATATGTTGATGCGGGAGGCGGGAACCGTTCTCGACGCTTGCAGCCGCCCGATTTGTCGGCTACCCGCATCATATGGAACTGCGCGTAGCACTTTACCAGCCCGACATTCCCGGCAATACGGGAACCATCCTGCGAATGGCCGCCTGCCTCGGCTTCGCGGTCGACCTGATCGAGCCTGCCGGATTCGATGTTTCGGACCGCTCGCTGAAGCGTGCAGGCATGGATTATCTGGAGCAGGCCGCCCTCACCCGCCATGCGGACTGGCGCCATTTCGAGGACTGGCGCCGGCAGGCCGGACGCCGCATCGTGTTGCTGTCCACCAGGGCGGCGGTTCCCTATACGGATTACCAGTTTCAGGAAAATGACATCCTGCTCTTCGGGCGTGAGTCGTCGGGCGTTCCCGACACCGTGCACGATGCCGCGGATGCGCGGCTTCTGATCCCAATGATGCCGGGCGCGCGCTCGCTAAATCTTGCGATTTCGGTTGCGATGACCGCAGGCGAAGCTCTGCGGCAAAGGAAAAACCTCGCGAAATGACCGGATTCGCAAGGCAGCATCTCCCCCTCCGGTCTGAAAGGCTCGCTTCTTCCATGAACCTGTCCACCCTCGCTCTCGCCGCTTCCACCCTGTCCCTGCTGGCAAGCGCCCCGGCCTTCGCCAAGGAAGCCACCCCCATCGCGCCGAAGGTGATGGTCATCACCATGTTCGGCGAGGAGGCCAAGCCATGGCTTGAAGGCGAAAAGTTCACCCAGAAGATCAAGCTGCCGGGCCTCAACCCCGAATATCCGACGGTCGACTGCACCGCCGAAGGCCTGTGCCACATGACAACGGCCATGGGCTTCGCCAATGCCGCAAGCGCGACGGCAGCCATGGCGCTGAGCGACAGGTTCGATCTGAGCCACACCTATTTCGTGATCGCGGGCATCGCCGGTGTCGACCCGAAGCACGGCACGCTCGGATCGGCGCATTGGGCGAAATATTCGGTCGACGCCAATCTGAACCACCGCATCGACATTCGGGAAGCGCCGGAAGGCTCGCCCACGGACTTCTTCGGCCTCGGCGCGGCAAAGCCCGGCGAAAAGCCGAAATGGGCCGCAGGCACGGAAATCTTCGCGCTGAACGGCAAGCTTGCCGATTATGCTCTGGCAACGACCAGAGGCGTCGAACTTCTGGATAGCGACGCGGCGAAGGAATATCGCAAGCATTACACGGAAGAGGCCGCGACCGGCGCGCCAAAGGTCACGATCTGCGATACGGCCTCGGGCGATACCTACTGGCACGGCGCAAAGCTCGGCGAAGCCATGGCCGAATGGTCGAAGCTTCTGACCGACGGCAAGGCCGATTACTGCACCTCGCAGATGGAAGACAATGCCACGCTGACCGCGCTGAAGCGCGCCGCCGAAGCTGGCAAGCTCGATTTCGACCGCATCGCGCTGCTGCGCACCGCGTCGAATTTCGACCGCCAGGGCAAGGACCAGACGGCGGCGGAATCGCTGGCCGCGAATTCCGGCGGCTTCCCGCTTGCCACGACCAACGCCTATCGCGTCGGCAAGGCCTATGCCGAAAGCATCATCCAGAACTGGAACGCATGGGAAAAGGCCCCGCAGACGGCAGGCAAGTAGAGCGCATCGCGAAAGGTGTGAAACGGCATTCGGATGAAGCGCAATCCGATCCAATCGGATCGAAACTCCAAGCCGTAACGTAATAACGATTCAAAAAGCGAAGGCGCCCTCCGGGGCGCCTTTTCTGCCTACTAATCTGAATCGCGTTTCAATGGCTTGACCGCCGCTATTGAAGCGCTGCTCAATCCGCGGTCGCCAGACGGCGCATGGTAAACTCAATCACATCGTCCGGCCGCTCGCACCAGCTTTCGATCTCGGTCCAGTAGGCGGCTTTCGGGAATGTCTCGAACCACTCGCGCGCCTTTTCGCGCGCCGCCAGCCTCGGCAGGGTGAACGTCTCGCGGACGAAACCATCGCGCGGCATCCGGCTTTTCGTGCTTTGCTTGGCGCTTTTCTGGGCGCGGCTTTTCTCAAGCTGCCTGCGCAGGCCTTCAAGCGGTGGACGGGGCGGTGTTGCTGCCATGCGTTTGCCTCCCGGCGAACCCGGAAATGAATGCCTTTCAAACCCTGAGTAGAGAAAGATAGGTTAGCGATACCCCAAAGACGAGTCTTTTCTTGGGGAGAGGGCCGGTACTGTCTTGCGATCACGCGCTTCACGCTTTGCGGTGAAGGCGGACTTTGCTAAGCCAAGCAATAATAGTTCATCCATTTAGAGCGCTTCGATCTGACTGAATCGGATCGGCGCTCTAGATATTCATTTTGAACCGCGCATCTTGTCCGAAAACGTCACGCACTTTTCGGGATGCGCTCCAACCCTGGCTGCGCGAGGTCTTCAAACACCACCAGGCCGCGCCGGAAGGACACGAAAATGCAACGCGACGAGATTCCGGCCATCATCCCGGCAGACATCGAAGAGAAGAAGCAGGCGGCACAGCGCTGGTTCGAGGAACTGCGCGACCGTATCTGCGCAAGCTATGAACAACTTGAAGATGAATTGCAGGGCCCGCTTTCGGATCGCGAACCCGGACGCTTCGTCCGCACGCCATGGCAGAAGGATGAAGGCCGCGGCGGCGGCGGGGTCATGTCGATCATGCATGGCCGCGTCTTCGAAAAGGTCGGCGTCCATGTCTCGACGGTCTATGGCGAGTTCTCGCCGGAGTTCCGCAAGCAGATTCCGGGTGCCGAGGAAGACCCGCGTTACTGGGCAAGCGGCATTTCGCTGATCGCGCATCCGCAAAACCCGAACGTGCCTGCCGTCCACATGAACACCCGCATGGTGGTGACCACGCGCCAGTGGTTCGGCGGCGGTGCCGACCTGACGCCGGTGCTCGACCGCCGCCGCACGCAGGACGACCCGGACACGCTTGCCTTCCACAAGGCCTTCCGCTTCATCTGCGACAAGCACAAGGACATTGTCGACTACCAGCGCGTGAAGGAGTGGTGCGACGAATATTTCTTCCTGCCGCA
This sequence comes from Brucella ciceri, assembly GCF_041930145.1. Lineage (NCBI taxonomy): Bacteria > Pseudomonadati > Pseudomonadota > Alphaproteobacteria > Hyphomicrobiales > Brucellaceae > Brucella > Brucella ciceri. The sequence continues at coordinate 159,109 of NZ_JBHEEV010000004.1, read as the reverse complement.
TCGCAACGAGGCGCGCGGCATTGGCGGCATCTTCTACGACTGGCTGCACTCGCCGGAAGAAAAAGGCGGCTGGGATGCGGATTTTGCCTATACGCGCGATGTGGGACGCGGCTTTTCGGTCGTCTATCCGCATCTGGTCCGCCAGAACTTCAACAAGGACTGGACCGACGCGGACCGCAACGAACAGCTCATCCGCCGTGGCCGCTATGTCGAGTTCAACCTGCTTTATGATCGCGGCACGATCTTCGGCCTCAAGACCGGCGGCAATGTGAATTCCATCCTGTCTTCCATGCCCCCCGTGGTGAAGTGGCCGTGAGGCATTGAAAAAGGGCCGGTTTCCCGGCCCTTCAATCATATTGCGAAGGCGGAATGATAGGCGACGTCGCCTTCCGGAATATCCGGCCCGAAGGCCAGACACTGGAAATATTCCGCCGGCACGCCCGGCAGTTTCAGCCGCTCATCGGCCTTGAAGCCGAAGCGCCCGTAATAGCCGGGATCACCCAGAAGGACGCAGCCTTCAGCGCCGAGGCTGCGCAACCGCGCGAGGCCCTCGCGGATAAGCTTGCCGCCAATCCCCTCGCCCTGCCGGTCCGGGCGGACCGAAACAGGACCAAGCCCATGCCAGCCCTTGTCCTCGCCGCCGACCAGAACCGGCGAGAAAGCGACGTGACCCAGAACCTGCCCGTCCTCTTCCGCAACCAGCGACAGGGTGAGCGCATCTGCGGCGCGGAGCGCATCGACGATTTCCCCTTCCTTCCCGCTGCTATGGGCAGCGTTGCGGAATGCCTCATCCGTCAGGCGACGGATTTCCGCGGCGTCTTGGGGCGTTTCGTTGCGAATATGCATGTCCCTCTCCTTCACCGGTTGTTTGCCTGGGCGCGGACATTCTCGCGCCCCTTCAAGGAGATGCGATAAGGACTGCCCATGCGCGATTCGATCAGCCGCTTGCGGCGCAATTGCTGGAAAACCGCCATCGTGCAGTCGGAAAGCAGATAGCCTTCCCGGGTATAGCATTCGATATCGCAGACGCGTCCGTCTTCGCGCAGATGGCGGATGTAGCCGCCCTGCGCCAGCACGTGCAAGACGCGCTGTTCCATGCGTGAGATATTCATTGTCGTTAATGCCTGGATGGAAACCATGACAAGCATCAGCCCTCGCGGATGGTGAACCATCCACGGCCAATGCCGTTTCCGCTCCTGGACCTGCATGTCAGGCGCTTTCAGCACCCGTCACTTGCAGTTTCGTCCGGAACGCTCAAAGGCTTCCGACAATCTCCAGCATCAACAATTCCTCTTCCAGAGGCCCAAAGGACAGGAGGGCAATAGCCCCTCCTGCTCATTTATAAGCGCCGCGCGCCGGTGTCAAACCGTTCAGGCTTTCATGGCAGGCACCGGCATGCCGACGCATCGCGCCCTGAAAATGCTCGATCGCGGCACGGATTTAAACAATTCCCGATGAGCTGGACTCAACGAGACTTGGTATTGGGCTGGTTGCGAAGCTTTTCGGCTTCCGCGTAGAACTTCTTTTCCCACTCATTGTGGTTATCGAGCCCTTCCTTGATGAAGGGCGTGAAGATGGCGAGATTCATCAGGCACCAGTTGACGAACCGGGCCGGGAACTTCAGCGGTTTCACGAAATCGACGAACAGCACGACCCGCGTCTTGTCCGTGTGGTTCCATGCCTCATGCTCATAGGCATCGTCGAAAATCAGCACCTTGCCTTCCTGCCAGTGACAGACCTGTTTGTCCACGCGGATGGCAAGCTTGTCGTTCGGCTCCGGCACGATGAGGCCGAGATGCAGGCGCAGCACGCCATTATAAGGGCCGCGATGCGGCGGCAGGTGCTTGCCCGGCTCAAAGATGGAGAACATCGCCGTCGTAAGGCCCGGAATCTTGTTGACGATGCGCCAGGTTTCCGGGCAGGCCTTGATGTTCTGTTCCGACTTCACGCCGAAACCGAGCAGGAAGAACGTCTTCCAGCGATTGTCGGTCGAGATCGTCTTCACATCGGTCGAAATGTCCTGAAAGGAAGGCAGTTCGCTTTGGCGCAGGAGAATCGTGTCCAATTCCTTGCGGATGGCCGGCCATTCCTTCTCAATCTCCGCAGCCCACGGAAAGGTCGCGTTGTCATAGACCGGCGGATTGCCAAGCCTGGCATATTTCAGGTTGAGACCTTCGGCCCAGGATACGATCCCCATGAAGAAACGGGTGATGCGGCTCGGCCGGTCCATGGCGGCGATGCCCTCGGTGCCAAACTTCTGCTTCGGATCGGCCGCTGCCTTGTCTTGTATCGATGTATCGGGATTGGACATCTCACGCTCTTTCAGAATGACGCTGAAAACTTCCCAGCCATAAATGAATGAAACTATAGCGAAAATTTGCCGACAAGAGGTCAGCTGTTCATTTTCGCGGCATTTCCAACAAAAGTGAGACACGGTTTTGTGTTCGGAAATGCCGGAGAAAGAATAGTCAGGGCAGAAACACCCTAACTACGATCAAGTTTGTCCAGAAGCGCGGTGCGGTCAAGGCTAAAACCGGAGTCTATCCAGAAAGTTTCGAGCGACCGCAAGGCCTCGCCCAGCCCCGGCCCCTTCTGGATGCCAAGGGCCAGAAGATCGCCCCCCGTCACGGGAAAGACCGGCGCATCGTAACGTTCGGCAGTTTCGAGAAGACGCGCGAAACCACCGGCGCGCACCATCGCTTCGTCGCTACCTCCGGCCTCGGCCCGCGCCGCGGCATAGGCCAGACGAATGCGGTCGAGCACGGCCTGCTTGCTGCCGCGATAGATGGTCTTCTTCAACGCCTGTTCGGAAAGTTCCGGCTTGACTGCATCGGCGCGCGCCCAGGCTTCGAGCCGCGCCCTTTCGGCATTGGACATTTTCAGCCGCTTGCCCATCTCTTCCATCCGCACGCTGTCGGGCGGGATGATGCTTTCGAGCCGCAGCAGCGGATCGGCCTGCCAGCCAAGATCGGCTTCGGTGCGCACCAGGCCGTGAATGGCGTCGATACCCCATTTCTCGCTTTCCGGCAAAATGAGGTTCAGCACGCCGCCCTGGCGCATCCACAACAGCGCGCGCGAGGGATCGGGAGCAGAGAGAAGCTTCTTCAGTTCCGACCAGACCCGTTCGGCGGAAAGCTGTGAAAGCCCGTCCTTCAGCCGCGCGCTGGCGCGCAATCCTTCGGCCTCGGGCCGACCCGAACCGTACCAGGCAAAGAAGCGGAAGAAGCGCAGGATGCGCAGGTAATCCTCGCGAATGCGCTGTTCCGCATCGCCGATGAAGCGCAGCGTCCGGCTCTCTATGTCGGCAAGGCCGCCGACATCATCGATGATCGTGCCGTCAGCGGTCGCATAGAGCGCGTTGATGGTGAAGTCGCGCCGCTCGGCATCGGCCTTCCAGTCGGTTCCAAACGCAACCTTGGCGTGACGGCCATCGGTTTCGATGTCCTGCCGCAGCGTCGTCACCTCGAACGGATGCCCTTGCACGACAACGGTTATCGTGCCGTGCTCGATGCCGGTCGGCACCGGCTTGAAACCGGCCTCGGTCGCCAGCCTGACAGTCTCGTCCGGCACATGCGTCGTCGCCAGATCCACATCGCTCACCCCGGTGCCAAGCAGCGTGTTGCGCACTGCGCCGCCGACGACGCGCACCTCGCCGCCATCACGGTTCAGCGCCTTGAACAGGGCCTGCAACGGCTTTGCCTTAAGCCAGTCCGCCTTGCCGGAAATATTGATACTCAAACGTAGAGCCTTTCATAAAGTCCGCGAATGATCCCGGCGGTTGCCCCCCAGATGAATCGCTCGTGATAGGGCATGGCGTAATAAAAGCGTTCCTTGCCGTTGAACATCCTGCTTTCCCGCCGGTGATTCTGCGGATTCATCAGGAAGGAAAGCGGAACCTCGAAAATATCGGCCACTTCGTCCGGGTTGGGATGCACGTCGAACGGCGTTTTCACCACCGCGAGGATGGGCGTGATCGAAAAGCCGCTGCCGGTGAGATAACGCGGCAGATTGCCGATGATCTCGGCGCGATCCGCCGCAAGCCCGATTTCTTCATTGGCCTCGCGCAGTGCCGCCCGTTCCGCCGTGCCGTCTTCCGGGTCGATTGCGCCGCCCGGAAAGGCGATCTGGCCGGAATGCTTGCGCAATGTGTCGGTGCGCTGCGTCAAAAGCAGCGTGGCTTCCGATCCCCGATCGACTACAGGCACCAGCACGGCCGCGTCGCGCATCTTCGCCGTCACCATGGCCTGCGTGAAATCGGGATTGAGCGAATGGTCGCCCGTTACCGCATCGTGGTCCGGGTGCCACTGCCGGACCCGCTCGGCAAAATCACCGGCTGAAAAGTCAGGAAAGCCGTTCATTGCAATGCTGCCTCCAGCGCATCCACCGCCATGATCGGAAAGACCATGCCGCCGGAGCGGACCGCAAATGTCTGCACCCCGTTGATTTCAATTTCCTCGCCCAGCGCCACAAGATCATACATGACCGAACGGGCAATCAGCGCCTCCAGCCGTCCGCGAACCAGAACATAAGGCTTGAGGCCGCCGCTTTCCGGCTCGACCACGAAGCGTAAGGGATGCTGCGCATCGGCTGTAACCACATCGCCGACATTGGTGCGGAAGGTGAGCGCCTGCGTCTCTCCTTCGCCGGAAACCTCCATCTCGACGGCAATGAAATGCGCGTCCTCGACGCGGATGCCGACCTTTTCCACCGGCGTGACCAGATAGGTCTTTCCGTCCTCATCCTTGCGCAGCACGGTCGAGAACAGCCTGACGAGCTGTTTGCGGCCGATCGGCGTGCCCATGTAGAACCATGTGCCGTCCGCCTTTATTTCCATGTCGAGATCGCCGCAGAATTCCGGATTCCACCGCTCGACCGGCGGGATTCCGCGCTCCCTGGTGGAAGGACCGCTCTGCGCATCGGCATGGGCGCGCGCGATCAGGGCTTCCAGCCCGCCGGCGGTCCCGGTGTTCCGCATGGATTCTTGCGGCGCCTCTTTGCCTTCAGGGGTGCTTTTTATCATCCGACTCGGTTATTCCTGCGCAAATAGACCCAAAGCCATGAAATAGTCACCCTTTCGCGGCTTGTCAGTATTATATAGCGATTTAAGAAGCAGTTCCGCCAGAGCATTGCGAGGTCCATATGAGCGTTGCCGTTACGCCTGAAACCGCCAATCCCGAACAAATCGTCGCGGAGGCCGAACGGGCGCTCGCAGATATCGCCCGCATCAAGGCAAGTGTCGGCACCGTGATCTTCGGTCAGGAAAACGTGATCGAGCGCACCCTCGTCGCTGTGCTTGCCGGTGGCCATGCGCTCCTCGTCGGCGTGCCGGGCCTCGCCAAGACCAAGCTGGTGGAAACGCTTGGAACCGTGCTTGGCCTGTCCGGCCAACGCATCCAGTTCACGCCCGACCTGATGCCTTCCGACATCATCGGCTCGGAAGTCATGGAACAGGATGCCGACGGACGCCGCTCCTTCCGCTATCTCAAGGGGCCGATCTTCGCGCAGCTCCTGATGGCCGATGAAATCAACCGCGCCTCGCCCCGCACGCAGTCCGCCCTTTTGCAGGCCATGCAGGAATATCATGTGACGGTCGCAGGCCAGCGCTACGACCTGCCAGCGCCATTCCACGTTCTGGCGACGCAGAACCCGCTGGAGCAGGAAGGCACCTATCCGCTGCCGGAAGCCCAGCTCGACCGCTTCCTGATGCAGGTCGACATTCTCTATCCCGAACTGGATGCGGAACGGCGCATTCTGCTGGAGACGACCGGCGTTTCCGAGGCCAGGGCCTATGAAATCATCAATGCCGAGCGGCTGATCGAAATGCAGACCCTGGTGCGGCGCATGCCCGTGTCGGAAAGCGTCGTTGAAGCAATCCTCAAGCTGGTGCGCTCCGCAAGACCTGACGCCGATAACGACCATGCGAAGAAGCATATCGCCTGGGGTCCCGGCCCCCGCGCCAGCCAGGCGCTGATGCTCTGCGCAAGGGCGCGCGCGCTTTATGAAGGCCGCCTCGCCCCCTCGGTTGACGACGTGAAGGCGCTGGCCGAGCCGGTATTGCAGCACCGCATGGCGCTCAATTTCGCCGCGCGCGCCGATGGCATGCATATTCGTGACGTCATCGCCAATCTGGTAAAGGCTGCTGTCTGATGGTCATCGGCGCAGAAGTTTCCACCGCAGATCGCAAGGAGACGCTTGCCCGCGCCCGCGCGCGGGCCGCTGCTATCCCCGATCTGCTGGTGGAAGCGCAGCGCGTGGTCAATACCGTCATGAATGGCTGGCACGGACGGCGCAAACGCGGCCCGGGTGAAAATTTCTGGCAGTTCCGTCCCTATGTCGAGGGCGAATCCCTCGCCCGCATCGACTGGCGGCGCTCGGCCCGCGACGACCATACCTATGTCCGCGACCGCGAATGGGAATCCGCCCATACGGTCTGGCTGTGGTGCGATTTTTCGCCTTCGATGCTCTATCGCTCGCAGATGGCGCCGGTTTCCAAGGAAGCGCGTTCACTGGTGCTGACGCTGGCGCTTGCCGAACTTCTGTCGCGTTCGGGCGAACGCATCGCCTTTCCGGAGTTGATCCAGCCCTTTTCGGCCCGCAATGGTGCAGAGAGGCTTGCAGCGGCGCTAATGCACGACGCGCCCGCTCCGGCGCTGCCGGATATCGGCCAGATACGCCGTTTTTCGGAAGTCGTGCTGGTCTCAGACTTCCTGCATCCATTCGATGAACTGAGCGATCTACTCGACCGCCTCGCCAGACGCGGCGTCCGCGCCCATCTGGTGGAAGTGGCCGATCCGGCGGAAGAGACATTTCCCTATTCCGGCCGCACCGAGTTCCGTGATCCCGAAACCGGCGCGACGCTTGTCGCCGGTCGGGCCGAAACCTATGCGGAGGACTATCGCCGCCTCTACACCGCGCGGCGCGAAACCCTCGTCGATTACTGCAAGCGGCTTGGCTGGAGCTATACGGTTCACCGCACCGACAGGCCGACAGCCGAAGCGCTGGCGCGTCTTCACGATGCCCTGAGCGCAACAGGGAGCAGCGCTACAGGGAGCAGCACATGAATTTCCTGCCGCTCGCCTTCGGTTCACCGCTCATCCTTGCAGGATTGATCGCCCTGCCGGTCATCTGGTGGCTTTTGCGCATGGCGCCGCCGCGCCCGCAGGAAGAAACCTTTCCGCCGCTGCGCATTCTGGCGCAGGTCTTCAAGCGCGAGGAAGTACCGTCGAAAAGCCCATGGTGGATGACGCTGCTGCGACTGCTCATCGCCGCGCTCGTCATTCTCGCGCTTGCCTCGCCGGTCTGGAACCCGCGCCCGGTGGCGCTTGCGGGCAATGAGCCGCTCGCCATCGTCATCGATAATGGCTGGGCTTCCGCCGAGGACTGGCAACAGCGCGTCAATGCCGCCGAAAAGCTCATTTCCGATGCGGAAGGCACTGACGCGCCGATCTATATCGCAGGCACGGCGGAACCGGCCAATGCGGAACTCGGCCCCTATGACAGCAAGCGCGCCGCAGAACGCCTGCAGGCGCTGGAACCGCGCCCTATTCCCGTCGACCGCAAGGCGGCGCTGGAGCGGCTCTCATCCGCCCTGCCTGCCGGTGCCAGGATCCGCCTTGCCTTCATGAGCGACGGGCTGGCTACGCCAAACGATGCGCAAACCTTCGCGGAACTGGACAAGTCCGGCCATCTCGCTTCCGTTCTCTGGTATGGCGCGGGACTCAGCCGCATTTTCGCGCTGACCGGCATCGACAACAAGGCTGACAGTCTGGAAGCGATCGCCATCCGCCCGCAAGGCGTATCGGCCCCGCGCACGCTCACCGCAGCCGCCTATGACGACAAGGGACGCCGCATCGCCGAAGCGCCGCTTTCCTTCACGCCTGGAAGCGCGGAAGGCACAGCGCGTTTCAACCTGCCGGTGGAGCTTCGCAACGATTTCCGCCTGATCCGTGTCGATGGCATCGAACAGGCAGGCGCGACACGGCTGATCGATGCGGGATCGGAACGGCGCACAGTCGGCCTGATCGCCAGCGGCGACGGTGATCTGGCGCAACCTCTGCTCTCGCCGCTGCACTATATTTCCCGGGCGCTTTCGCCCTATGTCAATCTGATCGAGCCGCGCTCGGCGGACCTGCTGCAATCCGTGCCGGAAGTGCTGGATGCAAAGCCGTCGATCCTCATCATGGCCGATATCGGCACGCTGCCGCAGCCAGTCACCGAACAGCTTTCCAAGTGGATCGAGGATGGCGGCACGCTGGTGCGGTTCGCAGGCCCGCGCCTTGCCGGCGCCAGCGATAACGACCCGCTTCTGCCGGTGAAACTGCGCAAGGGCGAACGCGCACTGGGCGGAACGCTGTCCTGGTCGGAGCCGCAGAAATTGCGCGCTTTCCCTGACAAGGGGCCTTTTGCCGGTCTTGCCGTTCCCGATGACGTGACCGTCACAAGGCAGGTTCTTGCCGAACCGTCATTCGATCTCAACGACAAGGCTTACGCCGTTCTTCAGGATGGAACGCCGCTTGTGACTGGCGAACAGCGCGGGCGCGGCAATATCGTCCTGTTCCACATCTCGCCGGATGCAAGCTGGTCGAGCCTGCCCATTTCGGGTTCGTTCGTGGAAATGCTGCGCCGCATCGTCTCGCTGTCACAGAGGACCGGCGCGCAGGACACGCAGGCCTCGGTCTCACTTCCGCCATACCAGCTCCTGTCCGCTTCCGGCGCGCTGACCCCGCCCACATCCGAGGCCAAGCCGCTGATCGTCGAGAAGAACAGGCAGGCGAGCGTCAGCATCAACACGCCGCCCGGTTTCTATGGCAATGAGGACGGATTGAAAGCGCTCAACATCTTTGAAGGTGCCGACATCAAGCTGCAACCGATAGCCCAACCCGCATTTTCCGTCGGAATAGTGCCCGCTTCCTACACGTCCGACCAGTCGATTTCACTGGCGGGACCGTTCTTTGCGGTCGCCGCGATGCTGCTCGCGCTCGATACGCTTTTGATGCTGTGGCTGCGCGGTGCCTTCCGTCGCCGCATGAAAGTGCGCGCCAAGGCCGCAGGCATCGCCGTACTGCTGGCTGGTTCGCTTGCCTTCAACCTTCTTCCGTCTGGAATGGGCGAAGCACAAGCCCAGACCCCATCCCCATCTCAATCCCAGTCCAAGACACAGGAACAGGTGCATGACGACAGCAAGCCGGGAGACGAGGCGATCGTCAACTCGGTCTCGCAGACGCATCTTGCCTATGTCATCACCGGCAGCGCCCAGACCGACGACATCAGCAAGGCCGGGCTGCGCGGTTTAAGCTTCGCGCTGATGGACAAGACCGCGCTTGAACCGGGCGACCCTGTCGGCGTCGATCCGGCCAAGGATGAACTGGCCTTTTATCCGCTGATCTACTGGCCTATCGACGCACAAGCGCCGATGCCCAGCCCGGAAGCGATTGCCAGGGTCGATGCCTATATGCAGCAGGGCGGCACCGTGCTTTTCGACACGCGCGACCAGTTGCAGGCCGGAGCCAGCCTCGATGCGTCCGCCTCACCGGCCAACCAGCGCCTGCGCGCCATTCTCGACGGCATGAATGTACCGCCGCTGGAACCCGTGCCGGACGATCATGTGCTGACCAAATCCTTCTTCATCATGCCCGATTTTCCGGGCCGCTATGAAGGAAGCCCGCTCTGGGTCGAGGCGACAACGCCCAATGCTTCGCCGCAGAACCGCCCTGTGCGCACCGGTGACGGCGTGACCCCGATCATGATCACCGCCAATGATTTCGCCGGTGCATGGGCCGTGGACGAGCAAGGCAATCCGCTTCTGCCGACCGTGCCGAACGACCCGATGCAGCGCATCTATGCCATTCGCGGCGGCGTGAACATCGTCATGTATATGCTGACCGGCAACTACAAGTCCGATCAGGTCCACGCCAAGGACCTCATCGAGCGGCTGGGAAACTAGCATAATGCTTTGCAGCCACGTCATCGCCCAATCCCGCTTCTCTTTTCCCCTGATCGTGAACGCGAACGGCGGTAGGAGGTGAGAATGAACATCGAATTCGAACCGTTTCTCTCCACGCCCTGGCTGATTGCCGTTCTCGTGCCGTTGGCGTTGCTGGTTCTGGCCACGATTGCGTTGCGGATGCGTGGCGGGCTGATCCGCCTGCTGGCCGCAGCCGCGCTTGCGCTGGCGCTGATCAATCCGGTCATCATCAACGAAGAACGCGAGCCGTTGAAAAGCGTGGTCTCAGTCGTGGTGGACCGCAGCCAGAGCCAGGAACTGGGAAGCCGCCGCGCCGACACGGATGCCACCTTGAAAGCTGTGCAGGACCAGCTTGCAACCATGCCGCAGTTTGAAACCCGCGTGGTGGAGGCAGGCAAGCCCGGCGAGAATGAAGACGGTTACGCCACCCGGCTTTTCGGACCGCTGGCGCGTTCGCTTCTCGACGTGCCGCCTTCCCGCGTCGCGGGCGCTGTTCTGATTACCGATGGTCAGGTGCACGATATTCCCGCCAACAAGAATGCGCTCGGCTTCGATGCGCCGCTGCATGGGCTTGTGACTGGCAAGCCGGACGAGTTCGACCGCCGCATCCGCTTCAACAAGGCGCCGCGCTATGGCATCAGCGGCAAGCCGCTGGAAATGTCGTTTACGGTGATCGATGAGGGCAAGAGCCTCGGCAGCCCGGCTCCGGTTCAGGTCCGCGTCAATGGCGAAACCGTCAGCGAGGAGGAAGCGCGGGTCGGTCAGGAAACGCCCGTCACCATCACCCTGCCGCGCGCCGGTGTGAACATTGTCGAAATCGCCACGCCAGCGCTTCCCGGCGAAGTGACCGACGCCAACAATCGCGCCGTCGCAACCGTGGACGGCGTTCGCGAAAACCTGCGCGTGCTGCTCGTCTCCGGCGAGCCGCACAATGGCGAGCGCACATGGCGCAACCTGCTCAAATCCGATGCCGCCGTCGATCTCGTCCACTTCACCATTCTGCGCCCGCCCGAAAAGCAGGACGGCACGCCGATCAACGAATTGTCGCTGATCGCTTTCCCGACGCGCGAACTCTTCGTGGACAAGGTCAACGAGTTCGATCTCATCATTCTCGACCGCTACCAGCACCGCGATGTGCTGCCGCTGCTCTATTACGATTATATCGCGCAATATGTGGAGAATGGCGGCGCGCTTCTGGTCGCCGCCGGGCCGGAATATGCAGGCGAAATGTCCATTGCCCGCACGCCGCTCTATAGCGCCCTGCCCGCCATGCCGACCGGCGCGGTAACGGAAAAGGCCTTCTATCCGCGCCTCACCGATCTCGGCAAACGCCACCCGGTCACGCGCGGCCTCGATGGCAGCGATCAGGAGCCGCCGCACTGGAGCCGCTGGTTCCGCACCATCGACATTACCGCGCCGCAGGGCGAAACGGTAATGAGCGGCGCGGACAACAAGCCGCTGCTGGTGTTGAGCCGCGTCGGAAAGGGCCGCGTCGGCATGTTTCTTTCCGATCAGGGCTGGCTCTGGGCGCGCGGTTTCGAGGGCGGCGGCCCCTACGCCTCGCTCTACCGCCGCATTGCCCACTGGCTGATGCAGGAGCCGGAACTGGAGGAAGAAGCGCTGACAGCTTCCGGCAACGGGCGCGCCCTTTCCATCCGTCGCCAGACCATGGGCGACAATCCCGGTGCGGCGACCGTCACAACCCCTTCCGGCAAGGAATTGCAGGTCAGTCTTGCGCAAAGCAAGCCGGGCCTGTTCGAAGGCTCGTTGCAGACGGACGAGATCGGGATTTTCCGGGTGAAGAATGGCGATCTGGAAGCGCTGGCCCATGTAGGGCCCATCGATGCGCCGGAATTTGCCGACAGCATTTCGACGGCGGATCACCTGAAACCGCTTGCCGAGGCGACGGGTGGCTCGGTTCATCGCCTCCATGCAAGCGGAGACAGTGCAGTCCGTGTGCCCGCGATCACGGCCATCAGCGGCAACCGCGCCGCCAGCGGCAATGACTGGATCGGCCTGCGTGAGACTTCGGACACGCAATTGAAAAGCGTCAATCGCCTGCCGCTGTTCTCCGGCTTCCTGGCGCTGTCTGCCCTGCTTCTGGTCTTCGGCAGCATGTGGTATCGCGAAGGGCGGTAAACCGCCCCTCGCTTTCCCCTCTTTTTAACGAGAGCATGTCTCCCGAAAGTGGGAACCGGTTTCGGGTTAAAGACATGCAATAAAACAAGCAGATAGAGCATTTCTAATGAAATGCTCTATTTCGCCCGGTTGGCGTGGCGCACGATGCCGCCGACGCCATTCACCGCGCCCGGCGCGAGTTCGCAGGCGAGCATCCGGCGCGGATCGACCGGTGCCGGCATGATCATGGAGCCCGGCGCGACCATCTTGAAGCCGAACGGACCGTAGTAAGGCTCATCGCCGACGAGAATGACGAGCTTGTGGCCTGCCTTTTCGGCGGCTTCCAGCGACATGCGCATCAGCCTGCCGCCGATGCCCCGCTTCTTCCATTCAGGCCTGACAGCAAGCGGTCCGAGCAGGAGCGCGGGCGTCTTGCCGATGACAACCGGCGTCTGCCGCACCGAGCCGACCACGATGCCGCCCATCAGCGCCACGAAGGAAAGATCGAGCGCGTGCGGACCACCCTCGCGGATGAAATGCGCGGCACGTGTGAAACGTCCCGGTCCGAAGGCTTCGGCATTGATGGCTTCGATTTCAATGTCGTGCGCCGGGCATTCCTGCGCATAGGTCAGTTCAAGCTGCTGCATGGGCTTAAGATCGCAATAGGAGAAGTCGGGGACCCTTGAGGTCAATGGAATGCACTCCGCGCTTGGGCGCGGTCCAAGTTTCATCGTCGGATGAAAAGCATTTCCATTACATCGTTCTCCTGTGCGGCCGGAATTGAGATGACCGCAATTTGGAAGTTGCATTACACCAAAATGGACAGAGGTAAAACCATTTTTTTCAAAATGGCGGCTTCAAATGATCTTTTTGGAACCGTTACGCACTGTTCACGGCTTGCAATGCTGCAAAACGGCGGCTGTCGCCCTATTCTCTTGCCAAAAGGAGAAATCGCATGGGACTTCTGGTCGATGGCAAGTGGCATGATGTCTGGTACGACACCGAGAGCACGAAAGGCCGCTTCGAACGTTCAAAATCGCAATTCCGCAACTGGGTGACCGCTGACGGCAGCCCCGGCCCGATCGGCGAAGGCGGCTTCAAGGCCGAACCGGGCCGTTATCACCTCTATGTTTCCTATGCCTGCCCGTGGGCGCATCGCACACTGATTTTCCGCGCGCTGAAACGGCTGGAAGACGTGATTTCGGTTTCGGTGGTGGATTTTCTGATGGCTGAAGAAGGCTGGACCTTCCACGGCACCACCGGCAGCACCGGCGACGCGCTCTACGGCGCGAAGCGTCTTTACGAAATCTACACCCGCGCCGATTCGAACTATTCCGGCCGCGTCACCGTGCCGGTCCTGTGGGACAAAGAGCGCCAGACGATCGTCTCCAACGAATCGTCGGAAATCATCCGCATGCTGAACACCGCCTTCAACGAATTCGGCGATGCCTCGCTCGACTTCTACCCGGAAGCGCTGCGCGGCGAGATCGATGCGCTCAACGATTTCATCTATCCCAACATCAATAACGGGGTTTATCGCGCCGGTTTCGCCACCACGCAGGAAGCCTATGAGGAAGCGTTCGGGCAACTCTTCGCCGCACTGGATGCGCTTGAGGACCGTCTTTCCCGCCAGCGCTATCTGACCGGCGACCGCCTGACGGAAGCCGACTGGCGGCTGTTCACGACGCTGTTGCGTTTCGATCCGGTCTATGTCGGCCATTTCAAGTGCAACCTGCACCGCCTTGCCGATTATCCGAACCTCTGGAACTACACGCGCGAGCTTTATCAGGTGCCGGGCGTGGCTCCGACCGTGAACATGGAACACATCAAGGGCCATTATTATCGCAGCCACAAGACGATCAATCCGACCGGCGTTGTGCCGCTTGGGCCGGAAATCGACTTCGCTGCCCCGCATGACCGGGATCGCTTCCCCTCAGCACTTCCAGCAAGAGCGTGAAGCGGCTTTAAAGCCCGACCGGACCAACTGCGCTTTTCCTGCAACAGTGCCCGGAGAACATCAGCAATCTCTTAAATCTCTCGTGCCCCATTGATTTCGATCAATGGGGCGTTTCGTTGCGCGGTCCAGATTGCACGCATCACTACTACCTCCCCCGAGACTTCAAAGACTGACCACGACTTAAGGAGAGAGAGATGAACCGCTTCGCAAGAGGATTGCTGGCCGCTACCGCCCTGAACCTGGCCGCACCGGCGGCGTTTGCCGCAGATGCCATCGTAGCCCAGCCCGCGTCCGAAATTCAGGCCGTGCCGGAAGCCCTGTCGCCCTGGCAGATCCGTGTGCGCGCACTCGGCGTCGTTCCGCAGAATTCCGGCTATGTGAATGGCGTTTCAGGTTCGGATCTCGACTATTCCAAGTCGATCACGCCTGAACTCGACATCACCTACTACTTCACCGACAATTTCGCCGCCGAACTCATTCTCGGCACGACCTATGCCAATATCAACGGCGCCGGTTCGATCGACGGGCTGGGCAAGATCGGCAAGGCCTGGATTCTGCCGCCCACGCTGACGTTGCAATATCACTTCACCAATTTCGGCGCCTTCAAGCCTTATGTCGGTGCAGGCGTGAACTATACCGTGTTCTACAATCAGGATGCGACCGGGGTCGAATATCTGAAGGTCAAGAACGCATTTGGCGGCGCGCTGCAGATCGGCTTCGACTACATGCTCAACGAGCATTGGGGCGTGAACTTCGACGTCAAGAAGCTGTTCCTGGAGCCGAAATTCGACGCTACCCTGATCGGCGGCACGGAAGTGACCGGCAAGGCCAAGCTTAATCCATGGCTGATCGGCACGGGTATCACCTACCGCTTCTAAAACTCCACACGCCACGGTGAGGGTGCGGCGGATGCACCTTCACCAGATCGGCAGCGGCTCGAGGTCGTGAAGTGCTTCCTGCAGGCGCCGTTTCGTCGAGGGCGTGGTTCCCTCCGGCAGATTGTCGAGCGGAAAAAAACCGCATTCGGCAATTTCGCGGTCAGGCAAACGCGGCGCTGTCTGCTCGAATTGCCTGCACACATAGAGCGCCACATGATCGCGCGGCGATGCATGGGCGTTCTTGTAAAGCGCGAAAAGCCGGGGGGAGCCTTTCAGCACGATATTGCATTCCTCGCGCAGTTCCTTTTCCAGCGTCTCGATAAAAGTCTCGCCGCGCTCGACGCCTCCGCCCGGCAACTGCCATCCGGGCACATAGGTATGTTTTACCAGGAAAACCGAATTCTTTTTTTCATCGAAAACAATGGCCCTTACTCCTAATGTCATTGGGCGTCTTAATAAAAAATATGTATGAAATATAAAATGTCGAAAGCGCATGCCGTCTCTCCGCGAAGCAATCTACTTCGTATTAATGCATCAATGTCATCAACAAAAAGTCGCTAAACAGGTTTTGATTTTAAACATTATCCAGTAAACGGGGCCTTATGTTCCGTCTCGCCCATATATCCGATATTCACCTTTCACCGCTGCCGCGCGTGCGATACCGCGAATTGGCATCGAAGCGCATTACCGGTTACATAAACTGGCTGCGCAATCGCAAAAATGCGATGCACGGAACCGTACTCGACAGTCTCATTGCCGACATGCAGGCGCAATCCCCGGATCATATTGCGGTGACGGGCGATCTCGTCAATCTGGCGCTCAATCTCGAAATCGATATCGCCCATGACTGGCTCACCAGGCTGGGCAATCCGAACGATGTGTCGGTCGTCCCCGGCAATCATGACGCCTATGTTCCCGGCGCGCTCGACAAGTCGTGCCGGAAATGGGAACCCTGGATGCGCGGCGACGGCATCGACAACAGCAGCAACCGCCCGCAATTTCCCTATATGCGCGAGCGCGGCCCCGTGGCGCTGATCGGTGTTTCCTCGGCGCGTGCGACAGCCCCTTTCATGGCAAGCGGCGATTTCCGGTCTGCGCAAGGCAAGCGCCTGGCGGCGATGCTGGACGAAGCCGGTGCACGCGGGCTCTTTCGCATCGTGATGATCCATCACCCGCCGATCCATGGCGCGACGCCCGCACACAAACGCCTTTACGGCATCCGCCGTTTTCAGAAAATCATACGCAAGCATGGTGCGGAGCTGGTTCTCCACGGTCACACGCATCTTGTCACGCATTACGAGATAGACGGGCCGAACGGCAAGGTCCCCGTCGTCAGCGTGCCGTCTGCAAGCCAGAACTTCGGCGGTCACAAACCCGCCGCCCGCTACAACATATTCAGCATCGACAGGCGGCCTGAGGGCGGCTGGTCCTGCCTCATGGAAGAACATGGCGTTTCCGATGCCAGCGAGAAAATAACGAAGCTCAACGAGCGCATTCTTATTGATTTCAAAACAAACACGGCGCCTTAGCACCGTTTTGGAGCGCATCCCGAAAAGTGTGAAACGCCTACGCAGGGAAATCAGTCCACTGGACTAATTTCTGATCCTGCTTCGATCGGAAAAGATGCGCGTCGAAACACAAAGAGACAGAGCGCCCATCTGAATCAGACCGGCGCTCTAATCTATGTGTTTGGCTTAACGGCCAATCACCCGGTTGGCCGCCGAGACGATTGCTTCCAGTGAAGCACTGACGATATTGTCGTTGATACCGGCGCCGAACAGCTTGCCGCCCGGATGAGCCATTTCGACGTAGGAAATGGCCGAAGCGTCCGAACCCTGCTGTAGCGAATGTTCGGAATAGTCGACGACCGACATCTTTACGCCGAGATATTTGGACAGCGCATCGACAAAACCGTCGATAGGGCCGGTTCCCTTGCCCTCGATATTCCTGGTCACGCCGTTATCGGTGATTTCGGCGGTCAGAATACGACGGCCCTTCTGCTCGGGATCGGGCATGGTGTGATGATCCACGAACTTGATGCGTGCGCCGGGCTGCGTCACGTAGAGCTTCTGGAACTCATCGTGAATGCGCTTCGACGGCAGTTCCTTGCCTTCTTCATCGGTAATGTTCTGGATGATCTCGCGGAATTCGACTTGCAGGTTGCGCGGCAGGTTCAGGCCGTAATCCGCTTGCAGGATATAGGCGATGCCGCCCTTGCCCGACTGCGAATTGATGCGGATGATGGCTTCGTAGGAGCGGCCCACATCCTGCGGATCGATCGGCAGATAAGGCACTTCCCAGATCGGCGAATTGGCCGAACGGCGCGCCTTCATGCCCTTGTTGATCGCATCCTGATGCGAGCCTGAGAAAGCCGTATAGACCAGTTCGCCGACATAAGGGTGGCGCTCGGCGATCTTCAACTGGTTCGAATATTCATAGACTTCCTTCATCCGGTTGATGTCGGTGCAGTCCAGTTCCGGGTCTACGCCCTGCGTGTACATGTTCAGCGCCAGCGTCACCACATCCACATTGCCGGTGCGTTCGCCATTGCCGAACAGCGTGCCTTCAACTCGGTCGGCGCCCGCCATCAGGCCGAGTTCCGTGGCGGCGATGCCCGTGCCGCGATCATTATGCGGGTGCAGCGAGACGATCAGGTTCTGGCGATTGTCGAGATTGCGGCACATCCATTCGATTTGGTCGGCATAGACGTTCGGCGTGTTCATCTCGACGGTCGAGGGCAGATTGACGATCAGCTTGTTGTCCGCCGTCGGCTTCACGATCTCGATGACGGCGTTGCAGATTTCCAGCGCCACATCCAGCTCGGTGCCGGTGAAGCTTTCCGGTGAATACTGGAAGCGATAACCGCCATCTGTAGAATTGGCTGCCTTGGCAGCCATGTCCATGATCATCTTGGCGGCGTCGGTCGCGATCTGCTTGATACCGCCGACATCCTTGGCGAAGACCACGCGGCGCTGCAATTCACTGGTGGAATTGTAGAAATGGATGATCGGCGACTTCGCGCCTTCCAGCGCCTCGAAAGTCCGCGTGATCAGTTCGGGACGGCACTGCACCAGCACCTGCAAGTCCACTTCGTCCGGCACATTGCCATGCTCGATGGCCCAGCGGCAGAAGTCGAAATCCGTCTGCGAAGCGGACGGAAAGCCGATTTCGATTTCCGGAAAACCCATATCGACCAGCAGGCGGAACATGCGCTCCTTGCGGTCGTGGCCCATCGGGTCGATCAAGGCCTGATTGCCGTCGCGCAGGTCGACCGAACACCAGATCGGCGCCTTTTCGATGCGCCTGGATGGCCAGGTGCGGTCATCGAGCTGCGGAACCGGGAAAGGTGAATATTTGCTGCCTGCAATCGGCATGCCTTTGCGCTCGGAGACGGACTTCGATTGCGGCGTGGTGACGGATTGATTCATGTTCGTTTCCTCCCGGCTGTCGACGGATTCAAGCCGTCAAGCGCGGATAATACTGATCAATTATAAGGGTTTTCTGGAAAGGAGCACAGGCCTGCGACCGGGGATCGACCGCCGGACGCTCCTTTCAGCGAGCCCGGCGATCGCCGCTAAGGCCGAGGGTAAGAAGCGAGTTTAGAACGCAAACATCAACGCGCGCGCCGAAGGCGGCTGCGGAATGTTCCATGGATGTTGCGTTTTTGATCGTCATGGGGAAAGCTTTTACACGCGCACTATCCGCCATGCAAGACAGTATTTCAGTCAGGCAAATGGCACAGCGCTGGTTCCCGGCGGCAGCTTTGCCTCGTCCTCCGGCTCCACATGGATCACCACGCGCGCGCTGTCGATCTCCTTCTTCAGGGCATCTTCGATACGGTCGCAAATCACATGGGCATCGCCGACGCTCATATCGGCGGCAACGACCAGGTGAAACTCGATGAAGGTGACACGACCGGCAATGCGCGTCTTGAGGTCGTGAACTTCGATGGCGCCCCCCGCATTGGCTGAAATCACGTCGCGGATGCGCATTTCCTCGGTCGGTTCGACGGCAATATCCATCAGCCCCTGCACCGAGGAATTGATGACATGCCAGCCCTGCCAGAGAATGTTGATGGCGACCAGTATCGCAAGCAGCGGATCGAGTATGGCCCAGCCCGTCACCACCGCACCGACAAGGCCGACCAGAACGCCAGCCGAGGTGAAAACATCAGTCATGATGTGCTTGCCATCCGCTTCCAGCGCGGGCGAGCGGAACTTGCGGCCCGTGCGAATCAGCAAGGTCGCCCACAGGCCGTTTATGACGGCCGCAGCGGTATTAATGGCAAGGCCAAGCCAGGGTTCATCGAGCTTGCGCGGGGTTTCCAGCGCAAACCACGCCTCGCGGAAGATCAGGAGTGCGGCGACCGTGATCAGGACGCCTTCCACGACAGCCGAAATATATTCGGCCTTGTGATGCCCGAAAGGGTGATTGCCATCCGCAGGCTTGTAGCTCATGCGGATTGCCCACCATGCACCGATGGCCGCAATCACATTGACGATGGATTCCAGTGCATCCGAATAAAGCGCCACGGAGCCGGTCAGCGCATAGGCCAGATATTTCAGGCCCATCACACCGAAAGCAATGGGAATAGACCAAGCGGCAAGCCGCCGAACCTTTGCACTCGCGTCCATGATGAACCTTTGATTATCTTGATCCAGAGCATTTCCAGCAAAAGTGCGAAGCGGCTTTGCGTAGGATAATGCGACTATAAAAACTCTTGGAGCGCGGTTCGATCCGGTTGAAACAGACCGGCGCTCCAACTGCTTGTCATGAACCGCACATCTTATCCGAAACCGTTTCACACTTTTCGGATGCGCGCCAGCGCGCGGGACACATCCACAACGCATCTGGCATATGCGGCAGCAATTCACCGCCGCTCTATACCCCAGAAAAGCAAAACTTCGTACCCTGTTTTTTCAGTTCCCGCATTTAATTTTCTCCTGCAAATGCAAGGCATTACAGTTGCAAATGAGTTGCCAGAGCAGGCAATGGGCAAGCGCCGGCAGGTCATAAAAAAACCAGCCGCGGCGCGGGCCGCGGCTGGCTTGAAATCACGACGCGAAGCGTTCGGTCAGTAGTTGGTGCGGCGAGCCTTGTTCTTGCCCGCCAGATGCGTCACCACATTCTCGATCATGCGCATTCCGGCATTGTGGCCAAGCGTCATGATCGATTCCGGATGGAACTGAACGGCGGCAACCGGCTCGTGCTTGTGCTCGAAAGCCATGATGACACCATCTTCCGTTTCCGCCGTCACCAGAAAATCATCCGGCAGACGCTCCGGATCGGCGAAGATCGAATGGTAGCGCCCGACCGTCACCTCCTTCGGCAGGCCAGAGAATATCCGCTCCGGCTTCGACACGCGGATGCGCGACGGCTTGCCGTGCATCGGAATGCGCAACTGGCGCAGCGTGCCGCCATAGGCTTCGGCGAGCGCCTGCAAACCAAGGCAGACACCAAAGATCGGCAGTTCGCGCTTGCGCGCCTTGGTGATGGTGGCCTTGCAATCGAAGTCCTGCGGCGTGCCCGGTCCGGGCGACAGGACCACGAGGTCCGGCTTGATCCTGTCGAACACCTCTTCCGCCACTGGCGAGCGCACGGTGGAAACCGTCGCCCCCGTCTGGCGGAAATAGTTGGCGAGCGTGTGCACGAAGGAATCCTCGTGATCCACGAGCAGGATGGAGATGCCCTCTCCCACCTTCGCCGCTACGCGCTCCTCGGCGACATGATTGCTCTTCTGCGCCTCGCGCACCGCAGCGATCATGGCCGAAGCCTTCAATTCGGTTTCGGCCTCTTCCTCTTCCGGATTGGAATCGAACAGAAGCGTTGCACCCGCGCGGATTTCCGCCACGCCATCCTTCACACGGATGGTGCGCAGCGTCAGGCCGGTATTCATGTCGCCGTTGAAGTGCATCATGCCGATCGCGCCGCCATACCATGCGCGCGGGCTGCGTTCGTTTTCCTCCAGAAAGCGCATCGCCCACAGCTTCGGCGCGCCGGTTACGGTCACGGCCCATGCATGGCTGAGGAAGCCGTCAAAGGCATCCATGCCGTCGCGAAGCCGTCCTTCGATGTGATCGACCGTGTGGATCAGGCGTGAATACATCTCGATCTGGCGGCGGCCGATGACGCGCACCGATCCTGGCTCGCAGACGCGACTCTTGTCGTTGCGATCCACATCCGAGCACATGGTCAGCTCGGACTCGTCTTTCTTGGAGTTCAGCAGTTTCAGTATCTGTTCCGAATCCGAAATCGCGTCTTCGCCGCGCTTGATCGTGCCTGAAATCGGGCAGGTTTCGATACGCCTGCCGTTCACCCGCACGAACATTTCCGGCGACGCGCCGACCAGATATTCATTCTCGCCCAGATTGATGAAGAAGGAATAGGGCGACGGGTTGATCGTCTTCAACCGGCGGAAAATCTCCGATGGCGCGGTGTGGCAGCGCTCGTAGAAGGTCTGCCCCGGGACCACTTCAAACAGGTCGCCGCGCTTGAAGCTCTCCTTGGCGCGCTCGACCAGTTTCGCATATTCGCCCGGATTGTGGTCGCCACGCGCGAGCTTGGCGTCCGATGGCTTGAAGGCGCGTGCAGATGTCGCACGTGCGAGGCCGTGCGTGGAAGAACCGCCGCAGGTGAATTCGTAACGATCCACCCAGGCGCGTGCCGCATAATGATCGGCCACGAAGATTTCGTCCGGGATGAACAACACCAGATCGCGCTGATCGTCGGGGCGCTTCAGCTTGTACTGGATCGGATCGAACTGGAACGCCAGATCGTAACCGAAGGCGCCGTAAAGACCGAGATTGGCGTCTTCCTCGGAAAAGAACAGGCCGACAATGGCGCGAAGGACCGTGAAGACCGAAGGCATGCGCGAGCGCTCTTCCTCGGTAAAGGTGCCGTTCGGCTCGGCAATCGTCAGCTCGATGCGGTTTTCTTCCGCTCTGTCGACCGTCACTTCGGCCAGCGCCTTTACCGTGTCCAGAATGGGACGAAGCAGAATGACGCCGCGAGCATTCAGCGCTTCGATGCGCATGGTGCGGGCGCGCGAGGTGATGACCACCGGAGGATCGACGATGGCCGTATCCCATCGCGTATAGCGGCCCGGATATTCGTAGTTGGACGAGAACACCGCACCGCGCCGTTCGTTCAGCGCATCGATATAGGTCTCGATCGCGCCCTTATAGGCTGTGAGGTGGCGCACGCGCTCGACGACGATGCCGCCCGCCGTCTCGTGCTGGAATATCTCGCTATCCGCAATCTTCGCATTCATGGTCGGCTATCCCAAAACGAGAGCATTTCCGGTTTAAAATGCTCTATTTATTTGTTTTTGACGCATGTCTCGATCCCAAGAAACGGCTCCCGCTTCCGGGGACATGCTCCAACTGTTCCCAAACATTCCCGGAAACCGGTTTCTCCCGCCGGTCTTATACAAACAGCCAAACAAAAAGGCCGCCCGGATAATCCCAGCGGCCTGTTTCCTGAACGCAAATGCACAAACGCCTGCGTGGCCGCTTTTAGCGGGCCCACCACCAACCGTTGATGACGATATTGCGCGAAATGTTCATGGAGCTACTGTTAGCGTTCAATCCGTTTCCTTGCAACCGGAAAATTCGGGCGCGCAATCCGGGCCGCAAAGCGCCGTCCAGCTCGCTGTCGACAGGGCCTTCGGCATGTTCAGCAATCACCACAAAGAAATCCGGACAGTTTGGGGCTGTCCGGACTTCCTCAGAACCGGGGATGAACGGGACGGAAGGAAAGCGACGATTCCCCCAATCCGGCCCCCCTTACCCCATGCCAAAATTTCCAGGTGCAATATGCCTTTCAGTATGCACATTTATCCTTATCACAGGCCGCGATTATCATGCAACCTGTGATTGTTATTTGCACGTATGCTTACATTTGAGGCCAATTCACCGAAACAGTTCGAAAATTTGTAGGACCACCCAACAAGTTTCGTCTTGCGTCGGGGATCGATTTCGGATTCATTTCCGTGGCAACTCAAACACATATGCAAAAATCAAGAATAGAGCCGTCACACATAAACGGCCATTGGGGACAACTGATGAAGAATCTCGATGCGATGGACAGGAGTATTTTGCGCGCCCTTCAGGAGAATGGACGCCTGACCAATACCGAACTGGCTGATCGCATAAATCTCTCGCAGACGGCCACCGCCGAACGCGTCAAGCGACTGACCCGAGAAGGGTATATTCTGGGCTATTCGGCGCGGCTTTCGCCCAAGATGCTCGACCGGGCCATGCTGGTCTTCATCGAGATCAAGCTCGACCGCACCACGCCGGAAGTCTTTGAAACCTTCTCGACCTTCACCCGCAACAATCCGGACATCCTGGAATGCCACATGGTTGCGGGTGGCTTCGACTATCTCGTCAAGGCCCGCGTATCCGATATGGATCACTACCGGCGTTTCCTTTCGGAAGCGCTTCTTTCCCTCCCCGGCGTGCGGGAATCGCACACCTATGCCGTGATGGAGGAAGTGAAGGAAACCGCCTATATCGCCGTCTGAGCAGGCGACAAACACCGTCGTTGCTGTCAGCAGCATGGCAGCAACGAACTCCCTGTTCCGCACTCCGAACTTGCGCGCAATTATTTACGGGTATATACCCGCAACATGTCACATCCGTGTTTCTGCATTCTTCTGCGCCAGGCAGCCCGCAAGACGTCGAGCGTCTACGACAACGCGCTGGCTCCGCTTGGCATCAATGTCGCCCAGTTCAGCACGCTGCGGAAAATCCGGCGCGCGGGCTCCATCTCGGTGACGGAACTCGCCCACCTGTCGGAACTGGACCGTTCGACCATGGGCCGCAATGTGAAGGTTCTGCAGCGAATGGGCCTGATCGAGCCCGCCGCCAGTGACGACCATCGCGAGACCAGCGTCACGCTCACGGCTGATGGCCGCGATCTGGTTGAGCGCGGCGGCCCGCTTTGGGATGAGGCCCAGGAGGAAATCGAAACCCGGCTGGGAGAGGACGGCGTGGAGCAATTGCAGCATCTGCTCCGCGCGCTCGGCTAAGCCAAACGCCTTTTGACTGAAAACCAAACGCCTTTGACTGAAAACAATGACCTGAAGCCATGCGCCCGCTACAGCATCGGCCCGAAATCGGTGACGATTTTCGCAAAGCACGATGCGTGGAAACCAAAGATCAGGGCGAATGGCTTCGCCATCAAACGCAAGGCTGGTCGAGAACCAGCTTGAACCCGAAAGCACCGAAGATGATTTCTGCCCGCCTTGCCAGCTTTCTCGCCCAGAGAAACATCCATTACGGATGGATCGTCGCCGCCATTACCTTCCTGACCATGCTGGCGACGGCCGCCGCCATGGGATCGGCGGGCATATTGATCGAACCGCTCCAGCGTGAATTCGGCTGGACCAATGCGAATATCTCCTTCGCAATGGCGCTTCGCCTCGTTCTTTTCGGCCTCATGGGGCCATTCGCCGCTGCTTTCATGAACCAGTTCGGCCTGCGCCGGGTGGTTGCTGCTGCTCTCATCATGATTTCGCTGGGGCTTGTCGGCTCGATTTTCATGACCGAGGAATGGCAGATGGTGGGGCTCTGGGGCATCGTGATCGGCCTTGGCACCGGCATGACCGCGCTTGTGCTTGGCGCAACTGTCGCGGCACGCTGGTTCGAAAAGCGGCGCGGCCTCGTCGTCGGCCTCATGACCGCCAGCAACGCCACCGGCCAGCTGGTCTTCATGCCGATCCTTGCCAGCGTCAGCCAGACGATCGGCTGGCGCACATCGCTCACCATCGTCATCTGTTTCCTTGTTGCGGCCCTTGTGCTGGTTCTCGCCCTTATGCGGGACCACCCGGCGGATATCGGCTTGAAACCGTTCGGCCGCACCGCGCCGCTTCCGGCACCCGAACCCCGCAAGAGCTTCGGCGCCATGCTGGCCTCGCCGCTCGTCACCTTGCGCGAAGCATCGTCGACCCCGACCTTCTGGGTCCTGTTCCTGACCTTCTTCGTCTGCGGCTTTTCCACCAACGGCCTGATCCAGACGCACTGGATCACGCTTTGCGGCGATTTCGGCATCGCTCCGGTGGGGGCTGCGGGCATCCTTGCCGTGATCGGCGCCTTCGACCTCATCGGCACGATCATGTCCGGCTGGCTCTCCGACCGGTTCGACAATCGCTGGCTTCTGTTCTGGTTCTATGCGCTGCGTGGCCTGTCGCTGATCTACCTGACCTTTACCGACTTCACCGTCTACGAACTGGCACTGTTCGCCGTCTTCTACGGGCTGGACTGGGTGGCGACCGTGCCGCCGACGGTCAAGCTTGCCGCCGAACGTTTCGGCCCGGAAAAGGCCGGACTGGTCTTTGGCTGGGTGTTCACCGGCCATCAGATCGGTGCAGCGGCCGCAGCCGCCTTCGCGGGGCTGGTGCGCACCGACTATGACAGCTACACTCCGGCCCTGATCCTTGCAGGCGCCATGTGCTTTGCCGCCGCTGCCATGGTCTTCATCATCAGCCGCCCTGCCGCAAGACCCGCCTTGCAGGCATCATGAGGCGGCAGGTTTCTTGCCCTTCCTGTTCAGCGCCAGCACGCCGAGGCTGATCAGGAAGGCGGCGAGCGTGTCGGTCCAGCCCGGCACTTCGCCAAGCAGGACAAGCGCCAGAACCAGAGTAATGACGGGGATCAGCGCCGATAGCGCTGCCCCCGCAGCCGTTCCCAGCAGGACAACGGCACGGTTGAAGGCGAATACGCCGAAAGCCGAGGTCAGAACGCCCTGATAAAACCCCTGCAGGGCAATATCGCGCCACGGTGTCGCGTCCATCCCCTTGGGCAGGAAGATCATGTAGATCGGCAGATAGACGATTGCCGAGGTGACGGCGGCGATGGCGGTCGCGTGCAGCCCGTCCATCCCCTTCTTGCGAAACACCATGACATAGATCGCCCAAACTAGTGCCGCGACGAAAAAGAACAGGTGCCCGAGCATTTCCGGCCCGCCCAGTTGCGACAGACCGGCGATCAGCATGGCCCCGATCACGATCAGCACGACCCCGGACCACCGCGACGGTGCAAGATGTTCCTTCAGAAGCGCCATTCCCATAATGGCGACCATCGCCGTCATCAGCCCCGGAATAAGCGCCGCCGCATGGGACGCCGGGGCATATTGCAGGCCGCAGGTGGTCAGCAGCGCATAGGGAACGCCCGCACCGGAAGCCAGAAGCACGAAGCCGAGCGGGCCAAGCTGGCGAAGACCGAACCCTTTCATCAGAACGACCGGCAACAGCACCAGCCCTGCCACGCCGAAGCGCAGGGCAATGATGTCAAATGGCGTCAAGGCGGTCTTGAACCCGAACCGGGTCAGGACGAAGGAACCGGACCACACCAGCACCCCGGACAGCCCCCAGGCCAGACCGCGTATGGTATTGGAAGTCGAAGTTGTCGGATGGGTGTCGGTGATGGCCGTCATTTTCACTCGCAGCAGGAAAAAGGAATAGCGCCGGACTATTGCATTCCTGGCCGCGACGAGCGCCACGGATAAGCGAGATATGAGATATTAGAATTTCTTATGCCGCCCGGCTTCTGGCTTGCAGGGCCACATCGCAGAACCGGTCGATCAGATGCTTGACCGGGCTGTCGGCTCGAAAGACGATATAGACAGTGCGGAAAGTCGGCGGATTGAGGCGGCGCGCGCGCAATCCATGCAGATCGGCGTCCGGCAGGCTGATTTCCGACAGAAGCGTGGTGCCGATGCCATGCCGCACCATTTCCAGCACCGTGGCGACGTCCCGCGTGCGCACCTGCTCGCTGCGCATTTCGCCATCGCCATGGATAATCCGGTCGATGATCATTTCGCAGCCCGCAGCCGCGATCAGCTGGCGGTTGCGCAGTTCCTCCGCGGCAACAGTGTCGTTGCGCATGAAGGGATCGTCCCGCCTGCCCACCACGACCAGTTCTTCGCGGCCAACCTCGCGAGCCTCAAGCTCAGGCGTGGGCAGCGAGGTGATGCCGAGATCAGCAATGCCGTCCCGCACCCACAGGCTGACATCATCGTGCCCACCCTCGAAAGCACTGAACTCGATGCCGGGATAAAGCCGCTGAAACGTCTTTCGCAGACCGGGCAGGACATATTGGAGCTGGCTCGGGATTGCCGCAACGCGCAGCCGTTCGGGCGCGCCTGAAGCACGACACCGTGCCTGCACCTCTATCCGGTCGATGGCCTGAAGCGCCGCCTTGGCGTCGGCAAGGATCGATTGTCCGAATGCCGTCAGCGCAGCGCCGTCGCGCTTTCGTGCCAGCACCTCGACCCCGAGTATCTTTTCCAGTGTCGCAATCGCCTGACTTGCGCCCGATTGCGTCAGGCGCAGGCGGCGCGCGGCGGCGCCGACGCTGCCGGTTTCCGCAACAGCTTCAAGCAGACGTAACTGGACCAGACTGATCTTCATCGTTTTGGTTCCGGCTCACTCTTCAATCAAAGCATCGCCCCAGTCGGCGCGGCGCGCCCAACGGAACAGATCACCCTCGCGCTTGGTCAGGAGACGTTCTTCGGCCCTGCCGTCATCCTTGCACAGTTTAACCGAAACCTTGCCGCCGCCAACCCGGGTCGGCGCGATCACTCGCGCCTTCACATCATTGACCGTCTCGCGCACCGCAGCAAGATAGATGAATTTCTCATCCTCCCACGGCACTTCCGCGTCCTTGGTCAGACGATGAATGCGAGAGCGCGCGACCCGGCGCGAGAAATGGCACCAGTCGGGCGCGGCCAGCGGGCAATCGAGCTGGTGCGGACAGGGCGCCGCAATGATTGCGCCTTCGGCGATGAGCGTGTGGCGTGCATCGAGGATGCGCTGCCAGCCCGCCGGTGTACCCGGCTCCACGATAACCAGCATCTGTTTTGCCGCTGCCCACAGGCGCGAGATCAGCGTCTGCCGCCTTTCAGGCGCAAGCTCGTCCAGCACATAGGCAATGGTCACGAGATCGGCCTGTGGAAAATCGAGCTTTTCCCGCACCACATCCCCCGCCCGCCAATCAAGATCGGGCAGTCCGCTATTTTGCGAAAGGCCGCTTCCCACTGCACGGATTGCAGGGCTTGCCTCGATCATGGTTGCGGATTGAAGCATGGGCCAGCGCTGCCTGGCCGCCCAAAGCGCCGTTCCCGGCCCTGCGCCCACATCCAGCATGGTTTGCGGCGCGAAATCGGGACAGACCTCAGCTGCACTATCCAGACTGGCGCGGACCGCCGCATAGGTCGCAGGCAGCCGCGCCGCCAGATAGGCTTTCGCGGCAAGATCGTCGGAAATATGCATGCGCCCGTCGCGCGTCTCGGCCCGGTAACGGCGCGAAAGCATTTCGGATGCGCGCTTCAGGTCGGCCAGAGCCACGCCCTCAAGCGCGGCATCCACCGCCTGTCGCAAGGTAGCTGGCAGTTCCATCGCCCGTCAGCGCTCCAGAACCTGCTTCACATCGACGAGGTTCGAACGGACACGCAGGATGTAGAAGCCCATCGTGGTCAGATGCGACGGCGTGAACCAGGCATCGGGGCTGCCGTTGGAAACGATGAAAGGCTGCATGTCGAGCGCCGCGCGCATCTGCTTTTCCATCTCGTCCCACACACCGTCGAGGTGCTTTTCGGCCAGAACGCCGCGGAAATCCGAATGTGCTGCACGCAGCAGGCCGTAATAGGCATAAAGCTGGCCATAGGCGAACCAGAAACGATCATCCGCGCGCGTGTCGAACCAGCCGGCATGGTAGTTCTCGGCACGGTCCTTGAGGATGGCCGAAGTCGAACCGAGGTCGCTCGCGATACGGTCCACGAACTGGATCAGATTGTCGGCGCGGGCATCGAATGTTGCCTGACAGTTTTCCAGCCGCCCGTTGAAGGCACGCAGATCCTTGATCGCCGAACGGTAATAGCTCGGCGTCGGCGTTTTAGGGCCAAAGGGACTCAGGCCGAAATACCAGGAATCTTCGGCAAACTGCAGATTGCCGCGCGCCTTTTGCAGATCGCCATCGATCTGCGATGTGCCTCTGAGGCGTCCGATATTATCAACGAGTTCAATTGCCGTGCGGCGCACGGCTGCATTGATGCCGCGCTGGAACGAAGCCTTGTTGTCGAGGAACGGCGTGCGGTCCCAATCCAGCCCGAAAAAGCCGAGCTTGTAGAGCAGCATGGAAGAAATCCATGCATTCTGGTTGACGTTGAAATCGGTGAGATCGGCAGCAACTTCAGCAATGGCCGAACGCGAACATTTGCGCGCCGACGACGGCAATTGCGCCGCCTGAACCGGTTGATTCGCCGTTGCGGCATCGCCGTTCTGGCCGGTTGATGGCGCAGTGGCGGGCTGTTCTGCCGGTGCGGCAGTGGACGGAACTTCGGCTGGCGCGGCCTCCGCTTTCACCTCTTCGCCGGGCGTTGTCGCGTTCTGATAGCTGTATTTGGCCGGATAATCGGGATCGAAATTCGTCCAGGCTTGAGTCTGCCAGATGAAATAGAGGTAAAGCCCGCCAAGACCGATCACGAGGACCGCGCTTACAACTTTCCACAAAATTCCGAGCCGCAGGAAAAGCCGCCACAAACCGCCAAGCGGAATGGCAATCAGGCGGGCAAGCGCCGCGATGAAACGTCCGAGGAAGGAAAAAACGCCCTTTACTGCATTCCACACTGTAAAATATCCTTCCTTTTGCCCCATAAACCGGGGCTTCGCACCGCGTCTGCACCGCACGCGGACCTATGCATCGCAAGTCCCGTTCGCAAGCAGCCAAGCCTGAAAAAGCCACTGGTTCTCAAATAGAGTGTGCTCATCTTTTCGACAACCCAATGGTCTGATTCCGACATTTGCGTCCCGCGGATATGAGCGCTGAGCAAATGTCGGAATCAGACCACTGGTAACTTTATGAATCGCGTGGATTTTTCGAATTTGACGTTTGAAACGAGGTTTATATCGGACGGATATCAAACGTCAAATTCAATCCACTCGAACACTCATCCAACTGATTTTATCCGTCAATTTCCGCTGACAGGGTTGAATCCCGGGAGCCGATCCGTAACATGGCGCCAACCCGCTTCGGCCAAGTGCGTGGCAATCCTGCCCGCCTCCCCTGGCCGACGGTTCCGGAAAATGATGAGCGACAAACAGCTTCAAGGCGGTTTCAAATCAGGTGCGAAACGGTTTTTCGCCGGAAACTGCGGTCAACGTCGCAATCAAGAACATTTTCGCCGCTATGGTACTTGAATGGCGAAATCTTTGGTGTTTGCTAAAGCTGGAACCGGAAAAACAATCAATCCGTAAAAACGGCCCGGTAAATGGAGAGAACAATGAAGTCCGTATCGACCCTTATGCTTACGCTTGCCTTGGGTGGGCTTGCCACGGGAACGGCAATGCTGAGCGCGCCTGCAAACGCCGTCGCCGCCGAACCCGAAAGCTGCTCGACCGTCCGCTTCTCGGATGTCGGCTGGACCGACATCACCTCCACGACGGCGGTGGCGACGGAAATCCTCAAAGGTCTCGGCTACAAGACCGACATCAAGGTTCTCTCCGTGCCGGTGACCTATGCGTCGCTGAGCAAGAAGGACATCGACGTCTTCCTCGGCTACTGGAACCCGTCCATGAGCGCCGACCTCCAGCCCTATCTGGACGACAAGACCGTCGAGACGCTGCGCACCAATCTGACGGGCGCGAAATACACCCTCGCCGTGCCGAAATACGCCTATGACGAAGGCCTCAAGGACTTCAAGGACATTGCAAAGTTCAAGGACAAGCTGGGCGGCAAGATCTACGGCATCGAACCGGGCAATGACGGCAACCGCCTGATCCTCGACATGATCAACAAGGACGCCTTTGGTCTCAAATCCTTCGAACTGGCGGAATCCTCCGAGCAGGGAATGCTGGCGCAGGTCGCGCGCAGCATCAAGAGCAAGGACCCGGTCGTGTTCCTGGCATGGGAACCGCATCCCATGAACAAGCGTTTCGAAATCGCCTACCTCACTGGCGGCGACGATTTCTTCGGCCCCAATCTCGGCGGCGCCAAGGTCGAAACCAATGTGCGCACCGGCTACACGCAGGAATGCCCGAACGTCGGCAAGTTCCTCACCAATCTGGAATTCAAGCTCGATATCGAAAACGAGATCATGGGCAAGATTCTCGATGACGGCCAGGAACCGTCGAAAGCCGCACAGGACTGGCTCAAGGCCAATCCCGGCGTTCTCGACCAGTGGCTCGCAGGCGTGACGACCGTCGACGGCAAGGAAGGCCTGCCGGCCGTCAAGGCGGCGCTCGGCCTTTGATTCTCCTATGCCGCCGGGCTGCGACAAACGCGGCCCGGCACATTCCAGCACCTTCATCACAAGCACGCAGCAGGAGACTTGATCGTTGAACTGGCTGACGGACTACAAGATTCCTGTCGGACCAACCGCCAAATCTGTGGTGGACTGGCTGACGACCCATCTGGGGCTTTTCTTCGACACTTTGGCGGCGGTCATGCAGGGCCTGATTGACGGCTTGTTGTATCTCTTGCAACTGCCGCATCCACTGCTGCTGATCGCCATCTTCGCAATCATTGCCTGGCTGATCCAGCGTCGTATCTCAGTCGTCCTGCTCACCGTTCTGGGTTTCCTCTTCATCATCAATCAGGGATACTGGGAACCGACCCTCAAGACACTGACGCTCGTCCTGTCATCGTGTTTTGTCTGCATGGCGATCGGCGTGCCGCTCGGCATTGCTGCGGCCCATCGTCCGGCACTTTACGCCGCGATGCGTCCGGTTCTCGACCTGATGCAGACCTTGCCGACATTCGTCTACCTGATCCCGGCGATTGTTTTCTTCGGCATCGGCATGGTGCCGGGCCTGCTTGCCACCGTCATCTTCGTGATCCCCGCCCCCATCCGCCTGACGCAGCTCGGCATTTCCTCCACACCGTCCTCGCTCATCGAGGCGGGTGAAGCCTTTGGCGCGTCACGCTCGCAACTTCTCTGGAAGGTCGAACTGCCCTATGCGATGCCGCAAATCCTCGCGGGCCTGACCCAGACGATCATGCTTTCGCTTTCGATGGTGGTCATCGCCGCGCTTGTCGGCGCCGACGGCCTCGGCGTGCCGGTGGTGCGCGGGCTGAACTCCGTCAACATTTCTCTCGGCTTCGAAGCAGGTTTTATCATCGTCGTGGTTGCAATCATACTTGATCGCATCTTCCGCGCTGGGAACGAGAAATAGGAACAAGCGGATGACCATCATCGCACTCGAAGACGTCTGCATCATTTTCGGCAGCAATGTCGGCGACGCGCTGGCGCTGGCGGATCGCGGCGCAACCCGCTCGCAGATCCAGGCGGAAACCAATCTCGTCCTGGGCGTCCACAATTGCACGCTCAACATCGAGGAAGGCGAAATCCTCGTTCTCATGGGACTGTCCGGCTCGGGCAAATCGACCCTTCTTCGTGCAATCAACCGGCTTAATCCGATTTCGCGCGGCCGCGTTCTCGTGCGTGAAGGCGACCGCGCCATCGATGTCGGCAAGGCTGACCGGGCGACACTCCGCCATCTGCGCACCGAGCTCGTTTCCATGGTGTTCCAGCAGTTCGGCCTGCTGCCATGGCGCACGGTCGAGGAAAACGTCGCCTTCGGACTGGAAATTTCCGGGATGGGCAAGGACGAGCGCCTCGCCAAGGCCCGCGACCAGCTCGAACTCGTCGGCTTGCAGGACTGGGCCAAGCGCAAGGTCGGGGAGCTTTCCGGCGGCATGCAGCAGCGCGTCGGACTTGCCCGCGCCTTTGCGACCGGCGCACCGATCCTGCTGATGGACGAGCCTTTCTCGGCCCTCGATCCGCTGATCCGCACGCGGTTGCAGGACGAATTGCTGGCTTTCCAGTCGCGCCTGAAAAAGACCATCGTCTTCGTCAGCCACGATCTCGATGAAGCCATGAAGATCGGCAATCGCATCGCCATCATGGAAGGCGGGCGTATCGTCCAGTGCGGCACGCCGCAGGAAATTCTTCTGCAGCCCGCCGATGCATATGTCGCCGACTTCGTTGCGCATATGAACCCGCTCGGCGTGCTTCGCGCCGGAGACATCATGGTGCCTTTCGATCGCAATGCGGCACCGCGTCCTTTTGCGGCTACCGCACGGCGCGAAACGCTGGTGCGCGAACTGATGAATGCCGTGGCGGACAGCAGCGGCGATGTCGGCATCGTCGAGAATGGCGCTGTGGTCGGCAAGATTGCGGCAGACGACATTGTGCGTGCGCTGGCCTGGCATCAGCAGCGCGGAACCTCTTCGTGAACAAAAAAGCCGCACATTCTCATGTGCGGCTTTCGAATTTCAGGCTGCGCAGGATGCGCGTCAGCTATGGGCGGCCTGTCTTGCAGCAGCGCGCGCTTCCACGCGTGCCTTGATGGCATCCACATCCGCACGCGGCGTCGCGGCGAAGAGCTTCTTCGTATAATCGTGCTGCGGATTGTTGAACACGTCGTCGCGCGAGCCGTATTCAACCACCTCACCGAAATACATCACCATCACCTCATCGGCGATATAGCGCACGACCGAAAGGTCATGGCTGATGAAGACATAGGTAAGGCCGAACTCTTCCTGCAGATCGGCCAGCAGGTTGAGGACCTGGGCCTGCACCGAAAGGTCGAGTGCGGAAACCGGCTCATCCAGAATGAGCAGCTTCGGGTTAAGCATCAGCGCGCGCGCAATGGCGATACGCTGGCGCTGGCCGCCGGAGAACATATGCGGATAGCGGTTGAAGTGCTCGCGACCGAGGCCGACCTTCAACAGCATCTGCATGGCCTTGGAACGGCGCTCTTCCGCAGACATATTGGTGTTCAGCAACAGCGGTTCCGCCAGAACGTCGCCGATCTTCTGGCGCGGATTGAGCGAACCGTAGGGGTTCTGGAACACGATCTGCACCTTCTGGCGCATTTCGGGCGTCAGGCCATCGCGAGCGATGTTCACATCCTTGCCGCCGATCTTCAGTTCGCCGGAGGTCTGTGGATCGATCATGGTGAGAATGCGGGCCAGCGTGGACTTGCCGCAACCCGATTCACCGACGATCGCCAGCGTCTTGCCCTTCTCGACCTTGAAGCTCACGCCCTTGACGGCATGAACCACTTTTGGCTTGCCGAACAGCCCGCCGCCGACATGATAATCGCGCTTGATATCGCGCGCCTCGAGAACAATCTCGCTCATCACGCTTCTCCCGCACCATTATTTTCAAAGACGAAATCGGACACCGTCGGAAGACGGTCGCCCGTCGCATTCTCCGGCAGGGCCGACAGCAGCGCACGGGTATATGGATGCTTGGGCGCGGAGAACAGCGACAGCACGTCGGCATCCTCCATCTTGTGGCCCTTGTACTGCACGATCACGCGGTCCGCCGTTTCGGCAACCACACCCATGTCGTGGGTGATCATGATCAGACCCATGCCGTGCTCCACCTGAAGCCGCATCAGCAGATCGAGAATCTGCTTCTGGATCGTCACGTCGAGAGCCGTCGTCGGTTCGTCTGCGATGAGGAGCTTGGGATTGCACGCAATCGCAATCGCGATCATGACGCGCTGGCACTGGCCGCCCGACATCTGATGCGGGAAGCTTTTCAGGCGTTCCGCCGCATCGCGAATGCCGACGAGTTCCAGAAGCTCAATGGCGCGGGCACGGCTTGCCGAGCCGTTCATGCCCATATGCTGCTTCAGCACTTCCTCAAGCTGATACCCGACCGTGAAGCAGGGATTGAGGCTTGCGACCGGTTCCTGGAAAATCATCGAAATGTCGCGGCCGATGATCTTCCGGCGTTCCTTGTCGGACATCGCCTGCAAGTCCTGACCGTCGAAGGTCATGACATCTGCGGTAACGGTCGCTGACTTGGGCAGGAGGCCCATGACGGCGAGCATTCCGACAGACTTGCCCGAACCGGATTCGCCGACAATCGCCAGCACTTCGCCCTTGTCCACCGTAATGTCGATCCCGTCGACCGCCTTGAAGGGACCGGTCGAGGTGTCAAAAGAAACCGATAGATTCTTGATTTCTAACAGCGCCATCGGTCAGCTCCTCTTGAGCTTCGGGTCGAGCGCATCGCGCAGACCGTCGCCGATCAGATTGATGGCGAGAACAGTAATCAGGATCGCAAGGCCGGGGAACGTGACGATCCACCAGGCGCTCGTGATAAACTCACGTGCGGATGCAAGCATCGTGCCCCATTCGGGTGTGGGCGGCTGCGCGCCCATGCCCAGAAAGCCCAAAGCTGCAACATCGAGAATGGCGTTGGAGAACGACATCGTTGCCTGCACCACGAGCGGGGCAAGACAGTTCGGCAAAATGGTCTTGAACATCAGGCGCAGCTTGCTTGCACCGGCAAGCTTGGCCGCGGTCACATATTCGCGTTCCTTTTCCGCCATCACGGCAGCGCGGGTGAGACGCGAGAAGTGCGGCAGCAGGACCAGCGTGATCGCCAGAACGGCATTGATCAGGCCGGGCCCAAGGATCGCCACCAGAACCAGCGCCAGCAGCAGCGACGGGAATGCGAGGATAACGTCCATGATGCGCATGAACACCGTATCGACACCGCCACCAAAATAGCCGGTGATAAGGCCAATCGTTATGCCGAGGCACATTGAAATGATGACGATGACGAAGCCGACAAGCAGCGAATATTGCGCACCGTAGATCAGGCGGGAAAGAATGTCCCGCCCAACTTCGTCAGTACCGAGAAGAAACTGCGTCGTGCCACCATCTTCCCAGAACGGCGGAGTCTTTAGGAATTCACGGAACTGATCCGTAGGTCCATGCGGCGCAATAAGCGGAGCAAGGATTGCGACCAAAATGATCGCGAGAAATACGAAAAGACCGATCACAGCGCCGCGATTGACGCTGAAATAGAACCAGAAATCCCTCAACGCGCGCATCTTGCCAACGTCGTTCACGGCTTCCGGCTGAATAGCTGAGTGTGTCATGATACCCTCACTTGTGCCGGATACGCGGATTGATGAGGCCGTACAGCAGATCGACGACCAAATTCACCAGCATGATGATGAATGCGATCAGCAGCAATCCGCTCTGCACGACCGGATAGTCGCGACGGAAAATGGAATCGAGCATCCATTTGCCGATACCGGGCCATGAGAAGATCGTCTCCGTGAGGATCGCACCGGCCATCAGGACGCCGACCTGAAGGCCGATCGTCGTGATAACGGGTATCATCGCATTGCGAAGCGCATGCAGACCGACGACGCGACGAACCGGAAGGCCCTTGGCACGCGCGGTACGCACATAATCTTCACCCAGGACTTCCAGCATCGCAGAGCGCGTCTGGCGGGCGATTACGGCGAGCGGAATGGTCGCAAGCACGATGGTCGGCAGGATGAGATGCGAGACCGCGGAGGCGAAAGCGCCCTTCTGGTCTGACATCAGGCTGTCGATCAGCATGAAACCGGTGACGGGCGGGAAGAAATAGAGCAGCGAGATGCGGCCGGAGACCGGCGTCCATTGCAGCACGCCTGAGAACAGGATGATGAGCAGAAGCGCCCACCAGAAGATCGGCATCGAATAACCGACCAGCGAAATGCCCATCAGGCCCTGATCGAACCATGAGCCGCGCTTGACAGCCGCGATGACGCCGGCAGGGATGCCGAGGAGAATAGCCACGATGATCGCGCAGATGGACAACTCGACAGTTGCAGGAAACAGCGCGAAGAATTCGACGAGAACAGGCTTTTTGGTCACCAGGGACTGACCGAAATCGCCGTGCAGCAGGTTCCAGACATAGTCGAGATATTGCTGCCAGATCGGGCGGTCGAAGCCCAGTTGCGCCATCAGTTCGGCATGGCGCTCGGGGCTTACGCCGCGTTCGCCGGCCATCAACAGCACGGGATCGCCCGGAAGAACCCGGACGAAGGCAAAAGCCACGATTGTGATGCCTATGAAGGTCGGAACCAGATAGACGAGTTTGTTCAATATGAAGCGGAACATACAAAAACTCCGACCGGGTGCAGGGGATCACCCTACACCCGGCCGCTCGTGTTGTCAGATTTTACTCGGAGATATCAACGTCTTCGAAGCGATAGTCGCCGAGCGGGCTCTGCTTGAAGCCCGTGACCTTGGCCGACATCGGCACGAAGACCGTCGAGTGAGCAATGGTGTTCCAAGGAGCCTGTTCCTTGAAGATCACCTGTGCGTCTTCGTAAAGCTTGGTGCGCTCTTCCTGGCTGGTCGAGACCTTGGCCTTCTGGATCAGGTCTTCGAACGGCTTGTAGCACCACTGGGCGCGGTTGTTGGAACCGACGCCGGCGCAGCCGAGAAGCGTGCCGAGGAAGTTGTCCGGATCGCCATTGTCACCGGTCCAGCCGAGGATCACGGCGCCGTCACGGTCCTTGTCGGACGACTTCTTGAGGTATTCGCCCCATTCCATCGAAACGATTTCGGCGTTGACACCAACCTTGGCCAGATCGGACTGCATGAGTTCGGCGGTACGGCGGGCATTCGGCATGTAAGGACGGCTGACAGGCATCGCCCACAGCTTCATCTTCAGATCCTTCACGCCAGCGGCTTCAAGAGCCTTCTTGGCGGCTTCCGGATCGTACTTGTCGTCCTCGACCTTGTCGTTATAGCCCCACATCGTCGGCGGGATCGGGTTCTTGGCAACCTGGCCCTGACCCTGGAACACGGCATCGACGATGGCCTGCTTGTTGACGGCCTGATTCAGTGCCTTGCGGACTTCCGGTTTGTCATAAGGCGCCTTCAGCGTGTTGTACGCGAAGTAGGCCACGTTGAGGCCTGCCTGTTCGTCAACCTTGAGGTTGGAATCGGCCTGGAGGCCCTTGATGTCTGCCGGAGCAGGATAGGACATCAGGTGGCATTCGCCAGCCTTGAGCTTCTGCGCGCGAACAGCCGGATCGGTCGTGATCGCGAAGACGAGATCGTCGATCTTCGGCTTGCCGCCCCAATAGTTTTCGTTGGCCTTGAAGCGGACGACGGCGTCCTTCTGGTAGGCGACGAACTGGAACGGGCCGGTGCCGACCGGAACCTGGTTCAGGTCGTCCTTCTTGCCATCAGCGGCGAGCTTGTCCGTGTATTCCTTCGAAATGATCGAAGCGAAAGGCATCGAGATATTTGCGAGGAACGGCGCTTCCGGACGGTTCAGCACAAACTTGACGGTGTAATCGTCAACCTTGACGATGTCCTTGATCAGCGCACCCATTTCCATGCTGTCGAAATATTCGTAGGTGATGCCAGCGGTGTACTGGTGCCAAGGATTGTCCTTGTTGCGCATGCGATCATAGGAGAAGATCACGTCGTCGGCGTTGAAATCACGGGTCGGCGTGAAATAGTCGTTCGAATGGAACTTGACGCCCTTGCGCAGGTGGAAGGTGTATTCCAGACCGTCGTCGGTAACGTCCCAGCTTTCTGCGAGACCGGGCACGACTTTCGTCGTTCCGTTTTCGAATTCGGCAAGGCGGTTGTAAACCGGATGGGCCGAGGCGTCGAACGTATCGCCGCCGGTATAGGCAGCCGGATCAAAACCTTCAGGCGAAGCCGGCGAGCAATACACAAAGGTTTTCGCCGATGCAGCACCGCTCATCAGAGCCACCAGCGCGGTTGCTGCCAGGAGTTTTTGGTAGAATTTCATTATTGTCCGCCTCCACGGAAAAGCATGCCGCGCGCACCCCATTGCCCGCAGCTTGCGCTTATCGAAACGTGTGGATCGTCACTTTGCAAGCGCAATTTTTAGAACCACTTCATATTCTCAACCGATTATGGGACCAATCGTTAGATTTTTATTCTATGAAATGGTGCGATTTCGGAAAATTGCGCTAAAGCACACTGAATTATAATATTATTCGCACGCATTTTGCATGGGGTAATGCAAGCTGCGCATCACCGACTCGAGGTGCCAGATCCATAAATAGATCAACTGAAAGCGTGTCCCGCATCAGCCCTGTCAGGCCACCGCCGAATTGACTGGCGCTTTGGGAAGAGGCGTCGTATTAAGTGGACAATAAAAGTCATATTTGAGTCCTGCAGACCATGCCCGAAGCCAATCCTATCCGTCCGACCACGCCCGAAGCCATCCAGCTTGCCAAGTCGTTGCTGCGCACGTCGCGCTACGGTGCAATTGCCGTTTTTGACGCGGCGACCGGCAGGCCGCTGGCAAGCCGCGTTGCCGTTGCGACAGACGTGGATGGCACACCGCTCATTCTGGTCTCCGGACTGGCCGCGCATACGCCGGGCCTGCTGGCAAACCCTGCCTGCTCGCTTCTGCTCGGCGAGGTCGGCAAGGGAGACCCCCTCGCCCATGCCCGCGTCACCCTCCACTGCCAGGCGCGAAAGGTTGAGAAAACCGACGCCGACTATCCGCGCATCCGCAGGCGCTATCTCAATCATAATCCGAAGGGTTCGCTCTATGT
Organism: Brucella ciceri; assembly: GCF_041930145.1. Classification (NCBI taxonomy): domain Bacteria; kingdom Pseudomonadati; phylum Pseudomonadota; class Alphaproteobacteria; order Hyphomicrobiales; family Brucellaceae; genus Brucella; species Brucella ciceri. The sequence goes on along the minus strand of NZ_JBHEEV010000004.1, from coordinate 119,837 downwards.
GGATCTTGGAGATTTCGCCTTCTTCCGCCTCGAACTGGAAAGCGCCAGCCTTAACGGCGGTTTCGGCAAGGCATTCAATCTGACGCGGGACGATTTGCTATGCGCAGCTTCCGTCAGCGCCAACTTTGCCGAAGGCGAACAGAAGGCGCTTGACAATCTGAATGAAAATTACGCGTTGGAAATCGCACATATTGCGCGCGGGCTTTCGAAATCAGACGCGCTTCGGGAACAGTTCAAAATTGTGGGTATCGACCCCGATGGTGCCGATATTACCAGTGGCGATCTGGTTCTTCGTCACGTATTTTCGGCGCAGCCCGATTCTCTGGGGGAAGCTGTTACAACACTGACAAAACGGTAAAATAAAGCCCCCTGAAACAAAACCGCATTTTTTTTGGGACGAAATTGCACGTCTTTATACTGGATTGAATATAAGCAAGGGCTTTTCAAAAGCAGCTTATAGCACTATTTTGAATATGCATGCTTATGGAAATTCGCATGTATATTTTTAACTTTGTCCAGTCTTACGGGGGTATGACGGCAAATGAGCAACCAAGATACTTTCTTTGATTTGATTGAAAATGTAGACCAGGCCGCCGATTTCCTTTCGGCACTTGCTAACAATAAGCGATTACTAATTTTGTGTAAGTTGCTTCATAACGAAATGTCCGTCGGTGCGCTTGCCAAGGCGATTGACCTTAGCCAATCCGCTTTGTCTCAGCACCTGGCAAAACTACGAGCTCTTGATCTCGTTTCAACCCGGCGCGACGCGCAGACCATCTACTACATGGTCTCTTCGCCGCATATCGAGTTGATGTTGTCGACACTCTCGAGTCTGTATATGAGTCCAACACCGCGCAGACATAATCTGGCGGCGGTCGCTCACGCATAACATCATGAGGTCACAGCCGTGCGATGAAAGAAAGTTCTCATTCGCACGGCTGCGTCCATCCTTGCGTCCATCCAATTGACGATCCGGACGACATACGCCTTTCCCCTTATCGCAGCATTCGCGAGAAAGACCTCGTGGGGCGCCAGCAGCGTTTCATCGCTGAAGGCAAGGTGGTTCTGAACGTCCTGTTTTCCTCTTCCGCACGATTCGAAACGGAATCGCTGCTCGTTCTGGAAAACCGGCTCGCAGGTCTCGGAGAACAACTAGGCCAACTCCCACCCGATGTTCCCGTCTATTCCGTCCCGCAGGCTGTCATGGATGCAGTTGCGGGATTTCACGTTCATCGCGGCATTCTCGCTGTCGGCCGTCGCAAACCACAGCCCGGTCTGGAAGCGATGCTCGGAGCCCTCCCCGCCAGATCGCTCGTCGTGGTATTGTGCGGCATTTCCAATCACGACAATGTCGGCTCGATTTTTCGCAATGCCGCAGCCTTCGAGGCAGACTGCGTGCTGATGGATGAAACCTGCTGCGACCCGCTTTATCGCAAGGCCATCCGTGTATCGGTCGGCGCGACGCTGAAAGTCCCCTATTTCCACGGCGGCAACATTGATGAAATCATCGCCACGCTCGGCGATGCCAACTTCAATCTGCTGGCGCTCAGCCCGTCATCAACGCTCAGCATCTATGATGCGGCGAAGCAAGACCGTCACGCACTCCTGCTCGGGACCGAAGGGGAAGGATTGCCACCAAGGTTACTTGAGAAGCTTCAGACGGCGCGGATTCCCATGTCCACAGCGTTCGACAGCCTGAATGTCGCAACCGCATCGGGCATTGCCCTCTCGCGGTTCAGCAAATTTACTTGAGCGGCTTCCGAGTAATTCCTGTTTTGATTGGATCACCGGAAATTGCCCTGGCCGGTTCGCGCTTCGGGGCGACATGCTCCAGGGCGCTTCCGATTAAAAGGCAAACAGCGGAACCGCTCTAACTATTCGTATTGCCGCATTATCCCACGCATCGAAGCGGGATAAGAAATCAGTCCAGTGAACTGATTTCCCCGCGTAGACGCTTCGCAATTTTGCTGGAAATGCTCTCAACAAAAAACCTCCGGCTTCGAACCGGAGGTTTTTGATGCAGCAGGAAAGTACTATCAGGCTGCCGAGGCGCTTGCCGTATTGGCAACAAGACGGCGCAGCATTTCTTCCGCCTGCGGTTCACGCTCCGAACGGCCAATAAAGCCGCCGCCGAAGACGCGCGCCGTATTGCTTTCGTCCGAATAGAGCACGCAGGCCTGTCCAGGAGCGATGCCGCTTTCGCCATCGACCAGTTCAACCCAGGTCTGGCCATCGGCATGACGCAGCACGGCGGGGCGCGGCGGGCGCGTCGAGCGGACCTTGGCGAACACTTCCATTCCACCTTCAGGCAGATCGCCAATCGGCGCATCGCCCAGCCAGTTGATGTCGCGCAGGAAAACTTTATGCGTTTCCAGCGCTTCACGCGGACCGACGATAACCCGCGCATTGGCGGCATCGAGATGAACGACATAGAGCGGCTCGCCCGTGGCGACGCCGATACCGCGCCGCTGGCCGACCGTGTAATGCACGATGCCATCATGGCGGCCGAGCGTGCGCCCATCGATATGGACAATATCGCCCGGATTGGCCGCTTCCGGCTTCAATTTGGAGATAATGTCGGAATATTTGCCCTGCGGCACGAAGCAGATGTCCTGGCTGTCCTGCTTCTTGGCCACAGTCAGGCCCATTTCCTCAGCAATTTCGCGCACCTGCGCCTTTGGCAGATGACCGAGCGGGAACCGCAGATAGTCGATCTGCTCCTGCGTGGTGGCAAAGAGGAAATAGCTCTGGTCGCGATCTGTATCGACCGGACGATAGAGCGCGCGATGCGCACCATTGGCGCGGCTACGGATATAGTGCCCTGTCGCCAGTGCATCGGCGCCGAGATCACGCGCGGTTTGCAGGAGATCGGCGAACTTCACCGTCTGATTGCATGAAACGCACGGAATGGGCGTTTCGCCGCTGACATAGGAATTCGCAAAAGGATCGATCACAGCCTCGCGGAAGCGTGCTTCGTAATCGAGGACATAATGCGGAATGCCGAGACTTTCCGAAACGCGGCGGGCATCTTCGATGTCCTGTCCCGCGCAGCAGGAACCGGCGCGATGAACGGCTGCGCCATGATCATAAAGCTGCAGCGTCACGCCAACGACATCGTAACCTTCACGTTTGAGAATCCCGGCCACAACAGATGAATCGACGCCGCCCGACATGGCGACGACAACGCGCGTGTCTTCCGGCTTTCCCGGCAGATCGAGGCTGTTCAGGCTCATGATTGATTCCAGCTTCCGGGCAATTGCCCTGCTTCTCAAAATTTAGGTTTCTGCGCCCTATATAGGCTAAACTGCGGCAATTTGCCAAGGGTCAGGGAACAATCATTGTCCGGATTGCGACAGGCAGCGGACACTTCACCGTGAAGTTTTCCCATCCTATGCCCCAAAAATGCCCGCAAAAGCGCCATAACGAGTATTTTTTCAAGTCTTACCAGAGAGTTACCAGCTGCTTAGGTAATTTTTAAAGCTGTCGCGTTAGTCTCCTACTCGATTAGGTCCTTGAGTGTTGTGTAGAGAGTACAATGACCGATCTGGTAAGACCGCGTATAAAGTATGTTATCGGTCCTGATGGCAGCCCGCTGACCATCGCGGACCTCCCCCCCGCCAATACAAGGCGCTGGGTCATTCGCCGCAAGGCTGAAGTCGTCGCCGCGGTGCGGGGCGGACTTCTGAGCCTTGAGGAGGCATGCCAGCGTTATACATTGACGGTGGAGGAATTCCTTTCCTGGCAATCCTCAATCGATGAGCATGGTCTCGCCGGCCTCAGGACCACCAGAATTCAACAATATCGTCACTAAAACCGCCCCTCGAAACCGGGACCGGTTTTGGAAGGGCGAGGATCGGGCCTCCGGCGGAACAAGTCTTCCGTGAAAGGGGCATTGATCGACAAATCGAAAACCGGCCCTCGTGGCCGGTTTTTATTTGCACATTCCGTTCCTATGTTGTGAACTTGGCGCGTTGATCCAGACACACAATGTTCAGGAGGATGGCATGAGTGGGACGATCGAGATTCGCAAGGAAGACAGTTCCGACGGCGGGCGCTATGCGGCTGTTCTCGACGGCAGTGAAGCCGAAATGACCTATACGAAGCTTGGCCCCTCGCTGATATCCATCGACCATACTTTCGTACCGGACACGATGCGCGGCAAAGGCGTCGCGCAGGCGCTTGCCAAGAACGCTGTTCTGGACGCCCGGCGAAGCGGGTGGAAGATCATCCCGCGTTGCAGCTTCATGCATGCGCAGGCGATGCGCCATCCCGATTGGTCGGATGTTCTGGGCAAGGAATAGTCGCTGAACGATGGCCTATTGCAGGTCGCGGATGCGGCGCGCCAGGCTCTTGGGGCCGGCCTTCCTGCCTTTTCCTGCATCCGCCTTTTCGGCTGCCTCGAGAATTGAATGGATCGGCGAGCCCGGTCCTTCCTTTTCGGCGGTCGCCGCTACCATCCGGGCGGCAAGTGCAGCCATTTCTTCGCGAAGGGCTGCATTCTCGCGCTCGATTTCCGCCAAATCGGGACTGTCGTCCACGCCAGCTTTCCGGCGGCTGTAGCGCTCGATTTTTTCCTGTGCATCGGAAAGCTCGGAAATCAGCTTCTCAAGTTTCTGCTGCAACTCGCTGTTGCGCCGCTTCTCGCTTTTCAGCTCGGTCTGCGCCGAGGTCAACTGGGTGGAAACTTCGTTGTAACGGGCTGCGGCTTCCTTGCGATCTCGACGCATTTCGGTCATCTCGTTTGTCAGACGGCTGTATTCCGTCTCGCTTCCACTTATCTCGATACGCAATGTATCGGCCAATCCCTCAAGCGCGGCGTAATGGCTTTGCATCCGTTCCAGTTCAGCCTGGAGGATTTGCGCCTTTTCCAGCGCTGTATCCCGCGCGCTACCGGCTTCTTTCGCCATCCGCTCGTGTTCGGCCAGCTGCTTCTCGATATCAGCCTGACTTGCCTCAAGCAACGGAATGCGTTTCAGCTCTTCATATTGCCGGGCGAGCAACACCTTCTGCTCGGCATTCTTCTGGCGTTCGAGCTTCAGCAATTGTTCCTGCCTGCTGACCGCAACGGCATATTCTGCGCGCAGCCCGTCACGGTCGGCGCGAATCTCGGCGAGTGTGATCGGCAGTTCCGCCTGGACCTGCCGCCGCGCCAGAAAGAAGGCACGCCGCCAGACCGAAGGGCCAAGCAGCACCACGACGAAAACCGTCACAAGAACGCCGAATATGAAAAAGAGAGCGGACTGGATCACGGTTTCACATGGGCCCGAGCGGTTTCAGACAAGCATTTACTATTCATAGTGCGCAGCCGACCGTCTTTCCAGCCAGCAAAACAATCACCGGCTGAAAAGGCACTCATTGGCAACCAGGCCCTAGAACGGGTTCCAGGTGGGAGCACCAGACAGCTTCAGGTAACCGATATTCACACCCAGCCTCGCGCCCACGCCGGTGCGGATCGGCACAAGCATGATGTTCTCGCGCTTGAGGACGTTGAAGCCGACACCGGCAACGACATAGGCAGAACCTGCGACACCGGCGTAACGACCGTAAAGGTTCTGGATGTCGTCGAGGTTATAGACGAGCATCATCACGCGAGAACCCTGCCCGCCGAAATCCCAGCCAAGCGAGGGGCCCTGCCAGAACGTCTTATGGTCGCCCGCATTCTTGGTATAGAGCGTGCCTTCGCCATAGGTCAGGCCGCCGATGAAGGCCCCGGAACCTTCCTCACCAAGAATATAGCCGTTGGGCAGACCAAAACTCTGGAACGCCTTCTCGACCGCGCTTGCGATTCCACCCGAAGCCGACCCGAAGAACCTGTGACCAGATTCGACGATTTCCTCGGCAGTGTATGTGTTCTGTGCCCTGGCCTGATTTGGCAGGGCGATGAAAGAAACAAACAGCGCCGCAAAAAACGCAACGAAGCACGCCGCATTGCGGAACCTGATTTGCGACAGGGATTGTGTGGCCATGTAAAATTCCTTTTGGCTCTCCGCTCCTCTGTCTGACGGCCCTGTTAAAAAGCCAGACCACGTCTCTTACGGACATTTTGGTCGAATCGCGCCTATTTTAGACCCGAATTTATTGTGCAAACCTTTAAGCACTGAAATTGACTTTACGAAGGCAGGGAATTTCTCCCATGGTGTGAAGCTGTGGGGGTAGCCCGACGGATCAAAAAGAGAGCTTTGTTGCGGCGGTCCGGTGGCGCGTGTATCCAGTTAAATCGATATTCAGGGCGATTCGCCCATCTTCATGCAGCCGCGCAAACACTGGCTTTGCGGGCTGTCTCGTTAACCGATAACGATCCTGTTATCCGACCCGCTCGGAGGCCGGGATCAATCCGCGTTCCGGAGAAAACGCCATGCCAATGCCCGTTACCCTTTCCGCACTCGACCTCGGTGCGCTTCTGTGCAGCAGGATCTGTCATGACATCATTTCGCCGGTCGGCGCGATCAACAATGGTCTGGAACTGCTGGAAGAAGGCGGAGCCGACGAAGACGCAATGGCGCTCATCAAGTCGAGCGCCCGCAACGCCTCTGCCCGGCTTCAGTTTGCCCGCATCGCTTTCGGCGCGGCAGGCTCGGCTGGCGTACAGATCGACACCGGCGACGCGCAGAACGTTGCCACAGAATACTTCAAGAATGAAAAGCCGGAATTCACCTGGGAAGGCACCCGCGTCCTTCTGCCCAAGAACAAGGTCAAGCTGCTCCTCAACATGCTGCTGATCGGCAACGCAGCCATTCCACGCGGCGGTTCGCTTGCCGTGCGGCTTGAAGGCGGCGATACCGAGCCGCGCTTCGTTATCACCGTGAAGGGCCGCATGCTGCGCGTTCCGCCCAAATTCCTTGAGCTTCATTCCGGCGCCGCTCCGGAAGAGCCAATCGACGCCCATTCCGTCCAGCCTTACTATACCCTTCTGCTGGCCGAAGAGGCCGGCATGAAGATTTCAATCCACGCAACCGCGGAAGACATCGTATTTTCTGCTGAATAAGCGTTTGCGAGCGCGGGACCAGCCCGCGCTCGCACTGGCAAACCATCATAAAACCCTCTATCAGACAAACATGCATTTCCGATGAGGATTTGCCTCGAATGTCGTCGAAGGCGCGGCGATCATCACATATCTGTAAGGGGGGTCTGAATGGCGAATGAACCAATGGCAGCTTATTGCCTGCTGGTGGATGACTCATCGGTCATTCGCAAGGTCGCCCGCCGCATCCTTTCCGAAACCATAGCCGAATTTGCTGAAGCCTCGACCGGCCGGGAAGCGCTCGAAACCTGTTTTTCGCGCATGCCCGACGTCATGCTGCTCGACTACGACCTGCCGGACATGACGGCATTGGAAGTCGTGACCGAACTGCGCGCCATGCCGGGCGGCGACAAGCTGCGGATTATCCTCTGTCTTTATGAACTCGACGTCACCCGCATCATGCGGGCGAAGCGCGCAGGCGCCAACGGCTATATTCTCAAGCCATTCGACCGCGCCTATCTCACTGAACAGTTTGCAGGCGTTCTGTCCGCCTGAAAGCCGGGGCAAACGGTCACTCCAAAAAGCAAAAGCTCCGCCGAAGCGGAGCTTTTTACATTTCGAAGCCTGTTGCCGATCAGGCGCTTTCGCGCATTTCCGCATCCGGCTCACGCAGCACATAACCGCGACCCCAGACCGTCTCGATGTAGCTCTGGCTACCGGAAACAGCATCGAGCTTCTTGCGCAGCTTGCAGATGAAGACGTCGATAATCTTCAGTTCCGGCTCGTCCATGCCACCATAAAGATGGTTGAGGAACATTTCCTTGGTGAGCGTCGTGCCCTTGCGGAGCGAAAGAAGCTCCAGCATCTGGTATTCCTTGCCGGTCAGGTGAACGCGCTGGCCGGCGACTTCCACCGTCTTCGCATCCAGATTGACCACGAGGTCGCCCGTCGTGATGACCGACTGCGCATGCCCCTTCGAACGGCGCACGATCGCATGAATACGTGCGATCAGTTCGTCCTTGTGGAACGGCTTGGTCATGTAGTCGTCGGCACCGAAGCCCAGACCGCGAACCTTGTCCTCGATGCCGGCCATGCCGGAAAGGATAAGGATCGGCGTCTTCACCTTAGACAGACGCAAGGTGCGAAGAACTTCATAACCAGACATATCCGGCAGGTTCAGGTCCAGCAGGATGATGTCGTAATCATATAGCTTGCCGAGATCGATGCCTTCTTCGCCCAGATCGGTCGTGTAGACATTGAAACTCTCGGACTTGAGCATCAACTCGATGCTCTGTGCGATAGCACTGTCGTCTTCAATCAAAAGGACGCGCATCTCTTATCCCCTTTCCGCAGCCGACCCGATGTCCCTCACGGCAGCACACGGAACTATCGTTGCCTTTGCATGAAGGTGCCAGCAAATGGTTAACAAAATATGATTCTGCTTGGCAAGCATATTTCTGCCCTGTTTAGAAAATTCTCTTACGCGCCTGAATCATAAAGACATTCTCTTCCTCACGACTCTAAAGCATCGCATTAAGAATCTTCGCTAAGCGATTCATCTGACTCTAGCTTTCGCCTGTTGCCGAAAAACCACACGAGGTTTACCGAGCCTTAAGTCCTAACGCGTATGATTAACTTCGCCGGTAAAGGAATGGTTACCAAACGAGCGAATTCTTAACTTTTTGTTTCGCTTGTTGAGCCATTTCGGAAGAACGGCTGCGATGATTTCCCCTTCAGGGGCTTGAATTCGCAAGGAGATTCGGGTGCAGGCCGGGTGCGTTTTGCTCGTTCACACCTGTTAATAAAGTCGGGGGGAACGCCCCAACACATGAAAGCTGGTTGGTGTTCAAGGAGTATTGCGTATGAAGCCACGTGAAAGCCTAGTCAGGCTGAAACTGTTCCAGGTGAAGGAAAAACGCCGTCAACTGGGCCAGCTAGACCTGATGATCGGCGAGTTCGAACGGATGGCCGGAGAACTCGACGCCCAGATTCTATCGGAAGAGAAAAAAGCTGGCATCACTGACATTAATCATTTCGCTTATCCGACCTTCGCCAAGGCGGCTCGCCAGCGGCGCGATAACCTCTTCGTATCGATTCGCGACCTGATGTCCCAGAAGGAAGCGGCCGAAGCCGAATTGTCGGCGGCGGAAACCGAACTGACGAAAGCCGAAGCGCTTGAAGAACGCGACGGCGGCAAGGCTCCGAGGGAAGTGATCGAGCGCCCGGTCAACCAGCGCCGCGCCATGATCGGTTGATCGACGTTTCGTTTCTCAACCTTGCCCAACGATGAAAAACACCGCCTCGCAGGCGGTGTTTTCGTGTTCCCCCGATCAAACCGGCCTCCGGTCAATTCAGCTTGCACGCTTGATGCGCAGCTGGAAACAGTTGTTGCGCGCAGATCGGACGTCGACGAAACTGATTTCCGGGCGACCCAGCAGGTCGGCGGCATAATCTGCCAGATCATCGCGCTCGACGACTTTCCCTGTTCCGTATTTGATGCGGTGGCTTTCGGTATAGCCTTTCAGCAGATAATCCTTACTCGATTTCAAAATGGGCGGAACACCTTCTCCAGCCCAGGCCTCGCAGGGGTCGGCACACAAAAAGACCGGCCCGGTTTCAGCATAGGGCTGAACATCGGGAAAAGGGCGATAGGCGAGAATGAGCATGCTCGCCCCCTTCGGTACGAAGTCAAGGCAATGGCGACAGGGGTTGCCGTCTCCGTCGGAAACCGTTCGCTCCGGCGCACAGCCATAAGCATCCTTGCCACCGGCTTGCAAAGCACGCACCTCGTCGCTCGGCATTGGAAGATATTTTAGTTTCATCACCCTTCTTCTCCATTGACTGGCAATTGGCGTGAACGCCCCATGGACAGGGCCGCCCATGCTTCACGCCCCGTCTCTCACACTGCCGATGGAGAAGCTGACGAACCATCCGTTTCTTCCGATCAAATATGACAATTGCCAAAATCTTTTGCGGTTGGCTGGAAGGAGCGTGGAGATTTGCGCAAAGCCGTGCAAATCTTGGTTTGCATCGCTCCCGGGCCGGATGTAGTGAAAAGACATAATGCAGAAATCCTCCCCCTCCGGGCCGAATTCGGCCTCCACAAAATTCAGCGTCAAGACCTTGCCGAGACCAGCCCAGTTGGGTCTTCTGGCCGTTTTTTCCGCCATCCTGATCTTTGCAGGGGAAAAGCTGCAACTGCCTGCCGCGATGCTTCTGGGCGCTATGCTTGGCGCAATCCTGATGGCTGCTGGCGAAAGCACGCTGCGGGTCCACCGCTGGCTGTCACTCGCAGCACAAGGCGTCGTCGGCTGCCTCATCGCGCGTTCGATCACTGCCGAGTTCTTCACGAGCATGGGGCAGCACCTGCCCGTCATCCTGCTATCCGTGGGCTACGTGCTTTTTGCCAGCACCTTCATCGGCTATCTGCTGGCGCGGTTTCGCATTCTGCCAGGAACAACCGCCGTATGGGGTTCTTCCCCCGGGGCGGCCACGGCAATGACACTGATGGCGGAATCCCACGGCGCGGATGCCCGCCTCGTCGCCTTCATGCAATATCTGCGCGTGGTGCTGGTTGCCACAGCCGCTTCGCTGGTCCTGCGCCTCAGCACAGGCGTGGAAACCGTTGCACCTGCCGAAATCACATGGTTTCCACCCGTCGATTGGTTCACCCTCGGCCCGACACTGCTGCTGATCGTCGTCGGCGCGTTCCTAGGCGAACTCCTCCGCATTCCGACCGGCGCCATGCTCGTGCCGCTCATACTGGGCGCGTTGCTTCAAGACACCGGCTTCATCACCATCGACCTGCCGCCATGGCTGCTCGCGGTCAGCTATCTGCTCATCGGCTGGCGCATCGGCCTCGGCTTCTCGCGCGCCATCATCGCCCATGCGGCGCGCGCGTTTCCGGCGGTGCTGACATCCACGCTGCTCCTCATCGCCGTCTGCGGGCTTTTCGGCATGGCGCTCGGCCATGTGCTGGGGCTCGATCCGTTGACAGCCTATCTCGCCACCAGTCCCGGTGGCGCGGATACGGTTGCAATCATCGCAGCATCGAGCAATGTCGACCTGCCTTTCATCATTGCGATGCAGACAAGCCGCTTCTTCATCGTGCTTCTGGCAGGTCCGGCCCTCGCCCACTTCGTGGCCGCGCGCATCGACAAGCGGTTGAAGAAAAAGAACCTTTAAAGCGGCTCCTGTTTTTCCCGGTATGGTCAGGACCGCTCTTACCGGTTTCAGGCATTTCACGACGCAAATGCCCTGGCAGCCCGATTGCCGAAAACAGCGAGGCCGTGTTACGTTTCCGCCATGACACAGGTTTGCACCCATCTCATGTTTCAGGGCAGTGCAGGCGCGGCGCTGGAAACATATCGTTCGATCTTTCCGGACTTCCTGATCGAGTCGATCAAAACCTATGACGAAGCAAGCGGCAGCCCCGGCAAGGTGCAGATTGCCCGCGTGACCTTTGCCGAACACCGGCTGATCGTGATCGACAGCCCCATCCCGCATCAGTTCGATTTCAATCCGTCCGTATCGCTGTTCGTCGACTTTCATGATGAGGAAAGCCTGACCGGCGTTTTCGAGAAGCTTTCGGAAGGCGGCGAGACGCTGATGCCGCTCGACAATTATGGTTTCAGCAAGCTTTTCGCCTGGATCAAGGATAAATACGGTGTTTCCTGGCAATTGAACTTGCAAGCCTGAAACATAAAAAACCCGGCTTTCGCCGGGTTTTTCGTTAGTCACGCAAGAAAAATCAAGCCTTTTTGCCGTGGAACCCACGGATGGCGCCGATGATCTTGTCCTGGTCGGCTTCCGACAGATAGGGGTGCATCGGCAGGCTCAGAATGCGGTTCGGCAGGCTTTCCGAAACTGGAAGGCCGCCCGGCGCAACCGGATAGTGCTTGTATGCGGTCTGCTGGTGCAGCGGCTTCACATAATAAATGACCGAAGGAACGCCTTCCGTCTGAAGATGCGCCTTCAGGCCGTCGCGGTTATCGCTCTCGATGGAATACTGTGCCCATGCCGAGCGATTGCCAGCCGGGAGCGCCGGAACCTTGACGACGTCCTTCAGCGCTTCGTTGTAGCGCTTGGCGATGCGGTCACGTGCTTCCATTTCGTCTTCGAGGATTGCAAGCTTTTCCAGAAGAACGGCTGCCTGAATCGTATCCAGACGCGAATTGAGCCCGATACGAACGTTGTCGTACTGGGTTTCGCCCTTGCCGTGGAACAGGACCGAACGCAGCGTGTCGGCCAGTTCGGCATCGTTGGTGAACATCGCGCCGCCGTCGCCATAGCAACCGAGCGGCTTGGCCGGATAGAAGCTCGTCGCGCCGACATGGCCGAAAGCACCGCACATGACGTTATCGCGCTTGCCGCCGATCGACTGCGCAGCGTCTTCGATGACGAACAGGTCTTCGCGATCCGCGATGGCGCTGATGCGGTTATAGTCGGCAGCCAGGCCGAACAGATCGACCGGGATGATCGCCTTTGGCTGCAGGCGGCCTTCCTTGCGGATGGCGGCGATGGCAGCTTCGAGCTGCTCGACATTCAGATTGTAGCTTTGCGCATCCACGTCGATGAAGACCGGCTCGGCGCCCACCAGTGCAACAACTTCCGCCGTGGCAGCGAAGGTGAAGGACGGAACGAACACTGCGTCGCCCGGTCCGATGCCGCGCGCCATCAAAGGCATCTGCAAGGCATCAGTGCCATTGGCGCAGGCGATGACGTGTTCCACGCCCAGATATTCGCCAAGCTTCTTTTCAAACTCGGCTACTTCCGGTCCAAGAATATAACGGCCTTCCGCAACAACCTTGGAAATGGCGGCATTGAGACGGTCTTCGATACGCGCGCGCTGCGCTCCAAGATCAATAAACTGCATGTTGGCTCCAATATATCTGGCCCGCACAAGTCGATATGCGAATCCTCGGCAACCTATTTATTCGCTTGCGCCCTGCCCCGCTATGGCCAGAGCGTTCAAAGTTTTGCGATTCCTGTAACACCGCTTGACGCAGGTTACCGGGCCCGCACGCCCCACATTTACTGCGGGTGCCTGACAGTACCTTCCGTGAGAATGCGCAGCACGCTGATTGCTTCCTTGCCGTCGGTGCGCGGATTTTCGCGCGTCTCGATGCAATGCATGAAATGCTGCAATTCACGTGTCAGCGGCATGCCTTCTTCAACCGGGATGTAGACCGGCTCGACGGATTTGAAAGACCATTGGTCGTTTTCCCGCCAGACTTCATGATTGTAGAGCGCAAGCTTGCGATCCCACGGCTCGCCATCGTCGAACACCGCCATGCCTTTCGTGCCGGTGACCGTCAGGCGGCGTTCGCGATAGGCATTCAGGCGCGACGCAAACAGATGGCCGCGGATGCCATTGGGAAAATCGAGATGAAGATGAGCTATATCGGTAAGGTGATCGAGCGTCGCCACGCCTTCTCCCCGCACCGCGCTCGGCTCTTCTCCGGTGATAGCCAGGATCATCGAAAGATCGTGCGGCGCAAGATCCCACAATGCATCGAACGTATTGTGGAACTTGCCGAAACCGACGCGATGCGAATGCACATAGCGAATATCGCCAAGCTCGCCGCTTTTCACCATGTCGAGCAGTTTCTCGAAAGCCGGGTGGAAACGCAGCACATGGCCGACCATGAACACGCGACCGTTTTCACGGGCGGCCTCGACTTCGGCTTCCGCAGCCGGAATGTCGAGCGCGATCGGCTTTTCGACCAGTACGTCCTTGCCGTTCTTCACTGCCTGGATGGCGTATTGTGAATGGAACTGTGCCGGCAATGCCAGGACGATGCCGTCAATGTCTGAACGCGTGAACAATTCATCGACGGGAATGTTGGGAACATTGAACTCCGCCGCGAAGCGTTCTGCCTGTTCTGCTTTCGCGTCGGAAACTGCCTGAAGGGCACCGAGGCTCTTCAGGGTACGAATGTGATTGCCGCCCCAATAGCCGCAACCCAAAACCGCAATACGAGGTGCCATAAAACCATGCCTTTGCTGATGCCAAGTTCCTTATCGGTGCAAATGATAGAAAACAAGACGAAAGCTATGCGAAGAGTGCTTGACAGCTTTTCATTCCGCACATATACCGCCGCCATTCCTTGCAGGAACAACGATTTGTCCCACCGGAAACGGCGAACATGAAGTTGTCTCTGTAAAGCGACGCGTGGCGGAGTAGCTCAGTAGGTTAGAGCAGAGGAATCATAATCCTTGTGTCGGGGGTTCGAATCCCTCCTCCGCTACCACTTATACCAATGACGACGACTTCCTCAGTCTCCGGCCCAAGCAGCCTCGTCAGGTCTCCATGGATTTCTACGGTAAAGTCGGATTTCTCGAACCGGCCCCTACCCTCATTTTCCCCGTGAATGATCACGATCTTCGAGACAATATCTCGTATAGCCTGAGCGGCCTCCAGATCACCTTCGGCAATCGTATCCCCGATATAGCAACCCAAGCGCTGGAGCTGCTTCTCATAGAAGGCGAGAGCAGTCGGATGCAGCGACACGATTTTCTCGGCTTCTGGTGTTTCCGCTATGTCTGCGTTGATCCGCTTCTTCTCTGCCGACAGTTCCTGCAATCGGCTTAGAGCGAAATCCGGAGGCGCGTCCGTCTTGACGACGATATCGAGGATACGCTTCGCCTCTGCTTCCACGGCTGCGAGCCGCTGCTCCAGTTGCGCCCTTGATTTCGTGCGCTGCAGCTCTAGACGCTTACGTTCGGCGTGGTACTCCTGCACATAGGCAGAAATGACCTCTGGATGCTGAAGCTCGTTTCGCAGGGTATCTAGGATCAGGTCCTCGACGACATTCAGATAATAGGTCCGCGGCTTTTCGCAGATGCCTCTCTGGGAGAAACCGCTGCAGCGAATACGCTTGCGTCCGCTCTTGTCGGTCCCCGTCGTCACCATGCCTGATCCACAGCACCCGCACTTGAGCAGTCCCGAGAACAGGTGCTTTGGCCGGCGCTGCCTGTAGAAGTGCGGCTCGTGTGCCGTCTCCTCTTTGCGGGCCTGCACCTTAGCGAACATCATTTTGTCGACGATGCGAAGCTCTGGCTTCTCGACGACCTCCCACTGATCCTTCGGATTGATCCGGGATACGCGCTTGCCGGTATTCGGGTCCTTGACCATGCGGACACGGTTCCAAATCAGCGTCCCGTCGTAGATCGGATTGCGAAGGAGCCCGTTGTGTCGGCTGGCGCTGCCATTCAGGGTCGAGGCTGACCAAGTTCTTCCACGTGGTGGAACAATCTTGTCCCTGTTCAGGTCTCTCGCTATTGCACGCGGCGACTTGCCACTGGCATACTCGCGGAAGATGCGCTGCACGATCGCCGCTTCATCATGGTCGATGATCAGTTCGCCCTTTTTGAGCGGGTCGGGGCGGTAGCCGTATGCCTTGCCGCCTGCTGACAGGCCCTGCTTAACGCGACCGGATAGTCCACGACGCACTTTGTGAGCGTTGTCTTCACGGAACAGCTGGCTGACGAGACCCCGGAGTCCGACCAGGACGGTGTTCGCCTCACCCTCGTGTACAGCGAGTATCTTGATGCCAAGAAACGACATGCGCTTGTGCATGCCGGCAAGGTCTTCCATATCGCGGGCCAGACGGTCGATGGCTTCGACGATAATGACGTCGAACTTCTGATTGGCCGCGTCCGCAAGCAGTTGCTGAAGACCGTCACGTCCAAATATCGAGGCCCCTGACTTGGCCTTGTCCTCGTATGCGGCGACCACCTGATAGCCTTCGCGATCTGCGTAGGTGCGGCAAAGGGTAATCTGGTCGTCTGTGGATCGTTCGCTCTGGAGATCGGTCGAGAAGCGGGCGTATACAGCTGCACGGTTAGACATTGCGCGCTCCCATCGTAAAATCCTCCACGAAGAAGCGTATGGCCGCGCGAGACAAACCAAGCTCTTTGGCTTTTGCACAGGCTGCAGCGAATGCACCAGCACGGTCATGACCTTCATGAAAATCGTCCCCGTGCCTGCCAAGCGACACTGTATAGAACACATCGCCGGGAACAGTGCATTCGTGGATGGCTATCGTAAGCGGATCTGCGGCCATAGCGCTACGGATCGCGTTAACAATCTCGACATTTACGCTGCTACGGTTCTCCTTCTTACGAAGAGCAAGCCAAGCACCTTCGGCTGGCGGTAAACGCACACTGATCGTTGTAGTTTCCGTCATTACCCTAACTCCAATTATGAACCATTACAGGGTAATAATGGTTCATATTGCAGTCAAGACCATTGCGGGGCATAAATGGTTCATGATGGAAGATGCTCAAATGAAGCTGCGCCTCCCCGTAGCTCTTAAACGACAGATCGAAGCAGCGGCTCTTGAAAGTAATCGCTCGCTAAATGGGGAAATTGTGTCCCGGCTAGAAGCCTCGTTCCCGGATTACATTCCGGATGCCGCCTCCGTTCGGCGGGGCCCGCGACACGATACAATAGAGAAGCGCCTAGATAAACTGGAGAGCAGAATTGACGAGATTATGGAAATTCTATCACCGAAAGGGAATGCAGACCAAAGCTCAACGTCGTTAAAGCTTCTGAAAAATATGAAAAGCAAACTGTCATATGAATAATGTTACGCCGCTCTTTTCTCAGAAAAGCGTCCTAAATTAACTTGAAGCTTGAAGCAGCAAAGAACGTTTTCTCTTTTCCCACCACGAGAATTTCAATAGGTTGCGAGGGAGTACTTCCTCAGCGCTACGTGAACAATTTCATAGATAAATGAGCTGTTGCACCCTAAATTGCGATTTTGGATTTTGAGGACGGTTTGTAAATATTCCTTGCTATATTCCTGCGTCGAATCGGCTATGAGTTATTTGAACTGAGAAAGACATATGGCACGGGAAACGGCTCACGCTTACAACAGACACGACCTGCAAGACGCAGGTAAGGTTCTCCGTCTGAAAAGAGATGCGCAAGCGACGATATCCTGCGAAGACAATCTTAAATTTATGCGCCGTCTGCCGGACGAGTCAATGAGTCTCGTTGTGACGTCCCCTCCCTACAATATCGGCAAGCCATACGAAAAACGTAGATCGCAAGAGAAATACGTAGAGGATCAAGCAGCCTGTATTGCCGAAGCGGTCCGTCTTCTCTCTCCTACTGGTTCGATTTGCTGGCAGGTAGGCAACCATGTCGATAGTGGCGAGATTTTTCCGCTCGATATCATACTCTATCCCCTTTTCAAGAATCATGGTCTTCAGCTCCGCAACCGTATTGTTTGGACATTTGGCCACGGATTGCATTGCCAAAGGAGGTTTTCGGGTCGGCACGAAACCATTCTCTGGTTTACGAAATCCGATGACCACACTTTCAATCTAGATCCTATCCGGGTACCATCAAAGTATCCAAACAAGAAGCATTTTAAGGGACCGAACAAGGGTGAGCTGTCGAGCAACCCCCTTGGGAAAAATCCCTCTGATGTCTGGGATATTCCAAACGTCAAATCCAATCACGTTGAAAAAACGGATCATCCTTGCCAGTTTCCAGTTGGCTTGGTCGAACGGCTTGTTTTGGCCCTGACAAACGAAGGCGAGAATGTGCTCGATCCATATCTTGGCGTGGGATCTTCGGCTATTGCTGCTTTGAAACACAATCGAAATGCTTTTGGCTGCGATCTGGATCAGGGATATATCGATATTGCTTGGGATCGTGTTCATCAACTTAGAGCCGGCACATTGCGAACGCGTCCTATGAATAAGCCGGTCTATGACCCTGATGCGAAGTAGAGATTCATGAAGCTCGCTTATACTTACGACGATCATCACAGTGCTGGCGCGGAATGGGATCGGCGCGAACTTAAGGAATGGTTAACAGACGTGTTCGAAGCCCCGGCGATCAAAGTTGAGCCGCGGTGCACTTCCGAAATTCGCGAACATGTTGAGACAGAGTTGCTGAACGAAGGTTGGGCGCTGAACGTTGATCTCGATCAGAGTCATAAACTCAAGGTTTTTGGCCAGAAGGGTGATCTAGCATTCCAGTTGCAGACCGGCAACATGAGCCGTGCCCCTTATGATCTGCTGAAAATGCAGTATCTTTTTCAGAGTCAGCGTATTGAAGCCGCCGCACTGGCTCTGCCCACGAAGCGAGCGGCTAACCTAATCGGCGATAATATCGCCAATGCTGAGCGCGTTATCAACGAGCTTCAGCTTTTCGATCGAGTTATTACAGTGCCGATACTCGTTATCGCTTTTGAGTGAAAAAAGGGATCATGACCTACGTCATCAAGATAACACCACGGTCAGAACGCGAGGCCATGATCGAAAAGCGGTTAGCTGCATCGTCCGAATTTGGCGAGACCATCTTCGATTTCAGGAGCGGCACGTTTACTCCCAAAGTTATTTCTCTTCCCATTGCTGTCCCACTTTATAGAATGGAAAATTGCCGCACTTTCAGCGCTCAGCAAACGGAGATTGCGAGAGAAGGTCTGGACAAGGACTATTTTGCGAAAGGTCAAGAACTCACGACCGTGCAGCAGTCCCAACATGAAATTCTTATAAAGCTGGCTAAGCAAGGATCCGGCTCTGTAACACCCATCATTAATGTACTAGATCAGGATGGCCAGCGTGAACCCATTTTGATCAGCAGTTCGGGAATAGTGGTTAATGGCAACCGCCGCCTCAGTGCAATGCGCGAGCTTATGCGTAAAAATGATGGTGCTGTCGACGAACGTTTTACGAACGTTCGATGCGCTGTTCTACCCTCAGATATTTCACGTGATGAAATCGACGACATCGAAGCTGATCTTCAAGCCCGTCCTCAGACAAAGCTGGATTACGACTGGATAGGGGACGCGCGCTTAATTAGAAGGCAGGTGGATAAAGGTAGGTCGACGAAAGAAGTAGCGGATCGACTCCGTCGGAGCAGAGTCGATATCGAGAACGTGCTTCAAGCTCTTGACGAAGCTGACCTTTATCTAAGCGAATGGCTTGAAAAGCCCGGTGAGTATGATCTCGTACAAGAAGGCCAACAAATTTTCGGCGATTTGCCAAAAAACATCGCAAGGAAAGATGCCAATCTCCAGAATGCAAGCCGTGCTATTGCTTGGTCTATTTATGAGAACCGCAATAAGATAACTGGTCGTTTGTATCGTCTGAACGCTGCCTTCGGTAAATTGGCGCCAAAAGTACTCGAGATTTTAGAAGAACAACTGGACTTGATCGATAGTCAAAGTACTCACGTCGACGATGACGATTTTGCGGTTGACATCGACGCGGACGATACAACCAAGGATTATACCGCCATTATCGAAGCATTGCGTGACGAGACGTCGAAAGACGACGTTATCGAGACGCTAATTGATGCTTGTGAAACGGTGTTAGAGCTAGATAAAGGCCAGAAGAACGAGCAGGCGGCACTGCGAGCTTTGTCACAGATCAACTCAAAAATCACGGGCGTCGATGTCAGCTATGCGGGAGCAAAAACACTTCCAGCTATGCTCAAGCAAATTGAGACCATCCGTAATTCGCTTGACAGAATCGAGCGAGCTGTCGCTAAACGGCAGGAGATCGGGCGCGCTAACGTTCGGGCGGAAGATTAGGAGTAAGTGTTCGTGAACGATGAGCCCACTGCCGTAGCCGTTCGCTATAATGTGGATCACAGTGGTACGTTCGCTGTAATGCCTGACAGGCTGGAGACCTCAATCTGGGCGCGCCTAAAGCTGGCGATACGAACCAAGAAGCTTGATCACACCATTTCTGGCGGTGAAATAACTCTCTCTTGGCCCGACACGCTTGGCGTGATCAGGGAGCTTGGCAGCAAAGCAAATCAGATAGATATGAACTTTCGCTTCAGACCAGAAGGGAATGCTGCGGAAAAGATCAACATCTTCTCGGCTCAGCTCAAGAAAACTCGCGCCCAACGTACTGACCTCAAAATAGCATTAACGCCTCGAGAAATTGAAGAGCGTCTGAAAGCGCAGGGATTCACTAAGCGAGCGTTGAAGCCGTTTCAGGTTCGTGATTTGTCGCACCTGCTTTCTTTGAGCAACGGGGCAAATTTTTCGGTGCCCGGCGCGGGAAAGACCACAGTGACATTTGCCTTGCATTTGCTCACAAGAAAGTCCGGCCAGCATTTCATTGTCGTAGCTCCCAAAGCAGCTTTCCAAGCGTGGCAAGATATTGTGGGTGAATGCATGGACGAAGCCGCGCCGGATGACGCAGCTGAGCCCTTCACTCTTTTGAATGGCACGGAGGAACAAACCCGAAAAGCCCTTCGCTCCGGTGCGACCCGATTTGTCATTTCATATGATATGGCGATACGACAACAAGGTCTGTTAAGCACGCATTTTGCTACCACTGAGACGCACTTGGTTTTAGATGAAGCCCACCGCATGAAGGCAGGCTGGAATTCACAGCGCGGGGCATTTTTCCTGCGCATCGCCGATGATCCGGTCCGGCGCGATATTCTCACGGGAACTCCCATGCCTCAAGCGGCCTCAGATATTGAATCTCAACTTGACTTTCTTTGGCCAGGACATGGATACGGCCTCGAAATATCTCATGGAAAATCACCCCGTGAAGTCCTCGGAAATCTGTATGTTCGTACAACAAAACAGGAGCTTGGCCTTCCGAAAGCTAAACGACATTTTATTGACGTCACGATGGATGATGGTCAACTTGCCCTTTATTCAATGGTTCGAAACGAGTTTCTTCGAAACTATTCAAAACAAGTCTCACACGGTATAGATAGCGCCCAATTTCTAAAGGCCCGCAGATCTGTCATGCGGCTTTTACAGCTTTCTGTAAATCCCGTTCTTGCGCTTAGCGCGATGGGCAATGACGATACGGTGATTAATTCCGGCATCGTTGATCTCGTGCTAGAAGAAGGCCATTCTTCCAAAATGCGTGCAGTAATGGATCACGCTTATACGCTGGCTCGTCAGGGACAGAAGTCCGTTATCTGGACGATATTCACTGATACCATCCACAGTTTCGCTTCCTCCCTTGCAGATTTGAACCCGGTATACATCCACGGCGGGGTGCCTTCCGGCTTGGTATCTGATCCCGATAGTCGAGAAGGGCGAATTCGGCGCTTTCACGAAGACTCGAGTTGCTTTGTTCTGATTGCGAACCCGGCGGCTGCTGGGGAAGGCATAAGTTTACATACTGTATGTCACAACGCTATTTACGCCGACCGGAGCTACGTTTCTACGCACTATCTACAATCGATTGACCGGATCCATCGCCTAGGGCTCCCACCGGACCAGGAAACCCATATTCATATTTACAGATCCAAAGCCCCGCCAGTAATTGGCAGTATTGATATGTCTGTTAGCCGCAGACTTGTCGACAAAATTCGTAATATGCAGATGCTACTCGATGACCCTGATTTGCACGAAATTGCTTTCGACGAAGAAGAAGCCGCTGATCCCATCGATTACGATATCGAGATGCAAGATATTATTGATCTGATCGCCGAATTGGAGGGCAATGCGGCTGATGTTCCGCTGGAGGATGAATGACTATCCTCTTCTCTACTGAGCGTGTTTTTTCTCTACCATGCTTTGAAGGACTACGCTTGCTGCGGCGGTATATGGCTCAACATCCTGCTTTGAGCACAGCCGACCTTCTTCGCCTCATTGAAAAGGTCGAGGCTGATGCTCATACGCTAGACATGGAGGCGTCAGTTCATCTTTCTTCCTTGGTTGAAACCGATTGTCCGTTGGATGGACATGCGTTTTATCAAAGTTGTATCAAGGCAGTACTACTCAAGCACCAACCGATCTGGTCGAAAGCCATGCGCAGCGGTCGCAGACGATTCGTTCAAACACTCGACCCTAACGATCAAGACGTTTTTGCAGCCGCGGGACTCTTGGACGACCCCACGCCGCACCATGTGGTGGTTTGGTGGGATATAGTGTCCGGTTACGCACGCCTCAGAAGTGATCAGGAAAAGATGGAACAGGGCCGGTTTGCGGAGATACTAACACTTGATCACGAGCGTGAACGGCTCAAAGCCATGGGCATTGACAAACAGCCTGAATGGCCGGGTTTCGATGATAATTACGCTGGTTACGATGTTCTGTCTTATGATCATGGACACACAGGAATTCAAACTCGGCTGATCGAGGTAAAATCGACGTCCGTGTCGCCGCTTCGATTCATCCTGACCAGAAATGAATGGAATAAAGCTGAAAAGTCCAGTGATGCTTATATATTTCATATTTGGGACATGAGCAAAGATAAGCCTGCGCTGCATGTGCGTAGAGTAGCTGATATTGCTCCTCATATTCCCGCAGATAATGGCAAAGGAAAATGGAATAACGTCTCAGTTCCGGTCACTTCGCTCTGAACTATATATTGTAGGGATGACTGCGTCTCTCATTGATCCAATCGCCAAGCCAAACATAATGGAATAGGCCATTCGCGTAGGTCGTGATAAGAGGTAGTTATACAAATTGAGACGGCTTGGCACTTGGCATGTCAATGGGTTTGTCACAGAATGACTGTCATGCTGTCTCCGCTCAGAATTCTACGCCCCCTCGTTTTCGCTTGCATCTTCCCTACCGCTGCCATGTCTGAACCAGTTCAAATTGATGGACCACAAGGCGCTTTGGTTGGCGAATTGATCAATGTTGCGAACGCTGACAACATCGTCGTCATTATTCCAGGATCGGGTCCAACGGATCGTGACGGAAATTCACTACAGGTGGGCTTACAGGCCGACACCTACAAAATGCTAGCCGAAGAATTAGAGAAGGTCGGTATTTCATCAATTCGTATCGACAAGCGTGGCTTTTACCGTAACCGGTGTTCCGCTCCCACGTTGTCCTTACGGACCTGATCTGTGATCGCCTATCCATGGACGAGCAACGGGAGTTTCTCCATGGAGAGTACATTGGAGGTTCTCACGACCAGGAAGTCTGGACGTGAGTTTCACCGGCACTGGCCGGATGACGTTAAAGCACAAATCGTTTCGGAAAGTCTTCGGCCCGGAGCGCTGGTAAATGAAGTCGCAGAGCGACATGGCCTGAAGCCGAACCACCTCTCCACCTGGCGAACGATGGCGCGGCAGGGCAAGTTGGTTTTGCCTGCACCTGGGGATGCGGTGGAGTTCGCAGCGGTCATAGTTGCTGCACCTGTTTCGGAACCGCCGATCAAAAAGACCAGCCGTCCCGAGATCATCGTCGGGTCCGTCATCATTCGGCTGGAAGAAGGTGCGTCTGCCGAGCGCATCGCCGCTGTCGCGCGTGCCTGCGCGGTCCCGTCATGATCTTTCCATCGAACCGCGTCCGGATCATGGTGGCGACAAAGCCGGTAGATTTCCGCAAGGGCCATAATGGTCTGGCGGCGCTGGTCAAGAACGAACTGCACAAGGACCCGTTCACAGGGACGGTCTTCGTGTTTCGGTCCCGGAAAGCGGATCGATTGAAGCTGATCTACTGGGATGGCAGCGGTCTGGTGATGGCCTACAAGCGGCTGGAGGAACACACCTTCACCTGGCCGGGTATCAAGGACGGCTTGATGACGCTGGGCCATGCCCAATTCGAAGCGTTGTTTGCAGGCCTTGATTGGCGTCGCGTCCGTTCCGTAGAGGCGAGACCGCCGGACACCATCGAATAGATGCGGCACTATGACTCGGGCGGTAAATTCCAACGGCGAAGCGACGCTGATTTTGATAGACTTCGATCATGTTAGACGCCGCCGATCTTCCCGATGATGTTGCTGCGCTGAAGGCGATGCTGATCGCGGCGCAAGCGCGTGAACTTCGCAAGGATGACCGGATCGAGCGGCTGGAGAAGCTGGTTGCCGCATTCAAGCTGGCCGCCTTCGGCCGCAAATCCGAGAAGGCCAATCCCGAGCAATTCGACCTCGCATTGGAGGACCTGGAAACCGCTATTGCGGCCATCCATGCCGAAGATGAAGCCGATAGCGCCTCTGGGAAGCCGCAGCCTAAACTCCGTGCCGCCAATCGCGGCTCTCTGCCCGCCCATCTTCTTCGCGTTGAGGAGATCATCGAACCGGAAAGCCTGATCTGCGCCTGCGGCGGCGGTCTGCATTGCATCGGCGAGGACGCCTCCGAGCGGCTGGATGTCATCCCGGCGCAGTTCCGCGTCATCGTTACTCGTCGTCCCAAGTATGCGTGCCGTACCTGCACCGACGGCGTTGCCCAGGCTCCAGCGCCTGCAAGATTGATCCACGCCGGGTTGCCAACGGAGGCGACCATCGCGCATGTGCTGGTCTCCAAATATGCCGATCACATGCCGCTTTACCGACAGGCCCAGATCATGAGTCGCCAGGGCGTTGATCTCGACCGCTCCACGCTCGCCGACTGGGTCGGCCGGGCAGCATTCGAGCTTCGCCCGGTCTTCGACGCTCTGATCACCGACCTGAAGCGGTCCACCAAGCTGTTCATGGACGAGACCCGTGCGCCGGTCCTCGATCCCGGCTCTCGCAAAACCAAAACCGGATACTTCTGGGCGCTGGCTCGCGATGACCGACCGTGGGGTGGAGGTGCTCCGCCAGGCGTCGCCTTCACCTATGCTCCGGGTCGCAGTGGCCAGCATGCCGAACGGATATTGCAAGGGTTCACAGGCGTCCTTCAGGTGGATGGTTACGCGGGTTATAACCGCTTGCTCGCACCGGGACGCGCCGGGCCCGACATCCAGCTCGCCTATTGTTGGGCTCACGCACGGCGCAGGCTGGTCGAGATCACCCGCACCGGCTCGGCACCAATTGCCGAGGAAGGCGTGAAGCGGATCGGCGACCTCTATCGCATCGAAGCAGCGTTGCGCGGTCGCGACGCCGACGCCCGCTTGGCCGGAAGGCAGGCACGGTCAGCGCCATTGGTCGCCGACATGCGGACCTGGCTGACGCATCATCGTGCCCGCGTCTCTGGCAAGTCGCCGCTCGGCGAAGCACTCGCTTATATCGCCAAATACTGGGATGGGCTTTGTGTTTTCCTGACCGATGGTCGCGTCGAGATCGACAACAACAGCATCGAGCGAACCATCCGCCCGATAGCTCTGAACCGTAAGAATTCTCTCTTTGCCGGACATGACGCGGGAGCGGAGAACTGGGCGACCATCGCCTCCCTCATCGAGACCTGCAAACTCAATTCGGTTGATCCGTTTGCCTATCTGACTGCTACGCTGACCGCCATCGTCAGCGGCCACAAGCAGAGCCGAATCGATGTGCTGATGCCGTGGAGTTACTCATGACGGAGCAGACCCGAAGCGAGCTGACAGCCGATAAGCTGTCAGCTCACTTTGGAATCAAAAGGCGTAGGACATAGTTGGTTCGATCAGGTCCCACGGGTTGCCGTATAAGTCCTCGAATACGGCAACCTTACCGTAAGCCTCCACTCTTGGCTGTTCGCGGAAAGTGACACCCGCCTCCAAGTAGCGAGCATGATCACGGGCAAAGTCATCCGTTTCCAGGAAAAGGAACACCCTGCCGCCCGCCTGTCGCCCGATAGCGTCGGTCTGTTCGCCAACGGCCTTGGCGAGGAGCAGGGATGCCTGACCGCCTCCAGGGCCGACGACGACCCACCGCTTTTCACTTGATAACCTCGTGTCCTCCAGAAGTCGAAAGCCGAGCTTGCCGACATAGTAGGAGATCGCCTCGTCGTAGTCGCGCACCAGGAGTGACACGAGAGACAAACGTCGAGACGTGCCCGTCGCTGCCTGGGTCATCGGGTGCGAACCTCGCCGGTGGAGTTTACCTTATCGATAAAGTCGCGCAGCAGTTTAGGCATTGCTTCTGTCGGCAGTGACGGCGGGTCATCGGCTCTCAGGTCCATATATATGGCAATGCATGCCTCTATCGCTCTTTTCACGGAGGCAGCGTCATTCGTGGCCACGGTTGCGGCAAGCATTCCCTGTTCGTCCAATGCCAGCGTCTCGAGGCGTCTGACACCCCGCTGGTTTTTGCCTGCACGGCGGTAAAGTAGCGGACCGAGAACCTGTTCCCGGTAGAATGCAAGCATCCCTATTGCCTCGTAGAGTTCGCCACGGGCAAGCTTGGTGGCCGCATAATGCAGCCATATCCAGGCCCGTGCTTCAAACCAGTCCGATGAATGGTTGGGCCACTCGACCTCTCCGGCTTGAACACGGGCCGCCATCTCGGCCGGCTTCCGGGCGAACAAAATCGCCCGTCGCTCGATTTGGCGGTCGAGATCAGATGCCAGGATAAATTTCAGATCGACATGCAGGAGCGGGGGACCATAGAGGCAGATCAGAAGACGCGGCTCCCCGACATGCTCGCCGGTGAAAGCGCTGACAAGACCAGGAAGGGTCTTCGCGAAAGCCAAGCGCGTGGCCATGACGTCCTCATAATCTTCGTCATTGACGACGATGACGAAGTCTAGGTCGGAATTCTCGTCGAACCCGCCGTGAATGTACGACCCGCCGATCAGAAGTGCGTTAAGCCGTTCGTCGACTGCGACCGCGTCGCAGACCTGATTCAGGAAACTCTCATGTGTTTTAGGAAGGTTGCTGGGCATATGATTCTCCTTGCCAGCACCTCAGGATAAAACAGGCGGCGCGCACACCGCAACCTTTTTTCGGGATAGCGTGACCTGTCTAACCAAGGTGGAGATGTATAGAGAAGCCTGAAGTCCACTATCGGTGCATTGTTGCCACCACGTCCAAGTGGAAAGGCATCGTTACGCCCCACTGCGCTTGGTCAACGTGCGAATAGAACAGCGCTTACCTTTTACCGGAGCCAAGCGGCCATCGAGGACCCAAACGATGTGACAATTGAGGCCTACGCCAATGATGCCGTAACATGGGTCAAGCGAGCTTCTGAGCTTTCGCCCTGCGTTTGGATCGCGGGTCACTCTGAAGGTGGGCTTGTTGCACTTGTTGCCGCTGAAAACCATCCTCAAAATTTATGCGGCTTAATTCTTTTGGCGACTCCAGGGCGTCCTGTAGGGCGGTTGTTGATTGAGCAGGTTCATGCCAATCCTGCAAATGCTTCCGTTGTTTCCGATGTCGAAATGATCGTGAAGGAGCTGGAGGCGGGGCGGAAGAGCGACCCTAAATCTCTCCCTGCAGCATTGCAGCCGCTATTTTCAGAAGGGCTACAACGGTACATGATTGACCTTTTTTCTTACGATCCCGCGAAGGTCGCTACCCATTGGACCGGACCTGTCCTCATTGTGCAAGGGACTGCTGATATTCAGGTCAAACCCCGGGACGCTGACCTTCTCGTTGCCGCCATGCCGCAGGGCATACGGAAAAATCTGAACAATGCAACTCATGTGCTGAAGCGGGATGTGGAGGGACAGCCGTTTGCAACATACAAGGATCGCACATTGCCTTTGCATCCAGAGTTAACGCCGAGCATTATGCATTTTGTGAAAAACAGCCGGGCATTGTCGCAATGATCATCCTGACAATGCGATAGCCCAACGCCAAAACCTTACCGTCTGGTACGAATATTGCTCACCGCACAGGTTTCCTTGTTCAGATCAGCGACAGCCTTATCGAGTATCAATGCACCAAAGCCATTCCTGCCGCGAAATTCCATCGCAATAGACATAAACTGTCCACTGCGGGAATTGTAGCCCGTTCGGACATGCTGGAAACTTTCAGGGTCATTCATACTGGACTTTACAGCATCAACGAGCGCAGAAACTGAGCCATCCCACGAGGAAAAGCATTGCACGCCGTCTTTTGGCTTCGGCGTGAAGGTTGTTGAAAGATACGACGAAACAGAACGATGGACAAAACCCGTCAACATCAAGCCTCCAATGAATACGGGTGCAATCAGAGTATAGATGATGAGAATTTTCCCGTAGCTCCAACGGGGAACCAATTTAGGCTTTTGATTTTCAGTTTCCATCTAATCGCTCTTTTTGCGTATACCTCGCATGGTCTCGGACCACCGTCGTTCTGGTAAATTCGATAGCGTCAAAACCCGCTGGTGACGGCTGGAGAGGATCGACCGAAACACAAGCCGACAATGATATCGCGAATGCAATGGTCGTCAGCGCTTGCACGGGCCGCTTCAGTGATAAATTCTGCGCTGCATATGATGTCCCCCAATATACCCATCCAGCTGTACGGCGACTCACCTCGAGATTTCCAGCCTCCCAAAACCCGTAACTGATTTACCGTAAGTTGCAAGTGTTTTACTGATTTAGATGAAATTGCAACTGATTGCGCTGATGTTCAATGAACCTTGGGCCTACACACTCCTCAAAGGAGTGTGGCCATGGATGATCTGCGAAAACGGTTCGGTCAGTTGCTGGCTGCACATCGACGCAAGGCGGGTCTGACGCAAGGGCAACTTGCAGAAGCCGCAGGCATCAGCGTCGATATGGTCACCAAGATCGAAACCGGCACATCGGGGGCGCGGTTTCCTGTCATCGAACGTCTGGCTCGGTCTCTCGATGTCGACCCTGCTGCGTTCTTTTCGCCCGATATTCCGACGAAGGAGCGACCCAGCTCGGCGCTTTTGGAGTTGAAAGTGCGCCTTGCAGGGCTCGACGAGAAAGAGCTTCTGTGGATCAAGGGCGTGTTCGACGCCGCCCTCAACCAGAAGCGATAACCCGGTTACAGCAAACGGGAGATTGCGGCATCGGCGAAGAGGTCGACATCTCGGATATAGCGCGACAGGCTGGTCTCTGTCCTGTGTCCGGTCGTCTGCCTGATCTTGAAGCTCGAAGCCCCAGCCTCCGCCGCCGATGTGGCGAAGCCTGCGCGAAGCGAATGGCCGGAAAACGACTTTGGATCATACCCCGCCTTGGCTATCCTCGTCTTGACGACAAGGCTCACAGCTTCACCTGAAATGCGCCGATCCAGAATTTGCCTATGCTTGTTGATGCGAACGAACATCGGACCAGATGAGCGATTGAGAACAGTGAGCCATGCCTTGAGCGCTGTCACAGGGCAGTACCGGGTTCGTCCAAATGGCACAGCTATCCTGCGCCCCTGTCCTTCCTGATCCGTCTTCGACCGACGCAATGTCACTATCATGCCTTTTGCGGTGAATTCGATATCTTCAATGTCAAGCGATGCCAGTTCAGAGCGGCGCATGGCGGTTGCGAAACCGATCAGAAGTAGTGCGCGGTCCCGGATATCTTTCCGGCGCTGGTCACCGAGCCTGTCGAGCATCGCGAACAAATCATCGCGCAGGATCGCAACCGCCTGACGCTGTTTCGTCCCAAAGCTCCGCCGGATACCACGCATGGTCGATCTGACGAGTTCGGCTTCGCAGGGATTGCCATGTCCTAATGAGCGATGCGCCTTCGCCAAGGATGCCAGCCGCCGCTCGATGGTGGCGACGGCGAAGTGACCTGCCATTTCAGCCAGATACGTAGCAACGTTGGCGGGCGACGCGGGGATAGTCCGTCCAGTGGCCTCAAAATGCCGCAAATCCGCCCTGTAGGCGCGTTTAGTGCTTTCGGAGATAGAATATGAGACGAGATCGATGACGGCTTTTGGCGGCTCGATATTAGAACTGTCCAATTTGCAATTAATTGCAAACTTGTTCACCCACTTGGCGGCGATCGGGTTATGGATATCATTATTCTCTGGATCGGCGGCAACGTCATGCATCGCAAGTTTCTCCCTTTCCAAACCGTCGTGAAAATCGCTTAGCCCGAAGAACGTTAAGATGATCGAGGTTGTCCGCGATCGCAGCGATGAGTTCGTCAATAGCCTCGATGGGATAGCCTATCTTGGCGAAATCAGCCTCGCGGCCCAGCCTCTCGAGTTCAGTCGTACCATGCCAGAAGAGTTGCGGGCGGATGGGAATTGCATCGGTGTAGAATGCTCCCATCGCAGCTACGTCCGCTGCCCTGAAATCCGGAACCCGTCGGCTGAGCACATCAGCAACGGCATTGTTCTCGGCGGCGAACTGCGTGATGGCGGCTTTTCCAGAAGATGTGTGCTTGTCGAGCGCATAGGCTGGCATACCCCCAATCAAAGGAGAGCCCGGACAGGCCATATCGGTGACGCGGGGCAAGCCGGACGCGTTGCTTCCAAAAGCCTCCATCCACAAGACCGGAAGCATAATGGTAATGGGATGACGGACTCGCGAGCAGATATAGGTGACAGCTGCTAGGAGACTATCCGGCACACCGGCTCCAACAAAAGCCTCCATGAGTTGGGGCAGATTTCCTTCACCAACCCTGCTTTCTCCCGTATGGTCTCGCCCGGATGCAAACCATGCTGCAATTCCACGAGTAATCAGCGGGAGCGAAAGATCGACCGCCATGGCGATACGCTGGTCGGCTGAAGCTTTTCCCACGAAACAGCGCTCGTTCTCGAAAGCGGGATGAGCAACAGCGGCGGATATTAGGTAATCAGCAGATCTGTCTTTTGGCGCACCGGCGAGGATTTCAGCCACGCTGGCGACGGCTCTCAGAATATTATCGCCCACTTCGTGTCTGCGGGCCAGTCGGGCCATATTCGCGACGTGTGCCAGCGTCGGTGGCGAGGCGATGCCAATATCCTCGACAGCGATCAACATCAGCCGGGACCAAACTGCTGCGCCGCGAAGCTGGTGATAACGCAGACCGGTCACGGCGGCAAACGGTGTATCGCAACGTCGGATCGACTTTTGCATTAAACTTGACCCCACCCATGCGTCCAGGCGGGAGACAGTATTCCATGCCTGCGGGTCGTAAAGAACGGATTCATCCCAGTAGGGGTCGTTTGTGGTTTTGATCATAGCGTCCTCCTTGACGTTTTATCCAAGGAAAACGGTAACTTGAGGCGACCTAAAGCCAAGTGATTATTACATAATTTTCAGTTTATGGCTTTTTGGACAGATACTTAAACGGTAATGAAGCGCTACGAAGCAGCCGTGTCCTGACAACTGTCACCAGACGGTTGCCGGACACGATATCTGTCTCCGGTTCCCGAAATCGGCTCTTCGTTATCAACCTGCCCGCGTGGTGGTCGCAGGCTGTTACTGGCGGCACTTCATAAAACCGGCATGGATGCCCACTGGAGAGTATTTCGATATCGATTTGGAGATAATATCCCCGGCCTTTGAAATCGTGTTGGCGGCTTATGGCGGAGGAAGTAGTGCTGACCTCCAACTCCTGAAACCACCGGGGTTACCGACGAAAGGTCGGGAGATATCAGGCGAGACTCCAGACATAAACGTAACCGGACGCGTTGACCCGCCCCCTGCGCTCGTTCGTGAATTTGTAGCCCCGCCTCATCAATCCACGAATAGCACGAATGACGTGATGATTTTCGAATTCACCATCATGGCCATACGCGAGTACAGCAAGCTGTGCCGTCGTCAACTGATCATGTTGCTGTAACGCTGTAAGAACCGCGCGCTGTATACGCCCCTGCGGTTTTGGCATGACTTTGATTTCAGATTTATTCATAGCCCGGAACCTGTTGATTGGGTTATCTGGAACTTAAAATCACCGGTACCTCAAGTTGTCACCTAGTCTTGTTGCCAGCGGTGCAATTTGGAAACAGAGGCTTCATTCATGTCGACGTTACTCAGTCTCCAGGCAGCTTGCCCGTAAATCGCATCTGTTCAAGGACCGAGCTCCACTTTCCCCACATTGCATCTGGATCCCACCATGGGGCTGAATTCTGTTTGATATGCTTGCGGTACTCGGCTCGCTTCTCCGCCGAAAGTAGCGTTAGGGCATTGCTTAACTGGCGCACCTGTACGCTATCGCAGAACATCTGCCACTGCCCCTTTTGCGAAGCGCTTTTCGCGCTTGCGGGCGGTATCGTTGGCAGTTTCTCCAATAGCGCTAGTTTGGCAAACGGATTTTCTAGCTGTACGAGTCCAGCAACCGTTACCATTGGAAGCTTGATCAGTCGTCTTTCAACCCGTGTCCCTTGCTTGCCTTCAGCCGACTGGCCATGCGCCTTTCGTTTGGCTCCCCGGTCATAAACAATCGTCTGATTGCCCTTTTTCTTCCCGTGAACGATGGTCTCTAACCGTCCGTCCATACTCCATGTCCGAGAACTGACGCTCTGATGCGAGAGGAGAAGAAAGCTTTCCATCGAGACATTAGGGATATCGATGCTGATATCGATCCGGGTTACTTTACCGTATTTACGTACATAGTCCCACCCATCCTCAATTAAGCCCCCCATAACAATATGCAGTTCTTCCATCCCATTCGATCCGAGATCGACAGGTACGAATTCAAGCCGGAACCGTTCGATGAGCTTGTGGTCTTTCAGATACCGGAACTGTATCAGTGGATATCGTTTGAGTTGATCTACAGACTGAAGGACAAGGCGCTTGGCAAGTTGATATCCGCCTTTCGGCTTCGAGGCATCCAGAAATTCAGTTTTCTGGTCCAGGGTCGTAAATAGTTCCTGATACATCATGTGTCCCCGGCTTTTATCGGGCGTCACGACGATACTGATCTTATCGATAAAAGGTTCGGGATATTGGGGGCTGTGTGCGGTGAACGCGGGTTGCGGCTTATGTAGACAGATATCGGGTGTTTCCGGGTGGGTTTCGGTCTTGTTAGAAGCCGTGCCCTTCTTCTTAGGAATGATTATCGCCATATGCCGTACCCTTGTTCCGAAGGGCTACTTCTAGCAGGCTTGAAGTAAACAACTGGTCATCGCTATCGAATGCGGCCCTAGCTGTTAGGCAGCATGGACGAACATCGCAGTAATTACAAATGGCACTGACCCAGTAGGCAATAGCGGCTTGATCGGCCTTAAAAGCCTGTAGTTGCCATTGGTGGGTAAAGGCTGTAATCGTCGACCACTACCATCTTTAAACCAACGATTTCTCGTGTGTGTTATAGGCTGTAGCGTACCTCCGCTACCATTCTCTTTCTCCAGCGATAATCCGAGTTTGGCGGCGTCACCGGTTAACCGTGGGTTTTGCGCTTGGAACACATCGTTCGAAACCCGACCATCGAACGACAAACTCAATTGGCAGCAGAAGCAATGATGCGGCAAAGTCCTTCGCGTACGACTGACTTGCTCGTCGCCTGTCCCGCCTGAATGGTGAAGATCGCATCGACACGCGTGCTCTTGCCCTGCGCCCGGGCAGTGACGCGCAAGGTCTGGATCCGGCCCGATCCTGTCGTTTCCTGAAAAGCCTCGATAGAAGCGAGTTGCTTGTTCACCTTGATACCC
Organism: Brucella ciceri; assembly: GCF_041930145.1. Taxonomy (NCBI): domain Bacteria; kingdom Pseudomonadati; phylum Pseudomonadota; class Alphaproteobacteria; order Hyphomicrobiales; family Brucellaceae; genus Brucella; species Brucella ciceri. Next base: position 86,822 of record NZ_JBHEEV010000004.1, on the reverse strand, counting down.
GAAAACCCTTCAGCGGCAATGGCTTGCGCCAGACGCTGCAAGGCGGCCGAAGACTTCACGCCGGTAAAGCTCTGTGTCGAGCGATAGCTCACGGATGTTACCAGCGGAACGCCATCGGATTTGAAATTCTGTTCGCACGAAGCCGCAAAGCCCACTCCGCCGGTGGCAAGGGTCAACAGACCCGCAAACAGAAACACCCGCATTCATTCCTCCTTCAACCGTGTTCAACCATCGTACTATTAGATCGTCGCAACTGCTTCGCCAACGGGAAGTTGATGCCCATGCGGCAACACTTCACTGGATTGTGGCCGGTGCAGCGACTATATCCGCGCCAGAGCCCGTTTTCCCGGCGAAAAGATATCAACAGGCGACATGACCGTTCTCATCAATCAGCCTCACCCATCCATCGACCCGGCTTCAATCGAAAGACTGGTGACGACGTTCTATGGACGCGCGCGCGAAGATGCAGTTATCGGGCCGATCTTTGCCGATGCGGTCGATGATTGGGATCACCACATCGCGCAGATCGCCGCGTTCTGGTCGTCGGTCATCCTCAAGACCGGCAATTACGATGGCCGCCCCATGGCCCCGCATCTGAAACTGGGACTGAGGAACGAACATTTCGACCGCTGGCTCGACCTTTTCGAGAAGACTACGCGCGAAATCTTTCCGCCGGAAACTGCAATCATCTTCATCGACAGGGCTCGCCGAATTGCCGACAGTTTTGAAATGGCAATCGCTACAAATACGGGACAGATCGCCGCGCCGCGGCATTCGGGCCGTCCTTTTTAACTAAAAGAGCACGCAACTCTTGCGGGCAATGCCACATATCTTGTCATTGAATATTTAACTATATAAGCACGTCTTCAGAACAGGCGGGCCGCAATGCCTCTGCGTCAACAGAAAATAAAGGCTTGCGGGAGCAGAAAAAGCCGGACGCATACTGATGTGTTTGCGATGTTGCTAACATTCGCAACATATCACTTGCATAAAGAGACAGAATTTCGAACAGTTGCCGCAGCTTTTCGAGAGGCTTGAGAGATCGTGCCGTCGCATCAACCCAGACGCGAACCTTCGACTTGAGCGAATAAGCAGGGAGTTAGATTATGAATGAATCCATTCGCGAACTTTTGGCCAAGGTCGGCGGTCTGCCGGGACCGGTGACGGACATTGCCGATGATGCCGATCTTTACAGCGCAGGCCTGTCCTCCTTTGCCTCGGTTCAGCTCATGCTCGGTCTGGAAGACAAGTTCGATATCGAATTTCCGGATCAGTATCTGAACCGCAAGTCTTTCGCGAGCATCAAGGCCATCGAACAGACGATCACCCAGATTCTCAAGGACAAAGAGGCCGCATAATGAATGCCGGGGCGGGAAACAGTCTTTCAGAGCGCGCAGGCCGCGTAGCGGCCATAGCGGGTAAATTTTCCGATAGCGTCGATAAGGAAGGCCGCTTCCCGCGTGAAGCAATCGATGCGATGAAGGCCGAGGGCTTGCTTGGCATTCAGGTGCCGAGCGAACTGGGCGGCGAAAGCGCGGAAATCGACCAGATTGCGGAATTGTGCTGCATTCTCGGTCAGTCCTGCGCATCGAGCGCGATGATCTTCGCGATGCATCACATCAAGCTTTCAAGCCTGGTGGAACACGGCCAGACGGTCGAATGGCATCGGGACTTCATGCGCAAAATCGCAAAGGATCAGCTGCTGCTTGCTTCGGCTACCACCGAAGGCGGCATTGGCGGCGATCTGCGCAATTCGATCTGCGCTATCGAAGTCGAAAGGGACAAGTGTCGTCTGGAAAAGAACGCCACCGTCATTTCCTACGGCACCTATGCGGATGCCATCCTGATCACATCGCGCTCCCATAAGGATGCCGCATCGTCGGATCAGGTGATGACGGTGTTTCTGAAAGACCAGTACACGCTTGAAAAGACGCATGACTGGGACACGCTCGGCATGCGTGGCACCTGCTCGGAAGGGTTTGTGTTCCGTGGCGAGGCCGACAAGGTGCAGATCCTGCCGCATCCTTTCGCGGAAATCGCAGCGCAGTCCATGCTGGCGCAATCGCATACGCTGTGGAGTTCGCTCTGGTACGGTATCGCTGTCGACGCGGTCAACCGGGCGCAGGCATTCGTGCGCGCCGCCGCAAAGCGCAATCCGGGCGCGCCGCAGCCGGGTGCATTGCGTGTCGCCGAAGCCTCCAACATGCTGCAGATGCTCAAATCCGAAATTGTTGCCTGCCTGAAGACCTATCGCGAAGCCAGGCATCATCCCGACAAGCTGGCCTCGATGGGTTTTGCGATTGCGATGAACAATCTCAAGATTGCCGCTTCGCAGATGATCTTGCAGATCATCAATCACGCCATGCTGGTCTGCGGCATCATGGGCTACAAGAACGATACGCCCTTCAGCCTCGGACGCCATCTGCGTGACGCGCATTCCGCGCAGCTGATGATTTCAAACGAGCGCATCCTCGGCAATACCGCCACCATGCTGCTCATCCACAAACAGAACACCAGCCTTTTGGGATAACCTCCATGGATGCTCAGAGATCATTTCTCGACCGGCTTTTCGATTCCGGTCTCCTGATCGACACCGGCGTGGAAGGTCTTTACGGACGCTCCGGCCAGTTCGAAGATGTCATCCAGGCATTTGAACGCCTGATCGACCGTACCGGAGGCGATGACGGCGCCGAGGCAATCCGCTTCCCGCCCGGCATGAACCGCGCTTTCTTCGAAAAAAGCGGCTATATGAAAAGCTTCCCGCAACTGGCTGGCACCGTGCACAGCTTCTGCGGCTGCGAGCTTGACCACGTCAACCTCATCAAATGCATGGATGAAGGCAAGGACTGGACGACGGAACAGAAGGCAACGGACATCGTTCTGACGCCAGCAGCCTGCTATCCACTTTATCCGACCGTCGCCAGGCGCGGGCCGCTGCCGCAGGGCGGCGGGCTTTACGACCTGCAATCCTATTGCTTCCGTCACGAGCCATCGGTGGACCCTGCCCGTCAGCAGCTTTTCCGCATGCGCGAATATGTGCGCATGGGCACTGAAGCCGATGTGATGGCGTTCCGCCAGCTCTGGATCGATCGTGGCACGGAGATGATGAAGAAGGTCGGGCTGCCGGTTGAAATCGACGTCGCCAACGACCCGTTCTTTGGCCGTGCAGGCAAGATGCTGGTAAACAACCAGCGCGACCAGAACCTGAAATTCGAACTGCTCATCCCAATCACCAGCGTGGAAAAGCCGACCGCCTGCATGAGCTTCAACTATCATCAGGATCAGTTTGGCGTGAAGTGGGGTCTCTCACTCGACGACGGTTCGGTGGCCCACACGGCATGTGTCGGCTTCGGGCTGGAACGCATCGCACTGGCGCTCTTCCATCACCACGGTCTGGATGTCGAAATCTGGCCGGAAAACATACGCAAGGAATTGTGGGGCTGATCGCACTCATGCAGGCTGTTTTTCCGAACATCGCGCCCGACCGTTACACGCCGCACGCCTTGCATGCCCAGACGCGTATCTGGCCGGAAACCAACTGCTATGTCGATCTGTGGATCGAAGTGCTGGCAACATTGGGCATCGCCCCGGAAGCCATGCTCGGCTTCACGCTGACGCAGGATTTCGAGGGCGACCAGTTCACCTTCTTCAAGGTGCCGCTGGAAGACCTCGAAGCCCTTTACGGCGTGCGGGCGACGGAGCTTGCAATTTTCGACCGTGTGGAAAGCCATGTCGCCGAGCAGATCGCGCGCGGACGTCTCTGCATGGTCGAAATGGACAGCTATTTCATGCCGGATACGCATGGTGTCAGCTATCGTACTGAACATGGCAAGACCACCATCGCCATCAACCGCATGGATGTTGAAAACCGCCAGCTCGATTATTTCCACAATGGCGGTTTCTACCATCTCGAAGGCGAGGATTTCGATGGCGTTTTCCAGCGTCAACTGACGGATGCCGACCTGCCCTTCCTGCCCTATACGGAATTCGCCAAGTTTCCGAAGCACGTGCCGGACGAAGCCCATCAGCGACGCGTGGCTGCAATCCTTCTGCCGCGCCATTTTGCGCGCAGGCCGAAGGAAAACCCGATCCGTGCCTTTGCAAGCGTGTTCCCCGCTCAGGTGGAAGCAATCGCGGAACGCCCGTTCGGCTTCTTCCACAAATATGCGTTCAACACGCTGCGCCAGCTCGGCGCCAATTTCGAACTTGCGGCAAGCCATCTTGAGTGGCTCGGACAAGGCAAGCGCTTTGCAACGGCGTCCGCAGATGCCCTGCAGATTGCGGAAACGGCAAAGGCGGTTCAGTTCCAGCTTGCCCGTGCCGTCATGCGCAAGAAGTTCGACGCACTGGGCGGAACGCTTCAACCGGCAGCAGATGCCTGGGATCGGCTGATGGCAGCGCTTGCAACGGAACTCGGTCGCGATGCTGCTTGAATTCAATCCGACGACCTGCCCGCTCTCGACCGGCTGGCGGCTCGTTCTCACCGGTCCAGATGCGGCGCAAACGCCGCATGACGCCAGGTCCGGTGAGGTGATCAAGGACGCACCGGTACCCGGCACGGTGGCGGAAGCTCTGGAAAAAGCGGGGCGCTTCGACCGAAACAACCCCCTCCCGCTCGACAATCAGGATGCCTGGTATTTCCTCGACCTAGACGAGGCAGCCGGCCCTGCCATGCTGCATTTGGGCGGGCTTGCCACGATCTGCGATGTCTTTCTCAACGGCGAACTGCTGCTGCAAACCGACAGCATGTTTCTCAAACATGATCTGTCCGTCACGCTGACCGGCAAGGACGAACTTGCGCTGTGTTTTCGCGCGCTCGCGCGCCGTCTCAATCAAAAAGGCCCGCGTGCCCGCTGGCGCACGCAGCTGATGAACACGCAAGGTTTGCGCCTCATCCGCACGACCGCGCTCGGCTATATGCCGGGCTGGTGTCCGGAAGTCCAAGCGGTGGGACCATGGCGTCCCGTCACAATCAGCCGCGCCCATACCGAAGCCATTTCAGGCATCACCATCCGCGCAAGATTGACCGAAAGCGGCAATGGAGAACTTGAAGTCAGTTTTATTTATAGCGGCAGCGCCGGAACGCTGGTCCTCCATTGCGCTGGGCAACAGGCCATTTGCGAGCGCCAGACCAGCGGCGAGTGGACTGCGAAGCTGACGCTCCCCAATGTTGAACCATGGTGGCCGCATACGCATGGTAAGCCGGCACGTCACGATGTTGAACTTTCGCTCGACGGCGAAATGCGCCTGCTCGGGCGCACGGGCTTTCGCCGGATCGAGGTCGACCGCGGGCCGGACGGTAAGGGATTTGCACTCAAGCTGAACGGCGAAAAGGTTTTCTGTCGCGGTGCCGTATGGAGTTCTGCGGATATCGTCCGCCTTCCCGGCACACGCAGCGATTACCAACCGTGGCTGAGGCTCGCGCAGGAAGCGGGCATGAACATGCTGCGGTTAAGCGGCATCACCGCCTATGAGACGCCCGATTTCTACGCGCTTTGCGATGAGCTTGGCATCATGGTGTGGCAGGACTTCATGTTCGCCAATTTCGATTATCCGGTGAAAGACGAGGCATTTGTCACGAAGGTGCAGGCAGAAGCGTCGCAGCTTCTTGCTGCCATCCGACAGGCGCCATCGCTGACCGTGCTTTGCGGCGGCAGCGAAATCTACCAGCAGGGCGCTATGATGGGCCTGCCGGAGACGACATGGAAAGGCCCGCTTACCGAGGAAATCCTGCCGGCTATCGCAGGCAAGATTTGCCCCGACATTCCCTATGTGCCGAATTCGCCCTGCGATGGCGCCCTGCCCTTCATCAGCAATGAAGGCGTCAGCCATTATTACGGCGTCAGCGCCTATTGCCGCCCGCTGGACGATGCGCGCCGGGCGGAAGTGCGCTTTGCAACCGAATGTCTGGCCTTCGCCAACGTGCCGGAAGCACGCACGCTGAAATCCCATCTTGATGTGCCGCCTGTGCACGATCCGCGCTGGAAAGCATGCGTGCCACGCGATCGTGGCGTATCCTGGGATTTCGAGGATGCGCGGGATAGCTATCTGGAGATGTTATACGGTTACGATCCCGCGCGGCTGCGACGCGAGGATGTGGAACAGTATCTCCACCTTTCCCGTGCGGTCACGGCGGAAGTGATGGAAGCGACTTTTGCCGAATGGAGACGTCCGGGAAGCACCTGTTTCGGCGGGCTTGTCTGGATGTTTCAGGACCTTAGGCCCGGTGCCGGGTGGGGCATGATCGATGCAACCGGCGAACCCAAGCCGTCCTGGCACGGCCTCAAGCGTGCCTTCCGTCCGCAACAGCTTGCCTTGACCGACGAAGGCGTCAACGGCCTTGCGATTCATGTTCTGAACGAACAGGCAGAATCCGCTGATCTTTCGCTTGAATTAGCTTGCCTGCGCGCTGGTTCGCAGCCGGTGGTTTCCGGTCGCCGCGATCTTTCGATAGGAGGTCGTTCAGCGATCACCATTCCGGCAACTGATCTGTTCGGCGCCTTCTTCGATGTCGCTTACGCCTATCGTTTCGGCCCTCCGGCGCATGACGTGACGGTGGCGCGACTGAAACGTAATGATATTACCATCGCCGAGGCGTTTCACTTTCCGCTCGGACGGACAAAAGCCTTTCACGACGCCGCCATCGAAGCCGTTATTGTGGAAGAGAACGGGAACTGGTTCCTTGATCTCAAAACACCGGTTCTGGCCCAATCCGTCAGCATCGATGCGGGCGACTGGCGCCCTGCCGACAACTGGTTTCACCTCGCCCCCAACGGGACGAAACGCGTCACGCTTATCCCGCGCAACGAAACACCGGAAAAACCGTCTGGCGAAATTCGTATCGCTGGTTCGTCCCGGATCGTCTGGTTCTGACTATTTCAGGGCCAGGGAACGGATCGCGTCGATATAGATCTTGCGTGAATGTTCCGGTGTCAGATTGTGATCGGCATCGGGAATGATGGCGACCGACACATTGTCGAAGCCTTGCACGCCGCTGCCTGCCTGATCGAAATAGAAATTGAAATGCTCGCGCCCGGGGTCCTTTTCGGCATAGACCAGCGCCAGCGGCACCTCACGCTGTTTCAGTTCGTCAAAAGCCGAGTAGACCGCCCGCCCTTCCGCTGTGCGGCTGCGCAAAAGCTTGCGTGCCAGGCCGCGAATGCGCCCGGCCACCCCGCGTGTGAGGTTGCGCAGTATGGCGCGGATATCCAGTTCGCCACGGAGCAGGCGCTGGAACGTTTCGGCGCGCAAGGCACGGCTGCCGTAATCCTCCAGCGTGCGATTGCCTTCGCGAAGAGCCTCGTCGATCGAGCGTCCCGGCGCCCAGTAGAAGGTAACGGGATTGACCAGAACCGCGCCGGAAATGCGCTCGTCCTTGAGGGCCGTGTTAAATCCTAGGAACGCGCCGCTGCATCGCCCGGCAACAACCGGACGCCCCCAGCCGAGCGCCTCGAGATAGTCGAGAGCTTCTGCAACATCGGCCTCGGGGCCGTGGGTGTAAAGCACCTGTTCCGGCATGCCGGGGTTCGGTGGGCTGTCGCCCGCATTTGCAATATCAAAGCGCAGCGAAGCGACGCCTTCCCGCGCGAGCTTGCGCGCCATATCGACGGTCGTGCGTCCCCATCCAACGCGACGGTCGTAGGATGACGAAAGGAACATGACCGTCCTGCCCTGCCGTTCGCCAGAAGGGGCACAGAGAACACCTGAAAGCCGGTTTTCGGAACCGAAAGAAACAGGCGTTTCGATAAAACCGTCGCCCCGTAATGTGCCGCCAAGAGCGCTTTCGTCCGGCTTATTTTGTGCAGGCGTGGAACCTGCCAGCCCGGCCACCCAATCGACAAGCCGGCCAGCTACCTCCAGCGGCAGGCGCGAGATGACGGGGTTGGAAATCAGTTTGTCGTAATCGGCGAAGGCCTCAACCGTGACGTCGCTGCCAAGCTTTTCCAGATGGGCCGCCAGTTCTGCATCGTTGGGGCGATCCGTTCGCGCCAATAACAGGCACCGGGGCGCAGGTTTTGCTTCCAGCGACAGGAGATTGATCTTCTTCACATCGGCGGCTACTTCCGGCTGCATCGTCAGGGAGGCGATGGAAACACCGTTCCTGATCCTCTGCTCGTCCGTCAGTCCGAGATCGGCATCGACCATGCTCGACCAGACTGCCAGTTCACGCGTGTAGAACCGCCCGGAGATAACCGGTGCCAGAAGCGCCAGGGCCGTGGCGCCGTCGATCTGCGATGCCGTTTCGGCAGCAACGGCTCCTCCGAGGCTTTGTCCGATGATAACGACACGGCTTGCCCCCGACAGGGCGCGCGCTTTCCGGGCGGCCTCGACCAGCGTATCGCGCCAGAGACCCAAACCTTTGGAAAAATCGATGTCGTCGCGCCCGTCGCCGGTTCCCGGCCAGTCGAAACGGAAGGAACCTATGCCCCGCGCTGCAAGCCTGTCGGCGATGATGCGCCAGAACTTCCGCGTCGTGCAGAGGTCTTCCAGCCCCCAGGGGCTTGCAAACAAGACGACCGTATCCAGAGCTTCACCAATGGGCCGCTGATAAAGCCCGAGCGTATCGCTGAAGATGAGAGGGCTGGCGGCAGACCGGTTGGTATTTGCCGATTGCCTGAAGGATGTTGCGTTTTCCACCCTGTCATCCATGCCCGATGCATCCCCAATCTCAGAAGTACCCTCTGCAATAATGGAAATCGTGCCCGGCACAAGGATTTATCGCACTGATTGAAAAAACATAACCCCGCCGCACGTCGAGCGCGGCAGGGTTGCAACAGGTGAAGCTGAGTAAAATCGCTCCTAGAAAGGAGAAGATCAGGCCGCAGGCTTGGTCTTTTCGCCTTCCAGCAGTTTCTCGTGGCGCAGCAGCATGCCGTAGAGATCGCGCGGCTCGTCGGGGTCTGCAAGCAGGTCCAGCTGCTCATAGAGGCCGGTATCCTTCAGCTTGTCGCGCACATAGCGCAATGCCGAAAAATCTTCCGTGGCGAAACCTACGGAGTCGAACAGCGTGATCTGTCGTGCATCCTTGCGACCGGTGATCTTGCCGGTGATGACTTCCCAAAGCTCATTGACCGGATAATCTTCCGGCAATTGCTGGATTTCGCCTTCAATGCGGGTCTGCGGCGGATATTCGACAAAGATGTCGGAACGGCGCAGGATATCGCCGTGCAGTTCCGTCTTGCCGGGGCAATCGCCGCCAACCGCATTGATGTGCACGCCAGCGCCGACCATGTTGTCGGTCAGGATCGTCGCATTGGCCTTGTCGGCGGTGACAGTGGTGATGATATCCGCACCTTCGACAACCTCTTCAATCGTCTTGCAGGCGACGATGTCGAAACCGGCACCCCGCAGGTTGCGAATGCACTTGGCGGTGGCTTCCGGATCGAGATCGTAAAGACGAAGCTTGTCGACGCCGAGCAGCGCCTTGAATGCCAGAGCCTGGAATTCGCTCTGCGCGCCATTGCCGATAATGGCCATCGTGCGCGAGTTCTCACGCGCCAGATGCTTTGCAGCAACCGCCGAAGTCGCAGCAGTGCGCAGCGCGGTCAGGATGGTCATTTCGGTCAGCAGCATCGGATAGCCGCTGCCCACATCGGCCAGCACGCCGAAGGCGGTGACCGTCTGGAGACCTTCACGCGTGTTTTTCGGATGGCCGTTCACATATTTGAAGCCGTAAAGCGTACCATCGCTCGTCGGCATCAGCTCAATCACGCCTTCCTTCGAATGCGACGCCACGCGCGGCGTCTTGTCGAAGTTTTCCCAGCGACGGAAATCTTCTTCGACATAGTCGGCAAGTTCCTTGAGGAAGGTTTCCACGCCGACGGACAGCACCAGCTTCATCATATGATCGACGCTGACGAAGGGGACGATATTGAGGTTGGGTTGGGTCATCATTGCTCCTTGAGCATGTTTCAATAACTAATCGTCGGGCGGTCCATGACACTGCGGCCAAGCAGGCTCGCCATCAGGTCCACCATGACGGTGGCGGTACGTCCGCGTTCATCGAGAAAGGGATTGAGTTCAACGAGATCAAGGCTCGTCACCAGTCCGCTGTCGTGCAGCATTTCCATGATGAGATGCGCTTCGCGGAAGGTTGCGCCGCCCGGGACCGTGGTGCCGACGGCAGGCGCGATGGACGGGTCGAGAAAATCGACGTCGAGACTGACATGAAGAAGGCCGTCTTCGGCTTTCACGCGCTCAAGGAAGCGGCGCAGCAAGGCCGCAACGCCGTGCTCATCGATCAGGCGCATATCATAGACGGCGACTTCGGTTTTCTTGATTGCTTCCCGTTCCGCCGGGTCGACGCTGCGAATGCCGAGCATGCAGACATTGGCAGGGTCAACCGGTGCGGCGAGCTTCGGGAAATAGCCTTCAAAACCTTTCTGGCCGGTGTAATAGGCGACCGGCGTCCCGTGGAGATTGCCGCTGGTTGTCGTTTCCAGCGTGTGAAAATCCGTGTGGGCATCGAGCCAGAGCACAAACTGCTTGCGTCCCTTCTCAGCCGCACGACGCGCAATGCCCGGAACGGTGCCGGCGGCAAGAAGGTGATCACCACCCAGGAAGATCGGGAAACCATCCGCACTCTCGCGATAGGCGGCTTCGCTGATTGCCTCGATCCAGGCAACGGCATGGGGCAATGCCTTGATCGCTGGGTTCGGATGCTCCAGCGGGCGCTGGACAGCCGGTGCGAGATTGCCGAGATCGGTAAACTCGTGGCCGAGTTCCTCGATAGCCGAAGCAATGCCCGCGGCACGATAGGAATCGGGCCCCATATTGCAGCCCACGCGGCCGGTACCTTCCTGAACGGGCAGTCCCAGAATCTTGCAATGCATAAAGTGGAGTCCTTCTGAATATCCAGATCATGATTCACCATCTACGCTTGGCGATGTGAAGCAACCGGATTGGCAATTTTATCGGTTTGGTTTATCAGAATGTCGGTTTGGCTTTTCAAAATGGAGAAAGCATGGACGATCTGGATGAAAAGCTGATTACGCTTTTGCGCCATAACGGGCGACGCAGCATTTCTGATATTGCTATCGATCTCGGTGTTTCGCGGGCAACTGTCCGGGCTCGCATGGAGCGGCTGGAAAATTCCGGCGATATCATCGGCTATACCGTAATCCTGCGCTCTGATGCCGTCGATCTGCCGGTGCGCGGCATCATGATGATCGAAATCGAAGGCCATGTGGCCGACCGTGTGGTCAAGGCGCTTGGCGGCTTTTCGGAAATATCGGCAATCCATACCACCAATGGCCGCTTCGACCTGGTGGTGGAACTGGGTGCTGCCACGCTCACCGATTTCGACGCTGTCCTGCGCCGCATCAGGCTGGTGCCGGGCATCAAGGCCAGCGAAACCAATCTGCTGCTGGCCACACCGCGCTCGACACGTGCAAGGCTTTGATAACAAAAACCCGGCATTTTCGCCGGGTTTTGTATTCTCGTGATCAGGCAAGCACGGGATAATCCGTATAACCCTTGGCGCCACCGCCATACATATGCTGCTGGTCGAGTTCGTTCAGCGGCGCATTGTCCTTAAGGCGACGCACGAGGTCCGGATTGGCAATGAAGGGCTTGCCGAAAGCCACGACGTCAGCGCGACCGCTTTCGACTTCCTCTTCGGCAAGCGCGCGGTCGTAACCATTATTGACCATCCACGCCGCCTTGCCGCCCGCATCGCGATAGACCTGCTTGAGACGCGCATAATCGAAGGGCTGCGGCCCCTGCTGGAAATCGCGTGGACCACCCGTCGCGCCTTCAATGATATGGATATAGGCCAGACCGTATCCCGCCAGTTTCTCGACCACATAATCGAACAGCGGCTGCGGATCGGGATCGGAGGCATCATTGGCTGGCGTGACCGGCGAAAGACGGATACCGACTTTGCCTGCACCGGCCGCCTTCGTCACGGCGTCGACGACTTCAAACAGGAAACGGGCGCGATTTTCGATCGAGCCGCCATATTCATCGGTACGATGATTGCTGCCCGAACGGAGGAACTGGTCGATCAGGTAACCGTTGGCGGCATGGATTTCCACGCCATCGAACCCCGCCACTTCAATCGCATCCCTTGCAGCCTTGCCGTAGGTGGCGACGATTTCCGGCAGTTCGCTCTTGTCCAGGGCACGCGGTTCGGAGGTCGGCGCGAAGCCGCCCGTGCCGTCCGGTTGAACGAGATAGGTCTTCGACTTGGCCGTGATCGCGGAAGGCGCGACCGGCTGGCCACCATTCGGCTGCAAGGTGGTGTGTGAAATGCGTCCCACATGCCACATCTGCACGACGATCTTGCCGCCTGCGCTATGCACGGCGTCGGTCACGCGCTTCCAGCCAGCGAGCTGTTCAGCGGAATAGAGACCCGGAACATCGGCATAGCCCTGTCCCTGATGGCTGATCGGCGTTGCCTCGGTGATGATGAGGCCGGCACTCGCGCGCTGTTCGTAATAGGTGACGTTGAGGTCGTTTGGCACGGCGCGCGGCGAACGATTGCGCGTCAGGGGGGCCATGACGATGCGGTTTGCGAGCTTGAGATCGCCTACGGTAACGGGATCGAACAATGAAGCCATGGATACATTTCCTTCAAATGGGAAAGATTGGGCAAGTGGGAGAGGTCGGTTTCAGGATGGATTAAAGATCGGAGAGGGCTTTGACGAAGGCGGCTATCGCCTCCTCGTCGCGCTTGTAGAAAGTCCATTGCCCGACGCGGTGGGGCGTTATCAGCCCCGCTTTGGTCAATACGGACAAATGGGCGGAAACGGACGACTGGGAGAGGCCGCACCGTTCGAACTGGCCCGCGCACACGCCCATCTCCAGAGGCATGTGCTGGCCGGAGAAATGATTCTCCGGCTCCTTGAGCCAGCTCAAAATGTCGAGACGCACAGGATTGGCGAGCGCTTTTAATATCTCGTCCAGAGGTATAGGCTGAACATCCGACATCGCAGTCACCTCGCTGATCTTCCAATGCGTATCGTCATTACCCGATATAAGTATTGTTAAAATCCGATTTAAAAAGGTGCAGGCAGTTCACATCGCCGTGAACACGAACGCTGACGCCTTTCCTGTGGAACATCGATACTACCTTGATTGCGCCGAACCGGCATCCGACTATGTTCGGCGTGACTATTAAGAAATGGAAGTTACATGGCCGATATTACCAAGCGCATTGCCGGGATCATCGCGGCGGAAATCAACGCAAAGCCGGATCAGGCGCTCGCCGCCATCGGCCTGCTGGACGAAGGCGCGACCGTGCCTTTCGTCGCCCGCTACCGTAAGGAAGTCACCGGCGGCCTTGACGATACGCAGTTGCGCCAGCTTTCCGAACGCCTCGCCTATCTGCGCGAACTGGAAGCCCGTCGCGCTTCGATCCTGGAATCGATTGGCGGTCAGGGAAAACTGACGCCTGAGCTGGAGCTGAAGATCGCAGGCGTCGCAACCAAGGCCGAGCTTGAAGATCTTTATCTGCCCTATAAGCCGAAGCGCCGCACCAAGGCGGAAATCGCCCGTGAGCGTGGCCTCGGTCCGCTTGCCGAGGCCATTCTGACGGACCGCAAGCTTGTGCCTGTCGAAATCGCGGCGCAATACATCACCGCCGATGTTCCCGACGTAAAGGCAGCGCTCGATGGCGCACGCGACATCATTGCCGAAGGCTTTGCGGAAAACGCCGAGCTGATCGGCAATCTGCGCAACTATCTCAAGGAACGCGCAGTTCTCCGCTCCCGGGTTGTCGAAGGCAAAGAGGCCGCTGGCGCGAAGTTCTCCGACTATTTCGACCATTCCGAACGTTGGGCAAATGTTGCGGGCCACCGGGCCCTCGCCATGTTGCGCGGCCGCAACGAGGATTTCCTGTCGCTCGACATCGAGATCGACGCCGACGATACCTCGCCTGTGAAGCCGGTCGAACGCAAGATCGCCGCCGCCTATAATATCGGCGGAACGCTTCCCGGCGACCGCTGGCTGATGGAAGTTGCAGGCTGGGCATGGCGCGTGAAACTTTCGCTGTCGCTCTCGCTCGATCTGATGCGCGACCTGCGCGAGCGTGCCGAAGAAGAAGCCATCAATGTCTTCGCCCGCAACCTCAAGGATCTGCTGCTCGCAGCGCCTGCTGGTTCGCGCGCCACGATGGGGCTTGATCCGGGCATCCGCACCGGGGTCAAGGTAGCGGTGGTCGATGGTACGGGCAAGTTGCTCGACACGACGACGGTCTACCCTTTTCCGCCAAAGAACGACGTGAGCGGCACACAAGCCGAACTTGCAAGCCTGATCCGCAAGCATAAGGTCGAATTGATCGCCATTGGCAACGGCACCGGCAGCCGCGAAACCGAACGGCTTGTCATCGACATGCTTTCCGACATGCCGGCACCAAAACCGCTAAAAGTCATCGTGTCGGAAGCAGGCGCTTCGGTCTATTCAGCATCCGAAACCGCAGCCGCCGAATTCCCGCAGCTCGACGTGTCGCTGCGCGGCGCAGTTTCCATTGCGCGGCGTCTGCAGGACCCGCTGGCCGAGCTCGTTAAGATCGAGCCAAAATCCATCGGCGTCGGCCAGTACCAGCACGATGTCGATCAATCCCGCCTGGCGCGTTCGCTCGATGCAGTGGTCGAAGACGCCGTGAACGCGGTCGGCGTCGATCTCAATACGGCTTCCGCTTCACTGCTGGCGCGTGTTTCGGGTCTGGGAAAGTCGCTCGCCGAAGCAATCGTGGCGCACCGCGATGAAGCCGGAGCCTTCAAGAACCGCAAGGAGCTTTTGAAAGTCGCACGGCTCGGCAACCGCGCTTTCGAGCAATGCGCGGGCTTCCTGCGCATTTCCAACGGCACAGAGCCGCTCGATGCCTCCTCCGTTCACCCGGAAGCCTATGGCGTCGCCAAGAAAATCGTCGCCGCTTGCGGTCGCGATGTGCGCAGCCTCATGGGCGACAGCGCAGCGCTGAAGGCACTTGATCCGCGTCTTTTTGTCGATGAGCGTTTCGGTCTGCCGACCGTGCGTGACATCATTGCCGAACTTGACAAGCCGGGCCGCGATCCGCGTCCGGAGTTCAAGACTGCGACCTTTGCCGATGGCATTGATGACATCAAGGACCTGAAGCCCGGCATGTTGCTTGAAGGCACCGTGACCAATGTTGCGGCCTTCGGTGCATTCGTTGATATCGGCGTGCATCAGGACGGACTTGTCCATGTTTCGCAGCTTGCGGACCGTTTCGTCAAAGACCCGCATGAAGTAGTCAAGGCTGGTGATGTGGTGAAGGTGCGCGTGACGGAAGTGGATGTGCCTCGCAAGCGCATCGGCCTGACGATGAGAAAGGACGGAGGCGAAGCCCCTGCCCCACGCGGGAATGCAGGCCGAGATCAACGGCCCGCCAAGAACTTCACACCGCAACGCAAACAGGAGCAGCCATCGACCGGCGGCTTCGGCGCAGCATTGCTGGAAGCTATGAAGAAGAAATAGAAAACAGCGAACGGCTTTTACGACCTTATGTAAAAGCCGTCAGCTTGCTGCTGGTTGCAAGGGGCGATGGATTTGCCCTGAAATCCTTCGACCAACGGCGATCATCGGCTTTTCCACATAGCGATATGTTAAGATCGAAACCACGAAGGATGCAATCACGCACAATGCCATTGTGATAAGATCGCTTATAGCGCCTGTCGGCGGCAGGAACAGGTAGATCGTCCAGCAGACCGGAACGTGAAACAGATAGATCGAATAACTTATCTCACCGGTCGAGGATAAAAGCTTGGATTGCGGTCTCATCGTCCAAAGTGACAGAAGAAAGACGGAATAAGCAGCAAGATAAGATGCAATGACAGGCAATTTTCCCACGATGAAAAACGTGTCGTTTCGAGCGAGGGAAAAGTCTCCAATTGAGACAATGATGCCCATTTGTACAATAATCAGCACCAGAGCCGCCGATAAGGTGCCCCTTTCTTTCTCAATGACGGTAAGACGAAGCAACAATCCGCAAAACAGGAAGGATAGATGAAGCCCGATATAGACAACGGGCAGGTTGATGCCGAGAGAACGTAGCAGAAACGGTCCACCCGTTGAAAGCGCCAACAATAATCCGGCAGCCAAGATCAGCATCGGTTGGCGCAAAATTCCAGCCATGAAGGCCACGGCGATCAAGATATAGAAGATTAGTTCGATGAAAAGCGTCCAGTAAACGCCAGAAAGCCAAGGCTGTCCGAATGCATTCGCCGCCATTGTCGCATTGGCTAGCAGCGTTTTCAGTTCAGGGGCACCGCCTGTAAACACCAGATAACCATACATGAAAATCAAAGACAGCCAGAACGCCGGGTAAAGACGGAAAAAACGTCCGATTGCAAATCGTCTGATCGGCTGGAGCTGGTCGCTCTTGATACTGAAAGGCACCACAACACCGCTGATCAGGAAAAACAATACAACGCCAAAACGGCCAAAATCGAAACTGGAAATTATTGAGTTAAGAGAACCAATCAGGGTCGTATTCTGATTTGACGCCTCTCGGAGAAAGTCGCCAAGAATGTGATGAAACAAAACTGATATAGCCGCGATTGCACGCAAGCCGTCGATATTGGAAAACCGCCCTGCCCCCATATTTCTCCAGAGCCCCCACACGAAACATCGTATCTGGCATATATCAGTATATTTTACACTACAAGTTGAATATCCTAAATCTTGTTACCTATCGGAAAGCCGGTTGAGGCTTTTCTCACCGGCATGTCAGCGGTGGGAATGATCCAGCCGTTGCGGATGGCGATGCGCACTTCGTCGCCCTCTTCCAGCCGCACGGGATCGCGCACCTCGAAATGCAGGTGAATATCCGGCTTCGCGACCGGCGATGCCTCAATGCGCGAACCGCCGCCCCGATAAACCGAGCGCTTGACCCGCACGGGAATGCCGCCGGTTTCGGTCAATGTCAGGTCCTCTGCCCGAACGCAGAGCTGCGCATTGGCGCGTGGCATTTCCGTGCCTGAACAACGCACCTGTGCGCGGCTGCCCAACACCAGCGCCTCGCAATGGCCACGTTCGGCAAAAGAAAGCACCTCCGCAGGTAATACCATGCCGTGGGCGATGAAGGAGGCCACCATTTCGCTCGCCGGCTCCTCATACAGTTTGCGTGGCGTGTCGAACTGCTGGAGCCTGCCATGATCCAGCACCGCAATCCGGTCGGCGAGCGCCATGGCCTCAGCCTGATCGTGAGTGATATAAATGATCGTGGTACCCGTGCGCTTGTGAAACGCCGCGAACTCGTCTTCCATCGAAGCACGCAGATGCACGTCGAGATTGGCGAGGGGTTCGTCGAAAAGGACGAGAGACGGTGCAGCCACCAGACAGCGAGCCAGCGCAACACGTTGCCGCTGACCGCCCGAAAGATTACCTGGGCGTCGATCACCGAAACCGGCGAGATCAACGAGCGCCAGCGCCTCGTTAACTCGGCGTTCGCGCTCGGCCCTGGCAACCTTTGCCACCCGCAGACTGTAACCGACATTCTCGGCCACGGTCATATGCGGCCAGAGCGCATAGTTCTGAAAGACGATACCGACCTGCCGCTTTTCGGGCGGCACGCTACCGCCAATATGAGAAACGCGGCTGTCACCAATGTGGATTTCACCGCCATCGACATCTTCAAATCCCGCGATCATGCGAAGAAGCGTGGTCTTGCCGCAGCCCGAGGGTCCGAGGATGGCAACAAACTCGCCATCCTTCACATCGAGAGACACGCCGGACAAGGCCTGAAACTCATTGAAGGTCTTGGAAACAGAAGCGATTTTCAGTCGCGCCATGGCAGCACTCCGTTTGGAAGACGCCGCGCAAACAGATTGGTTGCAAGCATCAGCATGAATGTCACCGCAACAGCCAGCATGGAGATGGCTGCTGCATAGGCGGAATCGCCCGCCTGTTCGAAAGAAAACATCACCACGCCCAGCGTTTCCGATCCCGACGCCCAGAGAAGCGCTGAAACCGTCAACTCACAGAAAGCGGTCATGAAGATGAGCACGCCGCCCGCAAGCGTCGCCGGTGCGACGAGGGGAAATATAATGGTCCGCAGGCGATAGAAAAGCCCCGCGCCTGCAACACGCGCGGCCTCCTCCATCGCACGGTCGATCTGATGCAACCCGGCGACCGTCGGCCGCAGAGCCAGCACGAAGAAGCGCGCGAGATAGGCAAACAGGATGATCCAGAGCGTGTTGTAAAGACTGACGCCAATCACCGGCAGCGGTTTCAAAAACAGAAGCAGACAGGCAATCGCCAGCACCACGCCCGGCAGGGCATACGGCATTTCGGCTGCAAAATTGAGGATCGGCGTCCAGCGACGCTTGCGCCATGCCAGCATATAGGCAAGCGGAACGGCGATCAGGACAGCGAAGAACGCTGCCGACAGTGACAGGACCACACTATTGCGAAACGCGCGCGCGGCACCGGCATGTTCCATAAGGACGAAGCGGAAATTTTCGACTGTCGCGGTCGCAAAGGTCAGCGGCACGCCGTAAGCCGGAACCAGAGCGGAAAGCGTGAGCCCGATCAGCGGCAGGAAGAGTACGACCACGATCAGCAGCCAGGCGGAGGCTTCCACCGGCACGCGCCAGCGGCCAAGCGCAAAGGGAGCGGCTGGCAGAGACGTCGAGACAATGCGGAAATCACGTCTGCGGGACGCATATTCCTGCGCAGCAATGCCAGCCATGGCAATCAGGCCGATCAGCACGGACAACACGGCGACGCCCGAAAGCACAGACGGTCCGCCGCCCGCAAGACGCTGATAAATCAGCGTCGGCAAAACCAGATAATTCGACGGTATGCCGAGAAATGCCGGAATGCCGAAATTCCCCACGCAGGAAACGAAGGCCAGCGCGGCAGCACCGATAATCGACGGCGTCATCAGCGGCAGGATGATGGTGCGTAACACGGTCCATTTTCCGGCACCGGCGCTAAGTCCCGCTTCCACCAGTTCGCGTGGCAGTTTGCGCAAACCTGCGCGCACGATCAGGAAAACCAGCGGGCCGTATTGAACGCCCAGCAAAAAGATGATGCCCCAGACGGAATAGAGCGGATTCCGGCTGCCAAGCGGCGGCGCCATCCCCACAATCTTGAGGAACTGGCTTGATGGCCCGAAAAGCTGGAGCCAAGCCAGCGCCGTTACCTGCGGAGCGATCAAAAGTGGAGTGACATAGAAAAGCACGAAGACATTGCGGCCGCGCATGTTTGTCAGCCCGACGAGCAATGCCGCGACAATGCCGAACACCAGCGCCAGCAGGGTCCCGCCAATGCCGATCTGCAACGAATGCCATGTCGCAACCCAGGTCGACTGGCTTCCGAGTGTCTCCACCAGCGCCGAAGTCGAAAGCTGCCCCTGCGGCGCGACCAGTTCGACCAGCAGCCTGCCCATCGGCAGAAGCGACAGAACCGCCACGATCAGTGTTATGCCAGCAATCAGGGCCGCATCGCGGCCCTGAAGGTCTCTCATGATGCGCATCGAGATGCCTTATCCGCCAAACAGCTCGGAGAACTGCTTCTTGTCGACATCAGTCTGATCGAGAACCTTCTGGGTGTCGATAGACATGATGTTGATCTTGGTGCCTTCCGGCAGCCAGGCAGGACGGCCAACACCTTCCTTGGCAGGCAGATAACCCTGCTCGAGCGCCAGCTTCTGGCCGTCATCCGACAGGATGAAGTCCACGAACTTCTTCGCGCCGTCGACGTTCTTGGCGGTTGCCATGATCGCGACCGGTTCGGTCACCGCGGGCACGCCTTCCGACGGGAATACGAACTCAACCGGCGAACCCTTGGCCTTGGCGTTGAGCGCCATGAAGTCCACCAGGATACCGTATGGCTTTTCGCCGCTGGCGACAGACTTCAGCACTGCGCCATTGCCTTTGACGCTCGCCAGTTCGTTGGCCTTGAGGTTCTTGAAGTAATCCCAGCCCAGATCCTTGTTGAGCGCGAAGCCGCTCAGCAGATAGGCGGCAGCGCCGGAGTAAAGCGGGCTCGGCATGACAACCTGACCCTTGTAGTCGGCCTTGGCAAGATCGGCCCAATGTTCAGGCTTCTGTGACGCGCCTGTGTTGTAAGCTATGCCGGTGGTGATCAGTTTGGAACCGAAATAAGTCTTGTCGGCGTCATAGCTATCTGCGGCAAAGCCATCGACCTTGGCCTCCGGATAGGCGAGCAGCCGCTTGTCCTTCTTGAGGCCTTCCATCGTCACCGCATCGGCAATGAGAAGAACGTCGGGCTGCGGAGCGCCAGCCGCAAATTCGGCAGCAAGCTTGGTGAGGAGTTCGCTCGTGCCCGAGCGGAAAATCTGCACATCCGTATCGGGATTGGCCTTGCGGAACGCTTCAACCGTCTTGGTCGCATCCGCTTCCGGCTGCGAGGTATAAAGCGTCAGCGTATCGGCCTGCGCCACGGCGATGGAAAGAGCAAGAAGCGCAGGTACGACAGCGGCCCGCTTCAGCATCTTGTTCATGGGATTCGCTCCTCGAATTTCTGTGTAATGTTCGCCAGCATGACCAGCGATGCCGGTGCGATCCTGACGCGTGCGAAGTGATAACGCGCAGATACTGCCATGGCGATAGGCACGATCATTTCCATTCATGGTGCACCTGTCAAACATCCTGCAACGTGAAACCGGAAAAGCAAAAGCCTTCCGGCGGAATCATTCCATCGGAAGGCTTGTAAGGCATTGAGGCAGTTGCCGAACAGCCATCCGTTTCTCCTGATTTGGAGAGATGCGGATGGCATTAGAGGAATTGCACTGCGGTTTTATGACAGCCGCAAACCTATCCCCGGTGAACCGGTCGGCAGATCAGATAACGATCTCGGCGACATGCGCAATCTGTGCGCCAGCCTCGTAATAGGCTTCACGCAGACCACGGAAATTCTGTTCCTTCGGATCGCTGACCGGCAGCGGCAGATCGTCTTCCTTGATCTCGCCTGAAACGAGTTGCGAAAGCAGTTTTCCGAAGACTGTACCCGGCGCGATGCCGCGGCCATTATAACCGGAGAACCCGACGACATTGCGCGCCAGGCGATGGAATTTCGGCAGGCTGTCATCGGTCATGCCGATCTTGCCATACCATTCGGCTTCGAACTCGACTTCGCCGATCTGCGGGAACAGTCGCTTCAACGACTTCTTGGCCCATGCCTTGTGCACGGCAGCACCCGTGTTGCGCAGCGCACCGACGCTGCCGAACACCAGGCGGCCTTGGCTGTCAAAACGGAAGGACGAAAGCACTTCCTTCGTATCCCATACACCCTGACGCTCCGGCAGAATGCTCTTCTTGAGATTGTCCGACAGCGGCTTTGTAGCCATGTTGAAATATGGCAGATGAACAAGTTCGGCGCGAACTTCCGCCCACGGCGCATTGGTATAGGCGTTGGTTGCCACCACGACCCAGTTGGCCGTCACGGAACCCTTGGCGGTCTTGACCACCCATTTGCCGTTCTTTTCCTCAGCGCCGGTCACGGGGCTTCCGGTAAAGATGGTCGCGCCAGCGGCGACAGCGGCATGGGCAAGCCCGCGCACATAGGCCAGCGGCTGGATCGTACCGGCGCGCAGATCGAGCAGCGACCCGGCATAGGCTTTCGTGCCGACCTTGGCTTCGGTTTCTCTCGCATCGAGCAGCTTCACATTCGCGCCACGACGCGCCCACTGCTCATAACGATCTTCAAGTTCTTTCAGACCCTTCTTGCCGACGGCGCAATGAAGAGTGCCCTGCTTCTCGACTTCACAGGCAATCTTGTGTTTCTCGATAATCTCAAAAACCAGCTTCGGCGCATTGCCGAGGACATCGAGCAGACGGTCGCCATATTTCTGGCCAAGCACGCCGGGCAGATCATCCGGCATGACCCACATGCCCGCGTTCACCAAACCGACATTGCGTCCCGAACCGCCGTATCCGATCTCGACGCCTTCAAGCACGATGGCCCGCGTGCCTTTTTCGGCCAGATGCAAGGCCGTCGACAGGCCGGTGAAGCCGCCGCCCACAATCACCACGTCCGCAGTCAGATCACCTTGCAGCGCAGTCGTCTTGGGAGCGGCAGGGGCGGTCTTTTCCCAAAGACCATGGGAGCGCGGATCGTTCAGCATTGAGACAACCATTTCATACCGAGCATTTCCAGCAAAAGTGTGAAGCGGTTTTGCGTTCGGAAATGCGTAAAAACAAACAGTTAGAGCGGTTCCCGGTCTTTTTCATGATCGACCGCTCTCGTGGAATACGGGCACCCTGCCCGGTTGTTTCTATTTCACGCCGCGAAAGCCACTTGGACAGCGTTATTTGCGCAACAATTCATTCCGGTTTGGAATGAACCAGCATCGAATAATCCGTATTTCCAACCTGTCCGGCAATCCACTGGCAGAAGACCTGCGTCAGCGGGTTTTCCAGTTTTCCTTCCGGGACAACGAGATAATATTCATTCTCGGTCCGCATCGGCTTCTCGAAAAGCATGACCAGTTCACCGCTGCGCAATTCCTGCTCTATCAAATAAAGCGGCAGAAGCGCGAAACCCAGCCCGGCCAATGCCGCACCTATAACCATAGAGAACTGGTCGAAACGGTGGCCGCGATAGGCCGACTGTCCTTCCACGCCGCAGCTTTCAAACCATTGCGCCCACATTTTGGGCCGTGTCGCAAGATGCAGCAGAGGCTCGTTTTCAAGTTCTTCCGGAGCGGACGGATGACGTGCCTTCAACAGGCTTGGACAAGCAACCGGCACAATAACCTCACTACACAGGAAAGTGCAGGTGGCGTGGGCCCATACCGGCTGCCCGTAATGGATGGCCAGATCGAAGGGCTGTTCCTCGAAGTCGAAAACGCCGGAACGCGACGCTACATTCAACGCGATCCCCGGATGCTTCTCCACGAAATCAGGAATGCGCGGCATCAGCCAGCGCGTGCCGAATGTCGGCAGGGTCGCCACACTGAAAGAAGAGGTGGACTGCGCCGAAGCCATGGCGCGCAACATCGTATCCTCTGTCTGGTTGAGAAGACGCCGCACTTCCGGCAGAAACTTGCGGCCGGCATCGGAAAGCAGAATGCGCTGGCGAATGCGCTCGAACAGCAGCACGCCGAGCTGGCTTTCGAGATCCTTGATCTGACGGCTGACAGCGCTTTGGGTGAGATTGAGCTCATGCGCAGCCTGGGTGAAACTTCCGTGACGGGCAGCACATTCAAAGGCTTGCAGCGTGGCGATGTCCGGGATCAGTCTTCTGCTCAGCTTCATTCCATTCTCGCATTAACATAGTTGCTTTCGTCGCAAGCATAACCGCAAAACGGTCTATATGATACATTTTCATCATAATCCATGCATGATCCTCCCAAACAAGACATGCGTCACCCGAAGATGCCCCACTCGACGGAAATTTTCGCCATGAAAGACCAGAAATTCGTTTCGCCGGACGCCATTCGTTCCGCCTTCTCGGCTGCGATGTCTGCCATGTACAAGCAGGAAGTGCCTGCTTATGGCACATTGATGGAACTCGTTGCCGATGTGAACGCCAAGGTGCTGGCGGATGACAGCCATCTGCATGAACGCCTGACGGAAACAGATTCGCTTGAGCGCATCTCGGAAGAGCGCCACGGCGCAATCCGTCTCGGCACTGCTGCCGAACTTTCCATGATGCGCCGTGTGTTCGCGGTCATGGGTATGTTCCCGGTCGGCTATTACGATCTGAGCGCCGCTGGCGTTCCGGTCCATTCGACAGCCTTCCGCCCGGTCGCCGATGCCGCCCTGAAACACAACCCGTTCCGCGTCTTCACCTCGCTTCTGCGCCTTGACCTCATCGCCGATGAAAAGCTGCGCGCTGAATCGGAGGAAGTTCTCTCCAAGCGCAACATCTTCACCGCTGGCGCCATCGCGCTTGTAAAAAAGGCGGAAGCTGAAGGCGGCCTCAACGATGAAGATGCCAAGGCCTTCGTCGCTGAAGTGCTGGAAACCTTCCGCTGGCACGATCACGCCAATGTCAGCGCCGAACTTTATCATCGCCTGCATGATGCACATCGCCTCATTGCCGATGTCGTGTCCTTCAAGGGTCCGCATATCAACCACCTGACGCCGCGCACGCTCGACATCGACGCCGTGCAGGCCCAGATGCCGGAACGCGGCATCAACCCGAAAGCCGTTGTTGAAGGCCCGCCAACCCGCAAGTGCCCGATCCTCCTGCGCCAGACCTCTTTCAAGGCGCTGGAAGAAGAAGTATCCTTCGTCAACCCGGACGGAACCTGGACACCGGGCTCGCATACCGCCCGTTTCGGCGAGATCGAACAGCGCGGCGTGGCGCTCACGCCAAAGGGTCGTGCGCTTTACGACAAGCTTCTCAACGACACCCGCGCTATTGCCCGCCCTGCCCCGGACGGCTCGAATGCGGCTGAATATGTGAAGGCGCTGAGCGATACTTTCGCGGCCTTCCCCGATACATGGGCTGGCGTGCGTGAGGAGGGCCTCGGCTACTTCGCCTATTCGGTCAAGGATGCGGCACGTCTTGCAGCTTTCAAGCCGGATACCGATATCGAGGTTCTGATTGAAGCAGGCGCGGTTCAGTTCGACCCGATCATCTATGAAGACTTCCTGCCGGTCAGTGCTGCCGGTATATTCCAGTCCAATCTGGGTGACGACGAAACGCAGGATTTTGTTGAAAGCCCCAACCAGAAGCGTTTCGAGGATGATCTGGGCGCGAAAGTGCTTAATGAATTCGAGCACTATGCCCGCATCGAACGCGAATCCATCGAAGCCGTTCGAGCAGGCCTGAAGGGCCTCGAAGCGGCGGAATAAACGCATAACCCCGAAAAGTTGCAAACTTCTCGGACAGGATTATGCGCAAACAACTCATACAGAGAGGAAAGCCATGAACACCGCTGTTAGAAAAATCGACGTGAAGAAGGAAGCCGCCGATCTGCTTTCCAAAATCGGCGTGGATGCATCCGCCTATACCGGTGGCAACCTTGCCGGTTTCAGCCCTGTTTCGGGCGAACAGATTGCTGCGGTCAAGACCCACAGCAAGGAAGACGCCGTCAAGATCATCGACAAGGCCGACGAAGCCTTCCGCGCCTGGCGCAACGTTCCAGCCCCAAAGCGCGGCGAGCTGATCCGCCTGCTCGGTGAAGAGCTGCGTGCTTCCAAGGAAGATCTTGGCCGTCTCGTTTCGCTCGAAGCTGGCAAGATCCCGTCTGAAGGCCTTGGCGAAGTGCAGGAAATGATCGACATCTGCGATTTCGCGGTCGGCCTGTCGCGCCAGCTCTACGGTCTCACCATCGCAACCGAACGCGCTGGCCATCGCATGATGGAAACCTGGCATCCGCTCGGTGTCGTCGGCGTTATCTCTGCCTTCAACTTCCCCGTCGCCGTCTGGTCGTGGAACGCCGCTCTTGCAATCGTCTGCGGCAACTCGGTCGTCTGGAAGCCGTCTGAAAAGACCCTTCTGACCGCTCTTGCCTGCGATGCGATCTTCAAGCGTGCTCTGAAGCGTTTTGGCGACGCGCCGGAAGGCATCTCCCAGCTTCTGCTCGGTGATCGTGAAATCGGTGAAGTCCTCGTCGACAGCCCGAAGGTCCCGGTCGTTTCGGCAACCGGCTCGACCCGCATGGGCCGCGAAGTCGGTCCGCGCCTTGCCAAGCGTTTTGCTCGCGCAATTCTCGAACTCGGCGGCAACAATGCCGGCATCGTCTGCCCGTCGGCCGATCTCGACATGGCGCTGCGCGCAATCGCTTTCGGCGCAATGGGCACCGCTGGCCAGCGCTGCACCACGCTGCGCCGTCTCTTCGTGCATGAAAGCGTTTACGACGCCCTCGTCCCGCGTCTGCAGAAGGCATATGCCAGCGTCACCGTTGGTTCCCCGCTTGAAACCAGCGCTCTGGTCGGTCCGCTGATCGACAAGGTTGCTTTCGACAACATGCAGAAGGCGCTCAAGGAAGCGGCTGCTCACGGCGGCAAGGTACAGGGCGGCGAACGCGTCGATGCTGGCCATGAAAACGCTTACTATGTGCGTCCGGCCATTGTCGAAATGCCGAAGCAGGAAGGCCCGGTTCTCGAAGAAACCTTCGCCCCGATCCTCTACGTCATGAAGTATTCCGACTTTGACGATGTTCTGGCGAGTCACAATGCTGTGGGCGCAGGCCTGTCGTCATCGATCTTCACGCTCAACCTGCAGGAAGCAGAGCGCTTCCTTTCGGCTGAAGGTTCGGATTGCGGCATCGCCAACGTCAACATCGGCACGTCTGGTGCGGAAATCGGCGGCGCATTCGGCGGCGAAAAGGAAACCGGCGGCGGTCGTGAATCGGGTTCGGACGCGTGGAAGGCCTATATGCGCCGCGCAACCAACACCATCAACTACTCGAAGGCTCTGCCGCTGGCCCAGGGCGTTTCCTTCGACATCGACTGATCGGTCTGGTTCAGGATCAAAAGAAAACCCCGCTTCGGCGGGGTTTTTTGCATCGGAATATAACCAATCGCTCATACTGTTGATAATAGCCAAAAGTTACATTGCAGCAGCCCGCCATGTCTGAATAAACGAAACATGTTTTTCATAGTTATTTTGGGGCAACATGTTTAAATCGACTTCATATCGCCTGCTCAGTCTGCTGGTAGGCTCTCTTATTTTGACCGCTTGCAATACAAGCTCCGATCCTACGGCGCTTAACAAAAGTGCGATCGACAATGCTCGCAAGACAGAGGGCTATGTCGCTACAAAAGGTGCTGCAATCGTCGCCCGCGTGACTATTAACGGCAAAATATGCCATCAGGCGAATATTCAATTGCAAGCAGTAGAGAACGGCCAGTTAGTGCCGCGTAATATCACCAGTATCGGACAAAATTACTCCTTGGCGGATATTGGCAAGATCACCCTCAGAATGGCCACCCTGAACATTCCCGGTGTCTTCGACGTAATAGACAGCCAGGATATTCGCGTATCATTCCAGCCGATTGCACCCGGCGATTATGGCATAGCTCGCGTCATCTGTAGCTGGGATTCGAATCATCGAAGCGTGCTTGAAGCCAGCAGCAGTGGCTTCTTTGGGCTCGGGAGAAAGAAAGCGCTTGTTCCATTGGCGATTGACGGCACAATTTCGGTGAAAAAAGGGGAGATCGTGGATGCGGGAGTCCTCAACATCATTTCCACGAGTAAGAGGCGCGCTGTCATTCTGGCATCTCCGGCACCGCAAACATATCGCGACACCATCAAGCGTCATTTGCCAGAACTCTATCCAAAAATTACATTCCGTCAGTTCAGCCGTTAATCTTTAGGGCGCATCCCGAAAACCGCATCGTTGTTTTGGGAGCGGGATTGGCGATTAGCGGAGATTGTGGTTATGACATGCCGAAAATCGTGGCTTTTGAGAACCGGCGCGCAGCGTACTTGAGTACGTGAGCGCCGGAAGCGCAAACGCATGATCCCAAAAAGTTGCAGACTTTTTGGGATCATGCGCAAAAAAGACACGCCGTCAGAACCGCAATATCAGCCCATGCGTTCGGAGGCGAAGGAACCGGGAGAAGCAGGGAATACAACTGTGCGATTGCCGTTGAGGAATGAGCGGTGATGGATATGCGCGTGAACGGCTCGCGCCAGAACCTGCGCTTCCACGTCACGGCCAATCGACACATAGTCGGCGGCGCTCTGTGCGTGCGTGATGCGCGCCACATCCTGCTCGATGATCGGGCCTTCATCAAGATCAGCCGTCACATAATGCGCGGTCGCGCCAATCAGCTTCACGCCACGCTCATAAGCCTGCTTGTAAGGATTTGCGCCCTTGAAGGACGGCAGGAACGAGTGGTGGATATTGATGATCCGGCCCGACATCTTCTGGCAAAGCTGGTCGGACAGAACCTGCATGTAACGCGCAAGCACCACCAGTTCGGTGCCTGTATCTTCCACGATATCCAGAAGGCGCTGCTCGGCTTCCGGCTTGTTGGCCTTGGTTACGGCGATGTGATGGAACGGAATGTCGTGATTGACGACAACCTTCTGATAATCGAAATGGTTGGAGACCACGCCGACAATATCGATCGGCAGTGCGCCGATCTTCCAGCGATAGAGAAGATCGTTCAGGCAATGGCCGAAACGCGAAACCATCAGCAATGTCTTGGTGCGGTGGGCATTGTCATGGAACTCGAAATTCATGTCGAAAGGTGCCGCCACGGACGCAAAGCCCTCACGCAGCACGTCGAGCGCTACGCCTTCTTCGGAAATAAAGCTGACGCGCATGAAGAAGCGACCGGTGTCCAGATCGTCGAACTGGGCGCTATCGATGATGTTGCAACCCTTGCCGGCAAGATAACCCGAAATCGCGGCAACGATACCACGGGTGGACTTGCAGGTGACGGTCAGGACGAAATTATGCATCGGACTTCCTCAAATTTTCGAAGGCGCAAGCCAGGGCGACCACATCGCGAACCTAATCCACGAAGCGGCCCCGGCCATGCCAGAATGCGTAATGCACTGACGGGATTGCGCTATCAAGCGACTTTGGAAGAAAGATTGTCCAATTTTGTTTCGAGCCGCATCCCGCGTTCCGGGATGCGGACCAGCATCAAAGATGCGGGTTGCGATTACGATAGCGGGCAACCAGCGAGCGGTTCACATCGCCCGAGCCCGGCATGTTGGCGCTGAGATAAATCGGGGCGTCGCCCTCGCCCACCAGCCTTGCCGCCACATCGGCAAAAACGGCATTGAGAATGGTCACGCCAAGCGCGGTTGAAACCGGGCCGACTTTCAGCGCACTGCCTTCCACTTCCAGCACCGCATCCCCCGCAGGCGCGTCATTGTCCAGAACGACATCGGCCAGAGAAAGCAATTGCGTGCACCCCTTGGCGATGGCGTTGGAATAGGTGACGGAGGTGACCGCAATAACGGCAGCGCCCTTCTCACGCGCAAAACGTGCTGCCTCGATGGGAGCGGCATTGACGCCGGAATTCGACACGACGATCAGCACGTCGCCTTCACGAATGCCATAGCGTTCGAGAATTGGCAGCACCGCTCCTTCGATCCGCTCGAAATGCGAGCTTGCCACTGCCCCGTCCTGCAGCATGATCGCCCCGCAAAGAATGGGCACGGTGATTGCCAGTCCGCCTGCACGATAATGCAGTTCTTCTGCCATCATATGCGAATGGCCGGTGCCGAACACATAAACGCGCCGATCCGCCTTGGCCGCAGCGGCGATGAGTTCAGCCGCCTTGGCCATCGGGTCGGCAAGGCGATCGCGCAGGCCGGAGAGCCGGGCGATCAGATCATTGAAATAACGATCGGTGATTTCGGTCATCGGCCTTACCCCGCGATCTGCTTTTCACCCGAAAGCCACGTGGCTTTCGCAAACAATCCGTCATCAAGATGGACCGCATCCATTCGCATGCCGGGTCGGAATGTACCGCGATCATCAAGACGCAGATAGCGCGCGGGATAGTGGCTCGCCATGCGCAGCGCCTCGGCCAGCGTGAGTTCCAGCTCGGCCACGCCGAAACGAACAGCCGACGCCATGTCGAGATCCGAACCGGCAATGGTGCCATCCGCCAGCACGAGCTTGGAGCAGATGCCGCCCGGCACACGACGGACGGCGCGCCCGTTGATTTCGAAGCTTTCAGAGTCCGAACCCACCAGAGCCATGGCATCCGTCACGAAAAACAGATGCGCGTCGCCGCGCTTTGCCCTGAGCGCAAGCCGCAGCGCCATCGGATCGACATGGTGGCCATCGGCAACGATGCCGCACCAGATGTCGGGATGATCGAGCGCCGCGCCTGCAAGCCCCGGCGCCCGGTGACCGATCTGGCTCATGGCGTTGAAAAGATGGGTGACACTGCGCGCACCGGCATCGAAGCGCTTGAACGCCTCTTCCGCTGTAGTGTCGCTGTGGCCGATGCTGACGACGACACCGCCATCGCTTAACCGGCGCACCTGGTCCGGCGTAACCTGCTCGGCAGCAAGCGTGACAAGCAAGGTGCCGATCTGCTTTGCCGTATGGATATAGAGCGCAATATCGGCATCATTGACGGGACGCATCAGTTCCGCCAGATGCGCGCCTTTCCGTGCAGGCGCCAGATGCGGCCCCTCAAGATGCAGGGCGGCAACGCCCTTGTCCGCCTTGACCGCTTCAATCGCCGCTTCGATGGCGCGGTCGCGAACCGGCGTCGTATCGGTAATCAGCGTGGGCAAAAGGCTCGTCGTTCCATATTTGCGATGCCCCTTGGCAATCGTGAACATGGTTTCGGGCGTTGGCTGATCGTTCAGCATGCGCCCGCCGCCGCCATTCACCTGCGCATCGATGAAGCCGGGAGCCAGAATGCCGCCATTCAGACGCTCGACCTCATGGGCCTCGCCGAGCGATGCTTCCGGCACAATGGCTTCGATCCGGCCATCGCCGAACACCAGCGCGCTCTGATCGTGAAAGCGCTCGCCGTCGAAGACACGCGCCCCTGCTATTGCTGATTTTTTCGTCATACCGTCACCGTAACCTTGTTGAGATTGCGCGGCTTGTCAGGATCGAACCCCTTGCGGCGCGTGACCGCTTCAATGACGCGGTAATAATTGATGAGGGAAACCAGCGGATCGAGATGCGCGTTACCCGTGCTCGCCGATGGCAACCGGAAGCCCGGCGTTTCCGCATCGGATAGCGATACGATGCTCGCCCCGAACGAGTGCAGCCGCTTGAGCGCCTGCATGTTGGTGTCAAAGGCTTCGTCGCGTGGCAGGAAGGAAACGATCGGGAAGCCCTCCTCCACCAGACGCATCGGACCATGCATCAGTTCGGCCAGAGAGAAAGCTTCGGCATGGATATTCGCGGTTTCCTTTGCCTTCAGCGCAGCTTCGAGTGCAATCGCAAAGGCCGTGCCGCGACCGCCGGTATAAAGCGAACGCGCATTGAACAGAAGGTTTTCTACTGCCTCGCGGCCATCGGGCCGTGTTGCAGCAAGCGCGTCCGGCAGGCGTTGCAGTCCGGCTTGCAGGCTTGCGTCACCGCTGGCCGAAGCAACGACGCCCGAAAGCGCGGCGACCGCGGCGATGAACGACTTGGTTGCGGCAACGCTTTTTTCTTCAGCGGCATGGAGCGCCAGCACGACGTCGGCAGCGTTACCAAGCGGACTATCGACGACGTTCACGACGGCGATTGTCGTTGCACCACCTTTTTTGGCGGCTTCCTGCGCCGCAACAATATCGGGGCTGGCACCCGATTGCGAAACGGTGAAATGCAGGCCGTTCTTGAGCTTCAGCTTGGAACCATAGACCGATGCCACCGATGGCCCGATGGACGCGACGGGAATGCCCATCGTGATTTCCATCAGATATTTGAAGAATGTTGCCGCGTGGTCGGACGAACCGCGTGCGGCGGTGGTGATGACGGCAGGTTCGCTCTTCTGGAAGATGCGCGCGATTTCCGCGAACGTGCCTGCCTCCTTCTCAAGCAGACCGGCGACGACGGCTGGCGACTGTTCGGTTTCCTGCAGCATCAGGGAGGAAGGGCTGTTCATGGTCATTCTCCAATTTTCAGTTCCGCGACGAAGTCATAGGCATCGGCGCGATAATGCGAACGGGTATATTCGACGATCCGGTCGTCTTCGAGATGCGAGACGCGCTCGATAAGCAGTGCGGGCGCGCCCCGATGCACGCCAAGCAGGCGGGCTATGCCGGGATCGAGCGTGACCGCCGTCAGGCGTTGCAAGGCGCGTACCGGCTTGTGGCCGCGCCGCGCCAGAGCGCCATAAAGCGAGGTTTCATCGACGCGGTCCTGATCCAGAAAATGGCGTGGAACCACCGCGCGTTCAAAAGCCATCGGCACTCCGTCGGCGAGACGCAGGCGGTCAAGCCGCACCACGGTCGTATCGACACCGACCCCCAGCCGGAAAGCTTCGTCCGGCGATGGCCTGTCGACCTTGTTGGTGACGACGCGCGCGCCCGGCTCCTTGCCGCGCGACAGCATGTCCTCGGAAAACGAAGTCAGGCGCCACAGATGCTGGCTGATGCGTGCCGGGCGCTCCGCGACGAAGGTGCCGCTGCCGCGCCGCGCTTCCACCACGCCCTGTGTCAGCAATTCCTTATAGGCATTGCGAACGGTGATACGGCCGACGCCAAGCTGCTCCGCCAGATCGCGCTCCGGCGGTAACCCGACGGCGGGCGCAAGCTCCCCTTCCTCGATCAACTCACCGAGAATGCGTGCGAGGTTCCGGTAAAGCGGTCCCGTAAGCTGCGGATCATGCAGGCCGCGCTCTTCAATCGCCGTGATCAATGTGGTTCTATTCATAACTTACATAATAGAACCTATATAGAACCAATGGCAAGTGACAATCTCATGAAAAAAGCCCGGTCGTAACCGGGCTTTTCTGTTAGTGCGATGGCGAAGCAGTATGTGCCTCGGCTGGTGGCGCATCGCCGTTGCGTTCCGGCTCCTTGATCCGGAACCAGGCGACATAGAGAGCGGGCAGGAAGAGGAGCGTGATTGCCGTGCCAGCGATGATGCCACCCATCATGGCATAGGCCATCGGTCCCCAGAACACTTCACGCGCGATGGGGATCAGCGCCAGGCTTGCTGCCGCCGCCGTCAGGGCAATGGGGCGCATTC
The DNA here is from genome assembly GCF_041930145.1 of Brucella ciceri. Taxonomy (NCBI): domain Bacteria; kingdom Pseudomonadati; phylum Pseudomonadota; class Alphaproteobacteria; order Hyphomicrobiales; family Brucellaceae; genus Brucella; species Brucella ciceri. The sequence continues at coordinate 54,319 of NZ_JBHEEV010000004.1, read as the reverse complement.
GGTGCTGGCTCGCCTGTGTCACTGCATCCCATGGGTGCATGCCCTCGATGATATGCTCCTCGATCTGCACGATGAGGATGACCGAGTTCCGGATGAGAATGCCGACCAGCGCCAACACGCCGAGGATCGCCACGAAACCGAGCGGCTTGCCGCTTGGCAGCAAAGCGGCAACGACGCCGATCAACCCGAGCGGTGCCACAGCCACCACAAGGAACAGCCGCTGAAAGCTCTGCAACTGGATCATCAGGACGGTTGCCATGACGAACAGCATCAGCGGAACGACCGCCGCAATTGGTCCCTGGCTCTTGCCGCTTTCCTCCACCGTACCTGCCGTCTGGACATCATATCCCGCTGGCAGCTTGTCGGCGAAGGTCTTGATGGCTGGTTCCAGATCCTTGACGATCGTATCAGGCATCGTCTTGTCGATGATGCCGGCGGCAACCGTGATGGTGGGAATACGCGACCGACGATAGATAACCGGCTGCTCCAGCTCATACCGGAAATTCGCAATCGCCGCCAAGGGCACCGAAGTCCCGTTGCCGGTTGCGATCTGGAGGCTCTGGAGCGTATCGATCGAATCCCGTTCCTGCTTCTGCGCCCGTGCGATCACGTTGATCAGGTAGATGGAATCCCGCACCTGCGTGATCGTGATCCCGCCAACGATACCGTTGAGGGTCGTTGCAATATCCTTCGACGAAATGCCGAGCTTTCTCGCCTTGTCCTGCATCACATCGACGCGAATGACCCGGCCAGGCTCGTTCCAGTTGTAGTTGACGACGCCGAGCCGCTTGTCCGCACTCAGGATACCGGCAAAATCCTGCGCGACACCCCGCAGCTTCTGGATGTCCGGTCCCGAAATGCGATACTGCACCGGACGCCCTACCGGCGGTCCAAGCTCCAGATATTTCACATAGACGTCCGTACCGACATAGTCCTTGCGCAGCACCTCGTTGAACTTGTCGCGGAGCCTGTCGCGCGCTTCAATGTCCTTGGCAACGACGACCATCTGCCCGAAATAGGGGTTCGCCGGCTGCACATCGAAGGATAGGATGAAGCGGATAGCCCCTTGCCCGATATAGGTGCTCCAGTGATCCACATCGGGATTATCCCTGAGCATCGTCGCTTCGAACTTTTCCATCTGCGCTCTGGTGTCGGTGATGGAACTGTTCTGCGGCAGCGTCCAGTCGAGCACCAGTTCCGGGCGGTCCGACTGCGGGAAGAACTGCCGTTCGATGAAGCCCATCCCGAAAACCGACACGGCAAAAAGTGCGATGGTCGCGATGATCGTGATCCATTTATGCCGCATGGCCGCGAGCAGGACCTGCGAGAATATTTCGAAGAAGCGGCTTCGCTTTTCTTCATGCGCCTTCATTTTCTTCGGCAGGAAGGTGACCCCCAGCAAAGGCGCAAACAGCACTGCCACGATCCACGAGACAATCAGCGAAACCGCAATCACCACGAACAATGTGAACGTGTACTCACCGGCCTGGCTGCTATTGAGCCCGATCGGTATGAAGCCGGCAATGGTCACAAGCGTGCCCGTGAGCATCGGGAAAGCTGTACTGGTATAAACGTAGGTCGCCGCCTTGTTGATCGGATCGCCTGCCTCCAGCCGCGCGACCATCATTTCCACCGCGATCATCGCATCATCGACCAGAAGGCCGAGCGCAATGATCAGCGCACCGAGTGACACGCGCTGCAGCGAAATATCCAGCAGCGACATTGCCAGGAAGGTGATCGCCAGCACCAGCGGGATCGACAGCGAAACGACAAAGCCCGCTCGAACGCCCAGGCTGACGAAGCTCACCGCCAGAACGATGACGACAGCCTCGAACAGCGCTCTGGTAAAGCCGGAAACCGCATCCTTGACGACTTCGGGCTGATCCGCGACCTTGAAGACATTCACGCCAACGGGAAGTTCCTGCGTCACCTGGCTCATCATCTTGTCAAGCGCCGCACCAAATTCCAGCAGATTGCCGTTCGGCTTCATGCCGATGCCAAGGCCGATGGCGTCCTGCCCGTTCACCCGGAAAATCGATGTCGGCGGATCGACATAGCCACGCGTGATGGTCGCCACATCGGAAAGGCGGAAGAAGCGATCATTGACGCGCAAATTCACCGCGCGCAGGTCGGCTTCCGACGTGAATTGCCCGCTGACACGCACGCTGATGCGTTCCGGACCGGCTTCCACGACACCGGAAGGCGTGATGGCGTTCTGGTCCTGCAACGCTTGCAGGATTGCCTGCTGGTCCAGTCCGAGCGCCGCAACCTGACGTGTGGAGAATTCCAGATAGATCGCCTCGTCCTGCGCGCCGATCAGCTCGACCTTGCCTGCATTCGGCAAGGTGAGAATTTTCGCCCGCGTGCTTTCGGCATAGTCCCGCAGCTGCCGCATCGAAAGACCATCCGACGTGAAGGCAAAGACATTGCCGTAAACATCGCCGAACTGGTCGTTGAAATATGGCCCGAGAACGCCTTGAGGCAGCGTGTTCTGAATGTCGTTCAGAAAGTGACGCACCTCGGTCCATGATTTTTTGACCTGTTCGGCGCGCGCGGTATCTTTCAAAAATACGAAAACGACCGATTTACCCGCCGTCGTTATGCTGCGGGTATAGTCGAGCGTATCGAGTTCCTCTAGCTTCTTTTCCAGCCGGTCCGTAACCTGATTGAGCGTTTCCTCAACGGAGGCTCCGGGCCAGTTGGCCTGCACGACCATCGTCTTGACGGTAAATTCCGGGTCTTCCTCCCGGCCGAGATCGATATAGGAAATAAAGCCCGCGACTAGAAAGACGAGCATGAAGTACCAGACCAGGGACCGATGGTTCAGAGCCCAGTCAGACAGATTGAATCCTTTCTTCACAGACCCGTTCCTTTCGCGTCCAGGCGGACTTTCTGTCCTTCCTTCAACTCATTCACACCGGCAATCGCAACGTAGCTTCCGATATCGACACCCTCGGCGACAAAACTGCCGCCGCGCCGCTCGATAACCTGCACGTCGTGAAGGGAAACCGTCTGTTTGCTGGGGTCGATGACCCAGATTCCGGTCTTGCCGTTTTCTTCGTGCAAGGATTGGATCGGGATCGTTACCAGGTTCTGTTCGGGTGCAGCCATCGCCGCCCGGATCGTCGCGCCGAGGCGAAAGCCGTCGGGCGGATTGTCGAGGGCAATGCGCACGCGCCGCGTGCGCGTCTGGGCGTCCGCCTGCGGGGCGACCTCACGCACGGTCCCCTTTCCGGTGACAGTCGGGTCGGCCTGAAGCTGCACATTGAATGGCGTGTCCCTTTCAAAATATTGCGTCATGCTGTCGGGAATATCGAGGACCGCTTCTCGAACATCCGGACGTGCGACCGTCATCACGGTTTGTCCCGCGGCGACGACCTGCCCCACTTCGGCGCTCGTTGCGGAAATGACGCCATCGTAATCCGGGCGCAACACGGCATAGCTGCGCTGATCCTGCGCCTTTTTCAGACCCGCCCGGGCCTTCTCGAGCCCTGCGTGAGCGCTGTCCCGCGCCTGCCTTGCCGCATCATAATCGGCCTGGGAAACATTATTGCCCTTCAGCAGGATACGCTGGCGCTCCTCGCTTGCCGAGGCGTTGGCAAACTGTGCTTCCGCGCTCGCCAGATCGGCCCGTGCGGACTGGACGGCAAGATCGAGATTGGCAGGATCGAGCATGGCCACCATCTCGTCCTTCTTTACAAGATCGCCCACCTGAACAGGCCGATTGATGATCCGGCCCAGCACACGAAAGGCAAGATCGGTGGAATAACGAGGCTCGATCGTACCGGCAAAGCCCGTCTGCGTTACAGGCTTGGGCTCGACCACCATGTAAAGAACCGGACGCGCGACGTCCGAATCCGCCTGCTTGTCTTCTTCCTTGCCACAGGCGCTAAGCAGAACCGCCGCGCCAAGCAGGGCGACATAACCCGCCGCGCGGATCGTGGGAAACTGGATTGCCGTTTTCATTGTGCAACGAGCCCTTCCTGTTCCGGCATGATCTCGGCCGGTTCGCCGGAGCGCAGCATCTGCGCGCCCTTGGTGACGATCAGCTCGCCTTCCTGTAGCCCGCTCTCAACGAGTAACCGGCCTTTTTCGTAGGCGAGCACTTTGATCGGGACCAGCGTTGCCACTTTCGAATCCTTGGAGAGCCTCCAGACAGCCGTGCGTCCGGCATCCGAAGTCATCGCGCTCCATGGCAGAACGACGACCTTCACACTTTCCATATGAACCGTGCCCGTCACCGTGGCGCCCAGCGCCATCTGGTGCGGGGTTTGAGCTATCCCGACCTTGACCCGCACAGTGCCGGTCTGCGCATCGACCACCGGCGAAATTTCGCGGATCTTTCCTTCGGCGCTTATCGAAGCATCGGAGAGAAGGGAGATCGTTACACCCATCCCGATCTTGGCATGGTTGACCAGCGTTTCCTGCACGTCGAAGACCGCATCGCGCGGACCGTCCTCGGCAATCGAAAACGCCGTCTGCGCCGCCTGCACCACCTGACCGGCCTCTACATTGCGCGCAGTGATCACGCCTGAAACAGGCGCCTGCAACTCGGTGTAGGACAGTTCGTCGCGCGCGTTGTTGAGCTGGCTTTCCGCACTGGCAAGGGCGCTTTGCGTCGTCTGAAGGTTCTGGGTTGCCTGATCATAGGTGCTGCGCGTCGTAAACCCTTGCGACAGCAAGGCCTTCTGTCGCGCAAAGTTGGCTTCCGCCTGCACCAGCTGCGCCTGCGCGGCATCCTTGGAGGCTTGCGCAACGCGCAGATTAGCCTGCTGTTCGACATCGTCGATACTGGCGAGGGGCTGTCCCTTTTCCACATGCTGGCCGACTTCGACCAGACGCTGAACGACCTGACCGTTCAGCCGGAACGATACATTGACAAGCGATCGCGCCGCTATCGACCCGGATAATGTCAGCTTTGGCTGATAATCACTGGCGACCGCTTTGACCGCCGCCACCGGGACGACATTGAGTTCATCCGCCCGCGCCTGAAACGTTGCGCCCGGCACAAGCAGCCCCATGCAGGCAAGAATTATGGCGGCCATCCCGAAACGGGGAAAAACGTGCCGGTTCACAACGCGCCCTCCTCTATTCCGCAAACCGTAAACAAATGAATTTACTGCCATTTACACGAATCTCGCTGGTTCGGTTCGTTTGAGAGTGCAACGAAAGCCACGCACGCGAAAGCGGCGTCGTAAAAGATATGGTTTCATATTTCTCGCTGTCAAAATCTCTTCGGAAATGTTTACACCAAACAATTGGGCGGCTTTTGCCTTTCATCAGAAAATTTATAAGTAAAAATGTAGGTACGAGCAGAGTTTGAAGAAATGTTCCGGGAATACCGGCGATTGCCTCCTACCCTTGCACCTCCCGGACAAGCCTTTGCCCGGCAGCGTTCAATTCATAACGTGTGCGCTGCGTGCGCGGATCGCGCTGCCTGATCCGCACATAACCATGGTCCTGCCCGAGCACTGAAATTTCCCGGAGCACGAGAGCATGGGCAACGCCCAGCAACCGCGCAAAGGTTCGGCTGTCTGAGGCGATATCCAGCGCCAGCCCAGCCACAATCCCGGCACCGAGCGTGGTAAGATTGCCGGACGCAGCCATAAGAGCATCGACGAACGCCATATATTCCGCCTCGCTCTCATCCATCATGCGGCAGCCGACTTCAGGGGACGGAACGAAACAATCACCGACTTTGAGGTCGGCGTGTAGCTTTCATCACCGGAACTGGCGAGCGGCACCAGCACGTTCATTTCCGGGTAGTAGCCTGCAATGCAGCCGCGCGGAATATCGTAGGGCACGAAGCGGAAATCGCGTGCAATCCGCTCCACGCCGTCATCGAACTCGCCAATAATATCAGCCCGGTCGCCGGCCTCGACGCCGAGATCGGCCATGTCGTCGGCATTCATGAAGACGACCTGCCGTTCGCCATAGACACCGCGATAGCGATCATCCATGCCGTAGATGGTGGTGTTATACTGGTCGTGGCTGCGGAATGTCTGCAATACATAGCGTCCGGGCGTGCCGCGCGCTTGCTGGTGCTCCACGGATTCCGGCAGGGCGCCGGCCCAAAACGTGGCCTTGCCCTTCGTCGTGTTCCATTCCAGTTCCCGGGCGGAGTTGCGCAAATGGAAGCCGCGCGGTACCCGCACGCGCTTGTTGAAGTCGTAAAAGTCTGGCAATACGCGGGCAATACGGTCGCGGATGAGATCATAATCGTCGGCAAGTTCCAGCCAATTGACCGGCTGCGGCCCAAGCGTCGCCTGAGCCATGCCTGCAATGATCGCCACTTCCGAGCGCAGATGAGCAGATGCAGGCGCATTGATGCCGCCCGAGCCGTGCACCATGCTCATGGAATCCTCCACCGTCACGATCTGCGCAACACCCTTGGAGTTGAGATCGATTTCAGTGCGTCCGAGGCACGGCAGGATGAAGGAATCCTGCCCCGGCACCAGATGCGAATGATTGAGCTTGGTTGCGATATGGACCGTCATGCGCTGGCTGGAGAGCGCTTTCGAGATGAGCGGGCTGTCCGGCGTCGCCCGTGCAAAATTGCCGCCAAGGCCGATAAAGGCCTGAGCCGATCCGTCGAGCATCGCGCCGATGGCACCCAGAACATTATGCCCCGGCTCGCGCGGAACGTTGAAGCCGAACTCCTTTTCCAGCGCATCGAGAAACGCGACCGGAGGCCGCTCGTTGATGCCAACGGTGCGGTCGCCCTGCACGTTGGAGTGGCCGCGCACCGGACAGAGGCCCGCGCCCGGCCTGCCGATATTGCCGCGCAGCAGCATGAAATTGGTGATTTCCCGGATCGTGATAACCGAATGGCGGTGCTGGGTGATGCCCATCGCCCAGGTGCAGATGACCCGTTCGGATTGCATGTAGATCTGCGCCGCGCGTTCGAGCGACTGCCGCAGAAGACCGGACTGATCCTCGATCTCCTCCCATGAGGTGGCGTCGACAGCCGCACGATAGGCTTCCAGTTCCGCCGTATGCGTGCTGAGAAAGGCCCTGTCGAGAATCGATGGCTTGCCTGCGGCGAGCGCTGCATCGTCTGCCGCGAAAACCGCCTTGGCCATACCGCGGAAAGCGGCGAGGTCGCCGCCAAGACGCGGCTGGAAATAATCGCTTGCTATGGCTTCGCTGCCGCCATGCAGCATTTCAAGCTTGTTCTGCGGATCGGCAAACCGCTCCAGCCCGCGTTCACGGATCGGATTGAAAACGACAATGCGCGCGCCGCGTTCAGCCGCACGGCGCAGATCGCCCAGCATGCGCGGATGATTGGTGCCCGGATTCTGACCGACGACGAAAATGGCGTCTGCCATTTCGAAATCTTCCAGAAGCACCGTGCCCTTGCCGACACCGACCGACTGCTTCAGCGCCACACCGCTTGCCTCGTGGCACATATTGGAGCAGTCGGGGAAATTATTGGTGCCGTAGGCGCGCACGAACAATTGATAGAGGAACGCAGCCTCGTTGGAAGCACGGCCGGACGTATAGAACTCGACGCGGTTCGGACTGTCGAAGCTCTTGAGAATATCGCCGATGGTCTTGAAAGCCTCGTCCCATTCGATGGCTTCATATTGATCGGTCGAAGCGTTGTAACGCATCGGATGGGTCAGGCGACCGGTATTTTCCAGATCGTAATCCGTCCAGCTACGAAGCTTGGAAACCGTGTGTTCGCGGAAAAAGGCCGGTGTCGTGCGCCGGTCGGTCGCCTCCCAGGCGACAGCCTTCACGCCGTTCTCGCAAAACTCAAACGAAGAGCCATGTTCCGGATCGCCCCAGGCGCAACCGGGGCAATCGAACCCGTCAGGCTGGTTTGCCTTGAGAAGCGTGCGTGCGCCTGAGAGTGGAGCGCCGCTGGCGAGCAATTGCTTGCCGCAGCTTTTCAATGCGCCCCATCCACCCGCAGCAGCGGATCGCTTGCCGATGAAACCGGTTTTGGTGGCCTTGCTCATCCGTTACCCTCTAACCCGATTGCGGGCTCAGTTGCAGGAACGCCTTCTCTGATCGGCAGGAAGTTGCCTTGGGCGTGTGGCATTACCATAAGAGGAATTAGCCGGTCCTTCAATTAACCGCGAGGCAATTGTTATTCGATACTTGTTCGTACTTGATTTCAGCCGCGCGATCCGTCATGCGATTGGTCAAGAAAAATTACCACAAGGGGTGGGATAGATGCCCAACATCGTTGAAATCGCCGATCTGAAGCGGCTTGCCCAGCGCCGCGTCCCCAAGATGTTCTTTGATTACGCGGATTCTGGCGCCTGGACCGAGTCGACCTACCGCGCAAACGAGGACGACTTCAAGAAGATCAAATTGCGCCAGCGCGTTCTCGTCGACATGACAAACCGCTCGCTGGAAACGACGATGATCGGTGAAAAAGTGTCCATGCCGGTGGCTCTCGCCCCAACGGGCCTGACCGGCATGCAGCACGCTGACGGCGAAATGCTGGCAGCGCAGGCAGCCGAAGCCTTCGGCGTTCCCTTCACCCTTTCGACCATGAGCATCTGCTCCATTGAAGACGTTGCTTCGGTTACCAAGAAGCCGTTCTGGTTCCAGCTCTATGTGATGAAGGACCGCGACTTCGTGAAGAACCTGATCGGCCGCGCCAAGGCTGCGGGCTGCTCTGCATTGGTGCTGACGCTCGATCTCCAGATTCTGGGCCAGCGCCACAAGGATATCCGCAACGGCCTTTCCGCCCCGCCGAAATTTACGCCGAAGCATATCTGGCAGATGGCGACCCGTCCGGGCTGGTGCCTTGGCATGATGGGCACCCAGCGCCGCACCTTCCGCAACATCGCCGGTCACGCCAAGAACGTCACCGACCTTTCCTCGCTCTCCTCCTGGACCGCGGAGCAGTTCGACCCACAGCTCAACTGGAACGACGTTGCGTGGATCAAGGAGCAATGGGGCGGCAAGCTCATCCTCAAGGGCATTCTCGACGCCGAAGACGCAAGAATGGCGGCGAAGTCCGGTGCAGATGCTATCATCGTGTCGAACCATGGCGGACGCCAGCTCGACGGCGCGCCATCTTCAATCTCCATGCTGCAGCCGATCGTTGATGCTGTCGGCGACGCGATCGAAGTTCATGTCGATGGCGGCATTCGTTCCGGCCAGGATGTGCTGAAAGCCCGCGCGCTAGGCGCGCAGGGTGTCTTCATCGGCCGCCCGTTCCTCTACGGCCTCGGCGCGATGGGCAAGGACGGCGTAACGCTGGCGCTTGAGATCATCCGCAAGGAGCTGGATGTCACGATGGCGCTCTGCGGTAAGCGCGACGTCAACGAGATCGACAAGTCGATCATCCATTCCATTAACTTTTGACGATGTTTGGAGCCGGCCCCGTGCCGGCTCCTATACTTTAGCTATTACTTATACAATATCGCGCCAGACGCGAATTCTAGTAGAAAATACACCGCAGGGTTACTTAATAACCAAGTGTTAAACATATCTCTTTACCATATCCGGCAATGCGGCTTGTGAGCCGATTTTCTGTTCGGATTTGGAGTGGGAACCGATGAAGTGCATTTCCGCCATTGCCATCGTGGCTGTCAGTCTGATGGCGGGATCGAGTGCGGCCTTTGCCGCTGATATAATTGCAGAGCCTGTTATTGAGCCAATGCCGGAACAGGTCAATGCCTCCGGCTGGTATATCCGTGGCGACCTCGGTTACAATTTCAAATCCAGCACGGGCGGCGAGTGGAACTTCTGGAACCAGTTCGATCCACCCTATCGCGGCATTGACGACACGCTGCGTTACGACGATTTCAACCTCAAGGCAGGCGCAACCTATGGCGTGGGTGTCGGCTATCGCTTCACCGACACATTCCGCGCCGATGCCACGCTGGACTACTTCCGCGCAGGCATCAACGGGCGCACCCCCTGTCCGAGCTATGTGAAGTCCGGGAAGGGGCTCAATCCGGTCGAGGACAATTGCAACTACGAGGATTCGTCCACGGCCAATATCTGGACGGCCATGGCCAATGCCTATGTCGACCTGCCGCGTACCGGCCCTGTCACGCCTTATCTCGGCGCGGGTCTTGGTGCTGCCTATGTCAGATATGACGACTGGAAATCCCATGAAGTCTGCGCTGGCTGCACCTATTCCAGCGAAAAGGGCGGACTGGACAGCTGGCGTTTTGCAATGGCTCTCATGGCCGGCGTCAGCTATGACCTGACCGAACAGCTCAAGCTGGATGTTGGCTATCGCTATATGCGTATCAATGGCGGCAAGGCCTATGGATACGATGCGGACGACCGCAACACCAACCCTTACGGCAGCGCCGAAGGACCGGGCGCCACCGGAACGCAGGCCAAGGACAACGGCTTCAACATGCACACGATCCGCGCCGGTCTGCGTTACGAATTCCGTTAAGCATCGTGCTCACGTGAATAGCAAAGCCCGGTTCAGCCGGGCTTTCTTCATTTCAGCCGCGTGAAACCGGCGCTTTCGACAATAGCACCGTGCGGATGGCGAAACTGGAATGAATGCGCGCGACACCGGGCAATCGCGACAGGATTTCCTTGTGAATGACCTCATAGGCCGCAGCATTTTCAGCTTCGACGCGCAGAATGTAATCTGCATCACCCGTCATGAGATAGCACTCCTGCACTTCGGGATGCCGCCGCACCGCTTCCTCGAAACGGTTCAGAAATTCCTCCGTCTGCCGGTCGAGCGTAATGCGCACGATGGCGACCAGCCGCTCATCGCCACCGGATGAGCCGACGATGGCCGTATAGCCACGGATAACGCCGCTTTCCTCCAATATCTGCACCCGTCGCAGACAGGCGGACTGGGAAAGCCCCACCTCGCTGGCCAGCTGGCTGTTGGTCATGCGCCCGTCACGGCGCAGGCAACGGATGATGTTGCGGTCTATACTGTCGAGCGTTGCCATGAATAATCTTCAACCGAAAAGCTAAAATATGCGCAAGTTGTGCGGAAATTCGCATAATATGCGATAAATAGCAAAAACATTCGAATAGTCTTCGATTAATATATGAGCAAGCTGTGGGTGTGAGGAGCGGCCGGGTTTCTCCGCCGGGGCTTTATACGCTCTGGGCGGCGCGCGATCCATATCGTCAGCGGCTTTCAGGCGTTCTCATTGAGTAGTCGGAGGCTTGGAAAGAACCGCGTAAATGGTTGATATGGCGATGCAATTTTCACAGGACGAGCGTGACCTTGCCGCCGGCGGCGTCTTGACAATCGATCTTGCGGCGCTGCGGCACAATTATTCGGCCATTGCCCGTCATATCGCGCCCACGCGCGCCGCTGCTGTCGTGAAGGCGGATGCCTACGGCCTCGGAGCCAGCCGCGTTGCCCCGGCCTTTTACGATGCCGGTTGCCGTGATTTCTTCGTCGCCCATCTTGGCGAGGCCATTGCGCTGAAGCCGTTTCTCCAGCCCGATGCGACACTTTACGTTCTGAACGGTCTTCAGCCGGGAACGGAAGAAGCCTGCGCTCGCGACGGCATCCTGCCGGTGCTGAACTCACTCGAACAGATCGAAAACTGGGGGGCACTCGCCGCCAGACAGGGCAGAAAGCTGCCTGCCCTTCTGCAACTCGATACCGGCATGTCGCGTCTTGGCCTCTCCGCCAGTGAATTCGAGCGCCTTCTGGAAAATTTCGCGCTTCTGGACAATATCGATATCAAGTTTGTCATCAGCCATCTGGCCAGCGGCGACGAGCCAGAAAATGCGGCAAACGCGCGCCAGCTTGCCAATATGACGGCCCTGCTTGTGCGACTGCCGAAACTTCCGGTTGCCTTCGCCAATTCCGGCGGCAGCTTTCTTGATAAATCCTATCATTTCGACCTCGCCCGCCCCGGCGTTGCGCTTTATGGCGTTGGGCCCGAAAATGAGGTCGTTCCTGTCCTCACCCTGTCGGCACGTGTCATTCAGGTGCGCGATATCGACAAGGGAGCGGCGGTTGGCTATGGCGGCACCTATGTCGCTGAAGGCCCGACGCGGGTCGCGACCATTGCGGTGGGCTATGCCGATGGCTGGTTCCGCTCTCTCAGCAACAAGGGTTCTGCCTTCTTTGGCGATACGCGCCTGCCGATCATCGGTCGCGTCTCGATGGACTCGATCACGCTCGACGTCAGCGCATTGCCGGAAGGCACGCTGAAACTCGGCAGCCTTGTGGAACTGATTGGTCCGCACCAGCGTCTCGAAGACGTGGCACGCGACTGCGACACCATTCCCTATGAAATTCTGACTGCGCTCGGCAACCGTTATGCACGTGTCTACGTGGAGAGCGGCGCGAGCGACATAAAAGCATAAGACAAGAGGCGAACATGCAGATCACCATCCTCGGCAGCGGCGTCATCGGCGTTACGACCGCTTACTACCTCGCCAAGCTCGGTCATGAGGTAACCGTTGTCGACCGCGAAGAAGGCCCGGCACTGGAAACGAGTTTTGCCAATGCCGGCCAGGTTTCGCCCGGCTACGCCTCGCCCTGGGCTGCTCCCGGCATCCCGTTCAAGGCCGCGAAATGGCTGTTCCAGAAGCACGCGCCGCTCGTTCTGCGCCCGACCTGCGATCCGGTCCAGTACAGCTGGCTCCTGCAGATGCTCGCCAACTGCACCGACAGCCGCTACAAGATCAACAAGACCCGCATGGTGCGCGTGGCCGAATATGCGCGCGATTGCCTTGTCGATCTGCGCAAGGATACAGGCATCGAATACGACCAGCGCATGCAGGGTACGCTCCAGCTGTTCCGCGAACAGTACCAGCTTGACGGCATCGGCAAGGACATTGAAGTGCTGCGCCAGGATGGCGTGCCGTTCGAAGTGCTCGACCGCGAAGGCTGCGTCAAGGTGGAACCGGCGCTTGCGCATGCGAAGGACAAGTTCGTCGGTGGCCTGCGCCTGCCGCATGACGAAACCGGCGACTGCTTCAAATTCACCAATGCGCTGGCAAAGATTGCCGAAGGGCTTGGCGTGAAATTCCGCTTCGGCGTCAACATCAAGTCACTGCTGATGTCGGGCGGCAAGGTTTCCGGCGTCGAGACTTCGCAAGGCATTCTGACTGCCGACCGCTATGTGGTTGCGCTTGGCAGCTACACGCCTGCACTGGTCAAGTCGCTCGGCCTCAACGCCCCGATCTATCCGGTGAAAGGCTATTCGATTACTGCGCCGATCATCAATGAAGAACGCGCCCCGGTTTCGACCGTACTCGATGAGAGCTACAAGATCGCCATTACCCGCCTCGGCGACCGCATCCGTGTCGGCGGCATGGCGGAAGTGTCGGGCTTCACCAAGGATCTGCCTGCCGCGCGCCGCGCAACGCTGGATCTGTCGGTCACCGACCTGTTCCCCGGCGGCGACCTGAAAGCTGCAACCTTCTGGTCGGGCCTGCGCCCGATGACACCGGATTCCACGCCGATCATCGGTGCAACGCGCTATGACAACGTGTTCATCAATGCCGGTCATGGAACGCTTGGCTGGACCATGTCGTGCGGTTCCGGCAAGCTGCTCGCCGACCTTATTTCCGGCAACAAGCCGGATATCCGGGCGGACGACCTTGGCATTTCCCGCTACGAATAAGAAAATGCCTGTGCGCCGTCAAAAACTTGGCGGCGTGCAGGCGCTGACGATTTCGCACGGCACCAAAACTTCCTGAACCCAAATTCTGCTGCAATCCCGTGTCTCATTGGATGCGATCTTGCCGCGTTGATTCTGGTCGGGAAACTTGCATGAGACGAGTGTATAAGTTCACTGGCCTTTTTCTGGGTCTGATAGTTGTTGCAGGTGTTCTGTACGGTGGAAAAGGATACTTGGACGCTCTGTCGGATGCGCCGGAATTACGTCAACGCGCCGATGCATTAATAGTCCGGGGACAGGGAGGAAACTCGCTCGGTGGGGAACATCTGGCGATATTGCTTGCTGTAGAAGACCCCAATTTCGCCAACCACATTGGCGTTGATTTTTCCACGCCCGGAGCAGGCGCGACGACAATCACCCAATCGGCATCCAAACGCCTTGCTTTCAAAGAATTTCATCCCGGCCTCGGCAAGATTCGGCAAACCGGTTATGCATTGGGCCTCGAAAGCCGACTTTCAAAGGAACAAATCCTTGCCCTGTGGCTCGATACTCTGGAAATGGGTGAAGGTCCTCAAGGATGGATGACTGGTTTCAATAATGCCAGTTCCCTGATTTATGGGCGAGCACCTGCCGAATTGAACAACCTGGAATTCATGCGGCTGGTTGCCGTTCTCATCTCACCGGCGTTGTATAAACTGAGCGAGAAAGACACTGCTCTCGATGAGCGTGTCGGACGAATAGAACGTCTCGTAGCAGGCAAGTGTGCAGCCAAAAGCCATGGCGACGTCTGGCTCGAAGGATGTCGGCAACCTTCCGATGGTTAACTGGAAGTTATACCGTTTGCCTCCCTCTGACTAAAAACTTGGCGGCGTGCAGGCGCTGACGATTTCACACGGCACCGGGCCAACGCAACGAAACCGGTGCGGCAGCTTCGAGGAAAAATAATAGGCATCGCCCGGCCCCAATATGCGGCGTTCGGCTCCAACCGTCACTTCAATGCGGCCTGAAATGACGATGCCTCCCTCTTCGCCCTCGTGCATCAAAAGCACTTTGCCCGTGTCGGAACCGGGCTCGTACCGCTCCTTCAGCATCTGCAGCGAACGTGAAAATAGGTGGTCCCCCACCTGCCGGTAGGAGATCGGCCCCTTGCCGATTTCCACAAGCTCCTCCGCCTGATAGAATACCTTGTGCGGCGCATCCGGTTCGAGCGCGAAAAACTCGGCCATGCCGATGGGAATTCCGTCGAGAATGCGCTTCAATGCGCCGACCGACGGGTTGGACTGATTGGCTTCGATGAGGGAGATGGTCGAATTGGTCACGCCTGCCCTTTTGGCAAGCTCGCGCTGTGACAGATTCTGCCGCATGCGCACATAACGAAGCCTCCCGCCGATATCGATGCTCATCGAACCTTCCCTTCATGTTTATGATGTTCGATATAGCACAAACCCGATAATTATCCCACATGAAAACAATAGCTTAATATCCTGAAGAAAAGGACTTGTTGCCCTTCGCAAAGCATGTCCTGCTACCCCCAAACAGGAGGACACCATGCTCACCAAAACCAACGCGCCAAGCCTTGAGAATTTCTGGATGCCGTTTACCGCAAACCGGCAGTTCAAGGCAGCGCCTCGCCTGCTCGCAAGTGCTTCGGGCATGTACTACACCGACACCGACGGCAATCAGGTTCTGGACGGCACGGCAGGTCTGTGGTGCTGCAACGCCGGTCATGGCCGCAAGCGCATTACCGAAGCGGTCGAACGCCAGATTTCCACCATGGATTTCGCGCCCACGTTCCAGATGGGCCACAACGTCGCCTTCGACTTTGCCGAAAAGCTAGCCGCCATTGCGCCCGGCGGACCGGATGCGAAGCTCGACCGCGTGTTCTTCACCAATTCCGGCTCGGAATCGGTCGACACCGCACTGAAGATCGCCATCGCCTATCAGCGCGCCATCGGACAGGGCACCCGCACCATGGTTCTGGGTCGCGAAAAGGGCTATCACGGCGTCGGTTTCGGCGGCATTTCCGTCGGCGGCCTCGTCAATAACCGCCGCGTCTTCCCGCAGATTCCCGCCGATCACCTGCGCCACACGCTCGACATCGAGAAGAACGCCTTCTCCAAGGGCCTGCCTGCGCATGGCATCGAACTGGCGGATGATCTGGAACGCCTGGTGCAGCTGCATGGCGCGGAAAAGATCGCTGCCGTCATCGTTGAACCGATGTCCGGTTCGGCTGGCGTCATCCTGCCGCCGAAGGGCTATCTGGAGCGCCTGCGCGCCACGGCTGACAAGCACGGCATCCTGCTGATCTTCGACGAAGTCATCACCGGTTTCGGCCGCCTCGGCACGCCGTTTGCCGTCGATTATTTCGGCGTTGTGCCTGACCTCGTGACCACCGCCAAGGGCCTTACCAATGGCGCCATCCCGATGGGCGCGGTCTTCGCCGGCCGCAAGGTGCACGATGGCCTGATGACCGGTCCGGAAAACGCCATCGAGCTTTTCCACGGCTATACCTATTCCGGCCATCCGGTCGCCTCCGCTGCCGGTCTCGCCACGCTGGAAGTCTATGCCGAAGAGGGTCTCCTGACCCGCGGTGCGCAGCTTGCCGACCACTGGCAGGAAGCGTTGCACTCGCTCAAGGGCGCTTCGAACGTCATCGACATCCGCAACCTCGGTCTGGTCGGCGCCATCGAGCTTTCATCGCGCGAAGGTGCACCGGGTGCCCGCGCCTATGACGTCTTCGTGGATTGCTTCAAGAAGGGCCTGCTGATCCGTGTCACCGGCGATGTGATTGCCCTTTCGCCGCCGCTGATCGTGGAAAAGGAACAGATCGACACGATCGTTTCCATCATCGGCGACGCCATCAAACGCGCAGCCTGACCAACACCCAGGTCATGCTGCCTTTTAGCCGCCGCTGTTCCCCTGCGGCGGCTTTTTTCCACTCCACTTATCCCTGCGAGGGCGTGAAGTTCGCCACCAGCGCATGGCTGTCTCCGGGATAGGTAAAGCGAACATGCGTCACCGGCTGGTCAGCGTTCCACGTCTGGCGTTCGATCACCAGACAGGGCGAACCCAGCGGAATACCGAGCATGCCCGCATTTTCCTGCGTGGCGGCAATTGCGCGGATGGAGTGTTTTGCGCTGCTCCACGGAACGCATGAAACCAGCCAGGGGCCGGGCGAATTTTCGGCAAAGTCTGTTGACGCCGCCGTTGGAACCGCATCCAGACTGATGATGCGCTCCTCCAGGGCAAAGACGCGCTTGCCCGCAAAGTGACGGCAGACAAGTTCCACCAGCGGCGTATGGCGCGGCATATCGATATGCCTTGCGTCGGCTGGCCCGCTCAACCGCTCGCGCCGGCTCGTCAGTTCGAACCGATAGGCGACGCCAAGCGCCGCCACCTCATCGCGAATATCGTGGATTTCGAGGATTGCCGCCTGCGACTGCGGAAAGGAGACGAAGCTTCCCGACCGGCGCTTGCGCTCGATCAGGCCCGCCTTGGCAAGCTGGGTCAGCGCCTTGTTCACGGTCATGCGCGAACAGCCGTACTGTTCCGTCAGTTCATGCTCGAACGGGATGCGATGGCCGGGCAGCCATTCCCCCGACAGGATGCGCGATTCGATATCGTCCAGAATACGCTGATGCAGCGAAAGCGCCGGTGTTTCCTTTGCGATCGAATCTCCGCCAGCCATGCCGTCTCCTGTCAGGCGAGTAATTCGCCTATGGTTTTCTGGAAAGCACGCTCGGCTTCATCGCGCAAGCGGTGACGCCCGCCTTCCACCTGTTTAACGCCGCGCACCCATACATCGTTGATATGGGCGCGACCGCCGAAAATCCAGCCGTCCAGCACCGCGTCGCCTTTTGCATGCGGCAGACGCCCCGCATCAAGCGCAACGAAATCGGCTGAAGCGCCAATTTTCAGGCCATCGCCGGCGCGTCCCATGGCGATATTGCCGCCCGCAACCGCGCCATCGAACAGCGCGCGTCCGGTCGATCCTTCGTTTTCGGCCAGCACATTGCGGGCGCGATGGAACAGACGCTGCGAATATTCAAGCTGTCGCAACTCGTCGCCAATGCCGATCAGCACGTTCGAATCCGAGCCGATGCCGAACTTGCCACCCGCAGCGGCAAACACCGTCGCGTTGAAAGTCCCGTCGCCGAGATTGGCTTCCGTCACCGGACAGAGACCGGCAATCGCCCCCGCCTCGGCCATATGCTTCGTTTCATCGTCGGTCATGTGGGTGGCATGAATGAGGCACCAGCGCGACGACAGGTCCTGATTATCGAGCAACCATTCGACCGGGCGCTTGCCCGACCAGGCGATGCAGTCCTCCACTTCCTTCACCTGCTCGGCCACATGGATATGCACCGGCGCATCGGGCAGAAGCTGCGTAACGACGTTGAGTTCATCCGGCGCGACGGCGCGCAAACTGTGCGGCGCAACACCCAGAACAGCGCCATCGAAACCCGCCAGCGCCTGTTTGCAGCCTTCCAGCAGTCGCGCAAAGCGCTCCGGATCGTTGATGAACCGGCGCTGGCCTTCATTGGGAGCCGCGCCGCCAAAGCTCGAATGCGCATAAAAGACCGGCAGGAGCGTCAGGCCCATGCCCGCCCTTGTGGCAGCGGAGACAATGCGATCCGCCATTTCGGAAAGATTGGCGTAAGGCGCGCCATCACGATCATGGTGCAGGTAATGGAATTCGCCGACGCGCGTAAATCCACCCTCCAGCATATCGACGTAGAGGCGCAGCGCCACGGTTTCCGCCTGTTCAGGCGACATGGTGAGCGCGAATTTATACATGATCTCGCGCCAGCTCCAGAACGAATCGGCGGACGGGCCGCGCCGTTCCGCAAGCCCTGCCATGCCATATTGAAAAGCATGGCTGTGCAGGTTCGGCATGCCCGCGACGACGACCGCATGAGGTTCATCACCCGGCTTCACGGACGAACCCGCATCAAGCGACACGATCTTTCCATCAGCAATGCCGATCCGCACGTCGTCGGCCCAGCCGCTCTCGAGGAGCGCCTGACCGGCATGGACAAAACGTGTTTTGAGCGTGGCATCTGACATGGATAGGCTCTCCTCGACTTCGTTCTCATGCATTTCGACGCAAAGCAGTTTCCGCTTTTGGATCGAAAATGCCCGGGCGCATTTTTTTCTTTGCTGTTCCGGTAATATGTATATACATTATCTCAAAACAGGGGAAGCGAGAAAACGCTCATGCTCAAGAATTCAAGCACCGTTTTCACCAACGCTCGCATTGCGACGCTGGCGGAAAATGCCGCAAATCTCGGTTTGATCGAACGGGCGGCGATTGCCGTCAGGGATGGCAGGATCGTCTATGTCGGCCCCGAAAGCGCGCTGCCGGGTGAATATGATTCCTTCGACAGGATAGATTGTGGCAACCGGCTCATCACGCCGGGATTGATCGACTGCCACACGCATCTTGTCCATGCAGGCAATCGCGCGCACGAGTTCGAACTGCGTCTCAACGGTGCATCCTATGAGGAAGTCGCGCGCGCTGGCGGCGGCATTGTTTCCTCGGTCAAGAACCTGCGTGCCGCCAGCGAAGACGACCTGGTGCGCGAAACCCTGCCCCGCCTCGATGCGCTGATTGCCGAAGGCGTCACCACCGTCGAAGTCAAATCCGGTTACGGTCTCGACCGCGACAGCGAGATCAAGTCCCTGAAAGCGGCTCGCCGTCTTGGCGAAGAGCGCGACGTGGCGATCCGCACGACCTTCCTCGGCGCGCACGCCCTGCCGCCCGAAATGAACGGCGACAAGGCCGCCTATATCGATCGCATCATCAATGACATGCTGCCCGCCATTGCCGCCGAGGGGCTGGCCGATGCCGTCGATGGCTTCTGCGAGGGGATCGCCTTTCTGCCCGATGAAATCACCCGCGTGTTCGATGCGGCCAAGGCCCATGGTCTTGCCGTCAAGCTTCATGCAGACCAGCTTTCCAACCTGCATGGCGCGGCACTTGCCGCGTCCTATGGCGCGCTTTCGGCCGACCATCTGGAATATACGGACGCGGAAGGCGCTGCCGCGATGGCCAAGGCCGGAACCGTGGCCGTGCTGCTGCCCGGCGCCTATTACTTCATCCGGGAAACGCAAAAGCCGCCGGTCGATGCCTTCCGCGCCGCAGGCACCAGGATGGCGCTTGCCACCGACAACAATCCGGGCACTTCGCCGCTGACTTCGCTGCTCCTGACCATGAACATGGGCGCAACGCTCTTCCGCATGACGGTGGACGAATGCATCGCAGGCGTCACCCGCGAGGCCGCACGCGCGCTCGGCATACACGAGCGTACCGGAACGCTGGAGACCGGCAAGGACGCCGATCTCGCCATATGGGACGTCGACCGTCCGGCTGAACTTGTCTACCGCATCGGCTTCAATCCGCTCTGGAAGCGGGTGTTCAAAGGCCAGCTTTAACTCATTTGCAATGGAGCCTTCCATGACCATCATCCTCAAGCCCGGCAGCGTATCGCTGGAAACGCTTGAAACAATCTATCGCGATGGCCTCCCCGTCCGCATTGATCCAGCCTTTCATGCCGGTGTTGAAAAAGCGGCAGCGCGCATTGCGGAAATCGCGGCAGGCGACGAGCCGGTTTACGGCATCAATACGGGCTTCGGAAAACTCGCCTCGATCCGCATCGCGGCAGGCGATGTCGCCACCTTGCAGCGCAATCTGATCCTCTCGCATTGCTGCGGCGTCGGCGAGCCGCTTTCGGAAAACATCGTGCGTCTCATCATGGCGCTGAAGCTGATTTCGCTCGGTCGCGGCGCATCCGGCGTACGGCTTGAAGTCATCACCCTCATCGAAGACATGCTGGAAAAAGGCGTGATCCCGATGATCCCCGAAAAAGGCTCCGTCGGCGCTTCCGGTGATCTGGCGCCGCTTGCGCACATGACTGCGGCCATGATCGGCGAAGGCGAAGCCTTTTATAAGGGCGAGCGCCTCTCCGGCGCAAAGGCGCTGGAAAAGGCCGGCCTGAAACCGGTCGTGCTTGCCGCCAAGGAAGGGCTGGCACTGATCAACGGCACCCAGACTTCGACTGCGCTCGCACTCGCAGGTCTGTTCCGCGCCCATCGTGCGGCGCAGACGGCGCTCATCACCGGCGCCCTTTCGACTGATGCCGCCATGGGATCGGACGCGCCTTTCCATGAGGAAATCCACACGCTGCGCGGCCATAAGGGCCAGATCGATGCCGGTCGGGCGCTGCGTGCCCTGCTCGAAGGTTCCGTCATCCGCCAGAGCCACCTTGAGGGCGACCAGCGCGTGCAGGACCCCTATTGCATTCGCTGCCAGCCACAGGTCGACGGCGCATGCCTCGACATTCTGCGGCAGGCCGCACGCACGCTTGAAATCGAAGCCAATGCCGTCACCGACAATCCGCTGGTTCTCTCGGACGGCCGCGCGGTATCGGGCGGGAATTTCCACGCCGAACCCGTTGCCTTCGCCGCCGACCAGATCGCGCTCGCAATCTGCGAAATCGGCGCGATTTCGCAGCGCCGCATCGCTCTGCTGGTCGACCCGGCCTTGTCCTTCGGCCTTCCGGCTTTCCTCGCCCGCAAGCCGGGGCTCAACTCCGGCCTGATGATCGCCGAAGTCACTTCCGCCGCGCTGATGAGCGAAAACAAGCAGATGGCGCACCCGGCCTCGGTCGATTCCACCCCCACCTCCGCCAATCAGGAAGACCATGTGTCCATGGCCTGCCATGGCGCACGCCGTCTTCTCCAGATGACCGCCAACCTCAATGCAATCATCGGCATCGAGGCGCTGACCGGCGCGCTCGGCGTCGAACTGCGCGAACCGCTGACCACCAGCCCTGAGCTTGCCAGGGTGATCGCCGCGTTGCGCGACCGCGTGCCGACGCTGGAAGACGACCGCTACATGGCCGACGACCTCAGGAACGCTGCCGATCTGGTGGCCGACGGCGTGCTTGCCGGTGCGGTTTCGGGCGGCATCCTGCCATCGCTGGAGGCCTGATCATGAGCGCCTTTGAAGTCCGGCAAGGCACGTCGCCCGTCATTCTGGGCCTTCCTCACACGGGCACGGATGTTCCCGGCGACATCTGGGCGCGCCTCAATGAAAATGGCAGGATTCTCGCCGATACCGACTGGCACATCCACCGGCTTTATGACGGTGTCCTTGAAGGCGCGACCATGGTTCGCGCCACCTTCCACCGCTATTGCATCGACGCCAATCGCGACCCGGCAGGCGTCAGCCTCTATCCCGGCCAGAACACCACGACGCTGATCCCGGAAACCGACTTTGACGGGCTTTCGATCTGGAAGGACGGCGAGGCGCCGACCGAAACCGATATTGCGGATCGCATCGCCCGTTTCCACAAGCCCTATCACGACGCGCTTGCCGCCGAGATCAGCCGTGTCAAGGCGATCCACGGCGTCGCTATCCTATATGACTGCCATTCGATCCGGTCCCATATCCCGTTCCTGTTCGAAGGCAAGCTGCCGGATTTCAACATCGGGACGGATATGGGCAAGACTTGCGCGCCCGCCATCGAAGCCGCCGCTGTCGAGATAACGGGACAGGCCGAGGGCTACACGTCGATCCTCAATGGCCGCTTCAAAGGCGGATGGACGACCCGCCATTACGGCAAGCCCGAAACCGGCGTTCACGCCATCCAGATGGAGCTTGCCCAGTCCACGCATCTGGCTACCGAAGCGGTTCCCTTCGCCTATGACGAGGCCAAGGCGGACAAGCTTCGCGTACATCTCAAATCTCTTTTGCAGCAGCTGGAACAGCTGGCTCCCAAATTAATTTCCTGAGGAGAACATCATGTCCAATCCACGCCATAACGAGCGCGAAGTGCGTGCTCCACGCGGCAGCGAACTCAATGCAAAAAGCTGGCTGACCGAAGCGCCGCTTCGCATGTTGATGAACAACCTCGACCCTGACGTGGCCGAGCGCCCGCATGAACTGGTCGTCTATGGCGGCATCGGCCGCGCCGCCCGCACATGGGATGATTTCGACAGGATCGTCGCGACCCTCAAGACGCTCAACGAAGACGAAACCCTGCTGGTGCAGTCGGGCAAGCCCGTCGGCGTGTTCCGCACTCACAAGGATGCGCCACGCGTCCTGATCGCCAATTCCAACCTCGTGCCGCATTGGGCGACCTGGGACCATTTCAACGAACTGGATAAGAAGGGTCTTGCCATGTATGGCCAGATGACCGCCGGTTCGTGGATCTATATCGGTGCGCAGGGCATCGTTCAGGGCACCTATGAGACCTTTGTGGAAGCCGGTCGCCAGCATTATGACGGCAACCTCAAGGGCAAGTGGATTTTGACCGGCGGTTTGGGCGGCATGGGCGGTGCGCAGCCTCTTGCAGCGGTTATGGCCGGTGCCTGCTGCCTTGCGGTGGAATGCGACGAAACCCGCGCCGATTTTCGTCTGCGCACCCGTTATGTCGATGAAAAGACCCACAGCCTCGATGAGGCCCTGGCGAAGATTGAAGCATGGACCAAGGCTGGCGAGGCAAAGTCCATTGCGCTCATCGGCAATGCAGCCGAAATTTTCCCGGAACTCGTCAAGCGCGGCGTGAAGCCGGATATCGTCACCGACCAGACTTCCGCTCACGATCCGGTGCACGGCTATCTGCCGATCGGCTGGTCCGTCGCCGAATGGCGCGCCAAACAGGAAAGCGATCCCAAGGCCGTTGCTAAGGCTGCCCGCGCCTCGATGAAGGTACAGGTTCAGGCCATGCTCGACTTCTGGAACGCAGGCATTCCAACGGTCGATTACGGCAACAATATCCGCCAGATGGCGCTGGAAGAAGGACTGGAGAACGCTTTCGATTTCCCGGGCTTCGTGCCGGCCTATATCCGCCCGCTCTTCTGCCGCGGCATCGGGCCTTTCCGCTGGGCTGCCCTTTCCGGTGACCCTGAGGATATTGCCAAGACCGACGCCAAGGTGAAGGAGCTGTTGCCGGACAACAAGCACCTGCACAACTGGCTCGACATGGCGAAGGAGCGTATCGCGTTCCAGGGCCTGCCCGCCCGCATCTGCTGGGTCGGCCTGGGCGATCGTCACCGCCTTGGCCTCGCCTTCAACGAAATGGTCAGGAACGGCGAGCTGAAAGCGCCGGTCGTGATCGGTCGCGACCATCTCGACAGCGGCTCGGTTGCTTCACCGAACCGCGAGACCGAAGCGATGAAGGACGGCTCGGACGCCGTCTCCGACTGGCCGCTTCTGAACGCGCTTCTCAACACGGCCTCGGGCGCGACATGGGTGTCGCTCCATCACGGCGGCGGCGTCGGCATGGGCTTCAGCCAGCATTCGGGCATGGTCATCTGCTGCGATGGTACCGAAGATGCCGATGAGCGCATCGGTCGCGTGTTGTGGAACGACCCTGCAACCGGCGTCATGCGCCATGCCGATGCGGGCTATGACATAGCGCTCGACTGGGCGAAGCAGCAGGGCCTGCGCCTGCCCGGCATACTCGGAAACTGAGGTCGAATGGCGCTCACGATCCTCAAGGCCGAAAACCATCGCCGCATGCCGTGGAAAAACGGCGGCGGCGTCACGGTCGAAATCGCCATTCATCCGCAAGGCGCGTCAGTCGATGATTTCGACTGGCGCGTTTCCATGGCCACGGTGGCCAGCGATGGCCCGTTTTCCGTCTTTCCCGGCATCGACCGCACATTGTCGGTGCTGGAGGGAGACGGCATCCTGCTCGATGTCGAGGGGGAGGAAACGAAGCTCACCCGCGAAAGCGCGCCGCTGGCTTTTGCCGCCGATGCGCGTTCCAGCGCGCGGTTGATCGGATCGGCCATTACCGATCTCAACGTCATGACACGGCGCGGTCGCCTCGCCCATAAGGTCAGGCGCCTGCCTGTCGATGGCACCACATTGACCGTGGCCGATGGCAACCCGGCGCTCCTTTTCTGTGCCGAAGGCCAGCTCGATTTGAGTTCAGGTTCCGGGGCAGTTCGCCTGGAGAAACTGGACTGCGCGGTTTTCGCAGGCGGCAACGCCGAGCCCTTGACGATCAGGGGCAAGGGAACCGCATTTCTGATCTCGATTGTTGCAATCTGACCAGAGCCGTCCGCAGCAGGCAGACAGCCCGCACGAAAAATATTCCCTTAAAACATTCAGTGGCATATGAAAGGGCCGCGACTTGTGTCGCGGCCCTTTCACTTCAGGATGCATCCCACATGGCCGTTTCAGCAGAAGACCTCGAAAACCGTATTGTCTACGTCAACGGTGAATATGTCCCCGCCCGCGATGCACGCATTTCCATCTTTGACCGCGGCTTTCTGTTCGGTGACGGCATCTATGAAGTGACCGCCGTGCTGGAAGGCAAGCTTATCGACAGCGAACCGCATATGCGGCGCCTGCGCCGCTCGACCGGCGAGATCGGCATTCCGATGCCTATGGATGAAAACGAGATCGTCGCCGTCGAGCGCGAGCTGATCCGCCGCAACAATCTGACCGAAGGTCTGGTCTATCTGCAGGTGACACGCGGCGACGGGCGCGACCGCGATTTCGTGCCTGCAAAGGGCATGAAGCCATCGGTTGTCCTGTTCACCCAGGACGCGAACCTGCTCGACAAGCCTGCGCTGAAAACCGGCGCGCGCGTGCTGTCGCTGGAAGATCTGCGCTGGAAGCGCCGCGATATCAAGACGGTCTGCCTGCTGCCGCAGGCGCTCGCCAAGGAAATCGCCAAGAATGCCGGCTGCGATGAAGCGTGGATGATCGAGGACGGCTATGTGACCGAAGGTGCGTCGTCCACTGCTTATATCGTCACGCAGGATGATGTCGTCGTCACGCGCCCGAACAGCAATTCCATCCTGCCCGGCTGCACGCGGCTTTCGCTCCTGCAACTGATCGCGGAAACCGGCATGAAGCTTGAAGAGCGCCCCTTCACCATCGATGAAGCCTATGCAGCAAAGGAAGCTTTCCTCACCAGCGCAGGCACATTCGTCACGCCGATCACCGTCATTGATGAGAAGTCTATCGGTGATGGCAAACCCGGCCCTGTCGCCCAGCGCTTGCGTGAAATCTATCTCGATCACGCCCGCCGTACGGCGATCTGAAAACTGAACTGCCGCCTACCAGCGAGGCGGCTAAGATTTTGGTTATGGCGAGCCGAAAATGGCGGAGTTTGAGAACCGAAGCGCAGCGTACTTCTGAACATAATCCCGAAAAGTTGCAGACTTTTCGGATAAGATTATGTGCCTAAAGAAGGTACGTGAGCACCGGAAGCGCAAAACAACGCCATTTGCAGGCCGCCAGAGCCGAAATATCAGCGCTTCTGGTTATAGACGTCGATACAGACAGCCCCCAGCAGCACGATCCCCTTGATGACCTGCTGATAGTCGATGCCGATGCCGAGGATCGACATGCCGTTGTTCATGACGCCCATGATGAGCGCGCCGATCACCGCACCCGTCACACGGCCCACACCGCCATAGGCCGATGCGCCGCCGATGAAGCAGGCCGCGATCACGTCCAGCTCGAAGCCGATACCGGCCTTCGGCGTTGCCGTGTTGAGGCGCGCCGCGAAGACAAGACCGGCAAGTGCTGCCAGCACGCCCATATTGACGAAAGCGAGGAAGGTCAGCCGCTCGGTCTTCACGCCGGAAAGCTTTGCCGCATGGCGGTTTCCGCCCACTGCATAGATTTGCCGTCCGAGCACAGTCCGGTTGGTGAGAAACGCATAGGCCGCAATCAGAACCGCCATGATGATGAGCACATTCGGCAAGCCGCGATGCATGGAAATCAAGAGCGACAGATAGGCAATCGCTGCAAAGAACAGAATGTTCTTGATGACGAACAGGCCGAACGGCTCCGTTTCCACTTCATGGGCAATATGGCGCTGGCGTGATTTCACGTTCTGCCAAATCATGAAACCGGCAAGCAGCACGCCGATGATGAGCGACGTCAGATAGACACCGCCGGTCGTACCGATGATCTCCGGAATGAAGCCGGATGACAGTTTCTGGAACACGACCGGAAACGGACCGACCGACTGCCCGCCCAGCACGGCCAGCATCAGGCCCTTGAAGACCAGCATGCCCGCCAGCGTGACGATAAAGGACGGAATATTGAAATAGGCGACCCAGAACCCCTGTATCGCGCCGATGAGCCCGCCCACCAGCAGGCACAGAATTGCCGCGATGGGAAAGGGCACGCCGAGCCTCACCATCATCACGGCGGCAAGCGCGCCGATAAAACCGCAGACCGAGCCGACCGAAAGATCGATATGGCCGGTGACGATGATGAGAAGCATCCCCAATGCCATGATGACGATATAGCTGTTCTGCAGCACCAGATTGGTGAGGTTCAGCGGCTTCATCAGCACGCCGCCCGTCACGATCTGGAAAAATATCATGATCGCGACCAGCGAGAGCAGCATGCCGGATTCGCGCAGATTGTTCTTGAGATAACGCCCCACGCTGCTTGCAGGAACTTTCGATCCACTGCTTCCGATGATATTCTCGCTCATTGCCGTTTTCCCTTGTTCCGCATGATGGCGCGCATGATGTTTTCCTGCGTTGCTTCCTCGCCGGCGACTTCGCCGACAAACGCACCTTCATGCATGACGACGATGCGGTCGCAGATACCGATCAGTTCCGGCATTTCCGAAGAAATGACGACCACGCCCTTGCCACTGTCTGCCAGTGAATTGATGATTGTGTAGATGTCGTATTTCGCGCCGACATCGATGCCGCGCGTCGGCTCGTCGAGGATGAGCACGTCGGGGCCGGTGAAGAGCCACTTCGACAGCACGACCTTCTGCTGGTTGCCGCCCGAAAGCGTGCCTGTCTCCTGATAGACGTTGTGGCAGCGAATGCTCATCTGCTCGCGATAGGAATTCGCGATCTTCATTTCGCGAATATCGTCGATGACGCCTTTCGGACTGACGCCGCGCAAATGCGCGAGCGAGATGTTGCGCGAAATGTTCTCGCCCAGAACGAGGCCGAGCTTCTTGCGGTCCTCGGTCACATAGGCAAGCCCTGCCTTGATCGCCCGCGCCACGGTGGAAATGTCCGCCTGCCTGCCGTTGATGCGTGCGTCGCCGCTGATATTCGTTCCCCATGAACGCCCGAAAAGGCTCATGGCGAATTCCGTGCGGCCCGCGCCCATCAATCCGGCGATGCCGACGATTTCGCCCGCCCGCACCTTGAACGATACGTTCTTGACCGAATGCCGCTCGGGATGCAGCGGATGATAGACCGACCAGTTATCGACTTCGAAGATGACTTCGCCGATCTTGGGAGCACGCTTCGGGTAGCGGCTTTCCAGGTCGCGATCCACCATCTTGCGGATGATGTCGTCCTCCTCCACTTCGCCTGCATGACAATCCAGCGTGGCCACCGCCTTGCCGTCGCGCAGCACGGTGATCTTGTCGGCGACCTCGCGGATTTCATTGAGCTTGTGCGAAATGAGGATCGACGTGATGCCCTGCGCGCGAAACTCCCGCAGAAGCGCCAGCAACGCCGCGCTGTCGGTCTCGTTGAGGCTCGCGGTCGGTTCGTCGAGGATCAGAAGCCGCACACGCTTCGACAATGCCTTGGCGATTTCGACAAGCTGTTGCTTGCCCACGCCGATATCGGTGACGAGCGTATCTGGCTGTTCCGACAGGCCGACCTTCTGCAAAAGCTCCCGGGTGCGCCTGTGCACCGTGCTGCGGTCGATGACGCCATAGCTCGCGGGCGGATTGACGAGGAAAATGTTCTCGGCAATCGTCATCAGCGGTATGAGCGCCAGTTCCTGATGGATGATGACGATGCCAAGCGCTTCGGAATCGTTGATGTCACGAAACTGCCGTTCCTCGCCGTCGAAGAAGATCGACCCCTCATAGCTGCCATGCGGATAGACCCCCGACAGCACCTTCATCAAGGTCGACTTGCCCGCCCCGTTCTCACCCACAAAAGCGTGGATCTCGCCCGGCATCACGGTAAAATTGACATCGCTCAGCGCTTTGACAACCCCGAAAGACTTGCTGATGCCGCGCATTTCCAGAAGCGGCTTGCCGGCGATATCCGGCTCGCCGTCAGGCTGCTCGCGCAGGACAGGATTGGCTACATTCATCGCTCGCTCCCATTACAAATTCTGCAACCATTGCCCGGGCCAGAAAGACAACGCTGTCAATCGCCAAGCCTACCCCAGCCGAAAGGCTGGGGAGTTTGGGGCAATGGCTTGCAGAATAGTTCCGGGCACATCCTCCGATACGCCCGGAACAATAAATTACTGAATCTGGTCTTCCTTGTAGTAACCGCTATCGACCAGAACCTGCTTCCAGTTCGACTTGTCGACGATCACCGGCTTGAGCAGGTAGGACGGCACGACCTTGACGCCATTGTCATAGGTCTTGGTGTCGTTGACTTCCGGCTCCTTGCCGCTCATCAGCGCATCGACCATGTCGACCGTGACCTTGGCGAGTTCACGGGTATCCTTGAAGATGGTCGAGTTCTGCTCACCGGCGAGGATCGACTTCACCGAAGGCACTTCCGCGTCCTGACCGGAGACGACCGGCATCGGCATGTCGCCACTGCCATAGCCTACACCCTTGAGCGACGACAGGATACCGATGGAAATGCCGTCATAAGGCGACAGGACCGCATCGAGCTTCTTGTCGGCATAATAGGCGGAAAGGATCGAATCCATGCGGGCCTGAGCGGTTGCACCGTCCCAGCGCAGGGTCGCCACCTTGTCCATGCCGGTCTGGCCGCTGCCGATAACGACCTTGCCGCTATCGATATAAGGCTGAAGCACCGACATCGCGCCGTTGTAGAAGAAGTAGGCGTTGTTATCGTCAGGCGAGCCGCCGAAAAGCTCGATATTGAACGGGCCCGGCTTGTTCTTCAGGTCCAGAGCCTTCTCGATGGACTGCGCCTGCAGCACGCCGACCTGGAAATTGTCGAAGGTCGCATAGTAATCGACATTCGGCGTATCGCGGATCAGGCGATCATAGGCGATGACCTTGATGCCTGCGTCATGTGCCTTGGCCAGCACGTCGGAAAGCGTCGTGCCGTCGATCGATGCCACAACGAGAACCTTGGCGCCCTTGGTCACCATGTTTTCGATCTGCGCAAGCTGGTTGGGCACGTCGTCTTCGGCGTATTGAAGATCGGTCTGGTAGCCGCGTTCCTTCAGCACCTTGACCATGTTGTCGCCATCGGCGATCCAGCGCGCCGAAGACTTCGTCGGCATGGCGACGGCGACAAGACCCTTGTCTTCCGCATGCGCCAGACCGCTAAAGGCAAGCGCGGCCATCGCGACTGCCAGTGTTAGAGATTTCATGCCTGCCATTGTCTCACTCCCAAATTGGGACAGGTTTTTCTGCCTGTCGTTCTCCCAAAATTTCCGCCCCCACCTTCCGGCCACGCGGAATTCTTCCCGTCGCGAAGCTCCTCAGCCCGCGATCTTGTCCCATGCCGCAACCGCGCGCTCCGCACGTTCACGAACTTCGGCCGCCGTAAAGCCGGCCTTGTAGAGACTGGAACCCAAACCGAAGCAGCTTACTCCCGCTGTCCGATAGGTCGCAAAATCAGCCTCGGAAACGCCACCCACGGCGCCGACCGGAACATCTTTCGGCAAGACGGCGCATACCGCCTTGATGCCGTCAGCACCCAGCACGCTGGCCGGAAAGAATTTCAGCGCCGACGCGCCTGCGCGGATGGCCGTGAAAGCCTCCGTCGGCGTGAACACGCCCGGCATTGTCACCATGCCATGCTGTCCGGCACGGCGGATGACCTCCGGCTCGACATTCGGGCTCACCAGCAGCCTGCCGCCGACATCATTGAGGCGGTCCACATCTTCAACGGTCAGCACCGTTCCCGCGCCAATCAGCACATTGGCAGGCGCGAGCTTCGCGGCCTTTTCGATCGACACAAACGGCTCCGGCGAATTGAGCGGGATTTCGATAGCCTCGAAACCCGTCTCGATCAGCGCGCCGACAATCGCCTCGGTTTCCTGCCAGCGGATGCCGCGCAGGATAGCGACCAGCGGATAGCGCAATTTCGGCCATGCGATGCGCCCGCTCATTGCGCAATTCCTCCGAAGGCGTGTCTTGCCGCCATGAAAAGGCCATCCCGCACCAGCTCGTCCGCCGCCACGCGCCGGACCTTCAGCCCCGCGATTTCAAGCGCGCTGGCATAAAGCGCCCCCATCGTGTCGTCCGAAAGGAGCAGCACTTCTTCAGGTCCGCCATGGAGCGTGCGCCCGCCAGCGACTTCCAGCCCGATCAGCAGGCCCGACAAACGGGCCAATTGGTCCGTCGGCTTGCGATCATGCACGAGCCAGCCTGCACGAACGGAAAAAAGCGCGTTGGAAATCAGCGCCGGGCTTTCCAGCGAGGCTTTCACACCCGCAGCGAAAGCCTCGCCATTCGGATCGACCGCACCCGCACCTTCCAGCGCACCGGCCAGCACCGATCTGTCCTTCAGGAGAGCGAACATTTCGCCGGTCATGAAGGTGCGGTAATCGGCAAGTCCGCCATCGGCAATCCGCACCCATTTGGCATGGGTGCCGGGCATGACCACCACCGCATCCCGCGTTCCGCGATGCACAAGGCCCAGAAGCTTGGTTTCCTCGCCACGCATCACGTCCGGGGCCAGTTCATCCCGACGCGCGACACCCGGCAGCATGATAACGTGGCGACGCGCAGGCACGCGCACCGCCGCCTTCACGATGCCCTCCAGCCCGGCGGGCAGGCTCATATAGGGCGCTTCGATCCAGCCGGTCCGCGAACCGGCCATGCCGCATATCACCACCGGCAGATCGTCCGCTGCGCCGACAGAAGCAAGGTGCCGTTCGAGCGTTGGCTCGAAACCGGCTTCCTTTGCCTGCAGCAGACCGTCATCGCCGCGGCTTTCGCCCAGCACATTGCCATCGGCATCCAGCGTCCAGAGGCGGAACCGGGTGGTGCCCCAGTCCGCTACTGCTGCAAATGGCTTTTTATCGAGAGCCATCGGGACCGGCCTTAGTGATTGTCTCGCGGCAGGCCGCGCGTATGCGCGATATCCTGATACTTGACCGCATTTTCCAGAACCGCGCCGGTTTCCATCTGGCCGACAACGGCGCGCTGGATTTCCTGCCACGGCGTCTGGCTTTCCGGATATTTATAGCCGCCCGCAGCTTCCAGCGCCTTGCGGCGCTCGGCCAGTTCCTCATCCGAGATGAGAATATCCGCCGTGCCGCGACCGAGATCGATGCGCACGCGGTCGCCGGTCTTCAGAATGGCAAGACCGCCGCCCGCCGCAGCTTCCGGCGAAGCGTTGAGGATCGAAGGCGAACCCGATGTGCCCGACTGGCGACCGTCGCCGATGCAAGGCAGCGAAGTAACGCCCTTCTTCAAGAGGTAATCCGGCGCGCGCATGTTGACGACTTCCGCCGCGCCCGGATAGCCGATCGGACCGGCACCGCGCATGAACAGCACCGTATGCTCGTCGATTTCCAGCGACGGATCGTCGATGCGGTGATGATAATCCTCCGGTCCGTCAAACACGACCGCCTTGCCCTCAAAGGCATTCGGGTCCTTGTCATCGGACAGGTAGCGATTGCGGAACTCGTCCGAAATCACGCTCAGCTTCATGATCGCCGACGAGAACAGATTGCCGCGCAGCACGCGGAAACCGGCATGCTTCTTCAGCGGCTGATCATAGGTCTTGATGACATTGCTGTCTTCGATGGTCGCGTTCCTGCAGTTCTCGCCGATGGTCTTGCCGTTGACGGTCAGCGCGTCCTCATTGATGAGGCCCTGCCCCATCAGCTGATTGACGACAGCCGGTACGCCGCCGGCATGGTAATAGTCCTCGCCGAGATATTCACCGGCGGGCTGAAGATTGACCAGAAGCGGAATTTCCTCACCATATTTCTGCCAGTCATCCACCGTCAGGTCCACGCCGACATGACGGGCAAGGGCGTTCAGGTGGATCGGCGCATTGGTCGAGCCGCCGATAGCGGAATTGACGCGGATCGCATTGACGAAGGCATCCTTCGTCAGAATATCCGACGGCTTCAGGTCTTCGTGAACCATTTCCACGATGCGGCGTCCGGTGAGATAGGCCACCTCCTGACGGTCGCGATACGGCGCCGGGATGGCGGCGGAACCGGGAAGCTGCATGCCGAGCGCTTCGGCAAGCGAGTTCATTGTCGTCGCCGTGCCCATCGTGTTGCAATAGCCGGTCGATGGAGCAGACGAAGCAACGAGCTTCACGAAGCCCTGATAGTCGATTTCACCCTTGGCGAGCAGTTCGCGCGCCTTCCAGACGATGGTGCCCGAACCGGTGCGTTCGCCACGGAACCAGCCATTGAGCATCGGTCCGACCGAAAGGGCGATGGCCGGAATGTTGACGGTTGCCGCAGCCATAAGGCAGGCGGGCGTGGTCTTGTCGCAGCCGATCGTCAGCACCACGCCGTCGAGCGGATAGCCATAAAGCACTTCCACGAGGCCGAGATAGGCAAGGTTGCGGTCGAGACCCGCCGTCGGGCGCTTGCCGGTTTCCTGGATCGGATGGACCGGAAACTCGATGACGATGCCGCCAGCCTCACGCACGCCTTCGCGCACGCGCTTGGCCAGTTCCAGATGATGACGGTTGCAAGGCGAGAGGTCGGAACCCGTCTGCGCAATGCCGATGATCGGACGACCGGACTGCAGCTCTTCCTGGCTCAGGCCGTAATTCATGTAGCGCTCCAGATAGAGCGCGGTCATGTCGACATTATCGGGATTGTCGAACCAGGCGCGGGAGCGGAACTTTGGCGGTTTCGGAGAGACGGGCTTGTTCATTTCATTGTCCTGCGTGGGTGAGAGACCGGACAGCGGTCTCGATTCCTTCGACGCCGATCCTTAAAATCAGATCGACATTCCAAATGTTTGGTTCATCGCGCATCTTGTCCGAAAACCGTTTTACACTTTTCGGGATGCGCTTTAATCTTCAAATGCTTCGACGACATGCCGCTTTCCGAGCAGAAACGCATCGGCCACATGGGTCAGCGGAGCGAGATCGACATCCGAACGCCCCGCACGGATCAATTGCACGAAACGCTTGTAAAGTCGTTGATATTCGCGGTCCGGCTCGGCCATCTTCTCGGTTCCGGCAATGGCCAGGCGGCTGCCGCCATGGCTGAGCAGAACCGTGCCCTTGTCGGTCTCGACGCGAATGTCCCAGGTCTGGGGGCCGGTCTGGCGCCAGTCCAGCTCAAACGAAACCGGCAAGCCGCTTTCCGTCTCAAATTTGAGATCGGCGGCAATCGGCGCTGCGCGGTTTTCAGGAAAATACAGATCGGCCTGCGTCAGGAAAAAGCGCTCCGGCAGGATATGCGTCACGATGGAAAGCGCATTGATGCCCGGATCGAACACACCGAGCCCGCCCGGCTCCCATATCCATTGCTGGCCGGGATGCCAGTGGCGCACATCTTCCTTCCATATGACCGAGACCGAACGGATTTCCGCATCTTTCAGGAATTCCCGCGCCGGTTCGACCGCCGCCGCTTCCCGCGAATGCCATGTGGCATAAAGCGTCACGCCTGCCGCTTGCGCAAGCCGTTCCAGCGCCTGCACTTCCGAAATGGTCGCGCCCGGAGGTTTTTCCAGCATCACATGCTTGCGCGCCTTCAGGGCGGCGTAAGCCTGTTGAAAACGCCCTTGCGGCGGCGTGCAGAGCGACACCGCGTCAATGGCGACATCGCTGCCAAGCAGCGCATCGATATCGTGAAAGGACGGCAGGCCGTCCAGCCCGGCATTGCGGCTGGCGATGGCTTTCAGCTCGATGCCCTCGACGGCCTCGATGGACGGCAGATGCTGGTCGCGCGCGATCTTGCCGAGACCGACGATTGCGACAGCGATGTTCGATTCAGCCGCCATTTCAGAGCGCCTTCACAACAACGTCTTCGGCGGCCGCCTGCGCCAGCCTGTTGACCAGCGGATAGCGGAACGGCTTGGCGGAAATCTCGAACTGGTCGCCAGTTTCCGTCTTCACACCTTCCGAGAAGGACAGGGTCGCCGTGCCGAAGAAGTGGACATGAATGTCGCCCGGACGGCGGAACAGCTCATATTTGAAATGGTGATGTTCCAGATTGGCGATGGTGTGCGACATGTTCGCTTCGCCCGACAGGAACGGCTTTTCAAAAATGATCTCATCGCCGCGACGAATGCGCGAAACGCCTTCCACATGATCCGGCAGCGCGCCAACATAGAGCTCCGGCCCAAGCGCTGCCTGTCGCAGCTTGGAATGGGCGAGCCAGAGATAGTTCTGCTTTTCGGTCACATGGTCGGAAAACTCGTTGGCAAGGCAGAAGCCGAGCCGGAACGGCGTACCATCCGGGCCGATCAGATAGATGCCAGCGAGCTCCGGCTCTTCGCCGCCATCTTCGGCAAAGGAAGGTGAAACCAGTTCGCCGCCGGTAGCGACCAGCGCGGAGCCGTCGCCCTTGTAGAACCATTCCGGCTGAACGCCGGTCTCACCCGGCTTCGGCTTGCCGCCTTCGACGCCCATCAGGAACATGCGCATGGAATCGGTCGGCTTCTCGGCAGCCTGCGCAGCCTTGTGCATCTTGTCGCGGCCATCGGCGGAACCCAGATGCGTCAAGCCCGTACCGGCCACGATCAGATGCGCCGGATCGGCATGCGTGATCGGCAGGCCGACGCGGCCCGCTGCCAGGGCGGCATCGATATCGACAGCTTCGCCCTTGCCGCTCTTCGCCACCTGTTCTTCAAGGCTGATGCCTGCGGCAATTGCCGCCGAGGCCAGTTCATAGGTCGTTGCCACGCCCCTGACGACATGCGCCGCTCCCTCGTCATTGCAGGCAGCCACACGCATTTCTCCGCTTTCGTCGCGGAACTGGACCAGACGTAACATTAAACCTCCCGTTTTCCGCATTACCCTTTGCGGAATTCACCCTGACCGCTTGAAAAACACCAGAAGGCGTCAATCCACGGTTCGCGTTATTAATATGACTATTTTGCTGCAGCCTGCTTTGTCAAGCAAGCAGACGCCCCCACATGCATCGTTCAGAAAAACTGCTCCCCGCGCAATGATACAAGCCTTTGTTTCATATTCATAAATTTTGATATGGCCCGTTTGTCGCACCAGCATTTTATTGGGAATTATCGAAAGGCGCTTGCCATAAAGTAATATTATATGCTTCATAAACACGAAGGCCGGGAGGGCCTTATTATTGGGAGGAACTATCATGAAACGCAGTCTGGCGGCTCTGACGGCCGCACTATCGCTTGCCCTGATTTCGAGCGCATCCGCCGCTTCGCTGACGGTCGGCTTTTCGCAGATCGGTTCGGAATCGGGCTGGCGCGCCGCAGAAACGGCCCTGACCAAGCAGGAAGCCGAAAAGCGCGGCTATACGCTGAAATTCGCCGACGCCCAGCAGAAGCAGGAAAACCAGATCAAGGCCGTTCGCGGCTTCATTGCTCAAGGGGTCGATGCGATCCTGATCGCGCCGGTCGTCTCCACCGGCTGGGATGCGGTCTTGAAGGAAGCCAAGGAAGCGGAAATTCCGGTCGTGCTGCTTGATCGCCAGATCGATTCCCCGGAAGATCTTTACCTCACCGCCGTCACCTCCGATCAGGTGCATGAAGGCAAGGTGGCCGGCGACTGGCTGGTGAAGGATGTGGGCGACAAGCCATGCAACGTGGTTGAGCTTCAGGGCACCACCGGCTCCTCGCCTGCCATCAACCGCAAGAAGGGCTTTGAGGACGCGATCAAGGGACACGACAACATCAAGATCACCCGTTCGCAGACCGGTGACTTCACCCGCACCAAGGGCAAGGAAGTCATGGAAAGCTTCATCAAGGCCGAAGGCGGCGGCAAGAATATCTGCGCGGTCTACGCCCATAATGACGACATGGCCGTCGGCGCCATCCAGGCCATCAAGGAAGCTGGCCTGAAGCCGGGAACGGAAATCAAGATCGTGTCGATCGACTCCGTGCCGGATATCTTTCAGGCCATGGCGGCTGGAGAAGCCAACGCAACCGTCGAGCTGACGCCGAACATGGCAGGCCCGGCCTTCGACGCGATTGAAGCCTTCAAGGACAAGGGCACCGTTCCGCCGAAATGGATCCAGACGGAATCGAAGCTTTACACACAGGCTGACGATCCGAAGGCCGTCTACGAAGCCAAGAAGGGCCTCGGCTACTGATCCGCTTCATCCGGGCCGCTGTCGGCCCGGATACCCCTTTGCGAAGCGCAAACGGAAGAATGCCATGGCTGCAAAAGACGCTGCATCGGCGGTGGGAACACCGCTTCTTGAAGCCCGTTCGATCACCAAATCCTTTCTGGGCGTAACCGCGCTCGACCATGTCGATTTCACGCTTCACCGCGGCGAAATCCACGCCTTGCTCGGCGAAAACGGCGCGGGCAAATCCACGCTCATCAAGATCCTGACCGGCGCCTATCACGGCTTCGATGGATCGATCCTGCTTGAAGGCCAGCCGATTGCGCCCGCATCCGTGGCGGAAGCCCAGACGCTCGGCATCGGCACGGTCTATCAGGAAGTCAACCTGCTCGAAAACCTGACGGTTGCAGAAAACCTGTTCCTTGGACGCCAGCCCAGGCGCTTCGGGCTGGTCGATCGCGGGCGGATGGAAAGGGATGCGGCGCAGCTCCTTTCGCGCTACGGCCTCACTATTGATGTCGGTGCGCCTCTGTCTGCCTATTCCGTCGCCATCCGCCAGATCATCGCCATTGCCCGCGCCGTCGATCTTTCCGGCAAGGTGCTGGTGCTCGATGAACCGACCGCCAGTCTCGACGCGCGTGAAGTCGAAATGCTTTTCGGCGTTCTGCGCCAGTTGAAGGCGGAAGGACTCGGCATCATCGTCATTACCCATTTTCTGGATCAGGTCTATGCGATTGCTGATTGCGCCACCGTGCTGCGCAACGGTCGTCTTGTCGGCAGTCGAAACCTGTCGGACCTGCCGCGCACCGACCTTATTTCCATGATGCTGGGCCATCAATTGCAGGAAACCGTGCGCCGCCAGCTCACCGAGGATGTCAGCGCGGAAACGGTCGCGCCGATCCGTTTTTCGGACTTCGGCAAAAAGGGCAGCGTTGCGCCATTCGATCTCTCGATCAGGCCCGGAGAAGCCGTCGGCATTGCCGGGTTGCTCGGTTCCGGCCGCACCGAAACCGCGCTTTTGATGTTCGGCGTCGATCAGACCGATAGCGGAAGCCTGACCGTCGATGGAAAGGAGACCCGGCTGCCCTCGCCCGTTGCCGCGATTGCCGAGCGCTTTGCCTTTTGTCCGGAAGAGCGCAAGACCGATGGCATCATCGGCGATTTTTCGGTGGCCGAAAACATCGCGCTCGCCGTTCAGGCGAAGCGTGGCTGGTCGAGACCGATCTCTGCACGCGAGAAGACGGCGCTTGCCCAGCGCTATATCAAGGCGCTTGATATCCGGCCTCCCGATCCCGACAAGCCGATCAAGTTCCTGTCCGGCGGCAACCAGCAGAAAGCCATTCTGGCGCGCTGGCTCGCTACCGACCCGCGTCTCCTGATCCTGGATGAGCCGACGCGCGGCATCGATATCGGCGCCCATGCCGAAATCCTCAAGCTCATCGGCGAGCTTTGCGCCGAAGGCATGTCGCTCGTCATCATCTCGTCGGAATTCGAGGAGCTTGCCGCCGTGGCCAACCGTGTCGTCGTCCTCTCGGATCGCCGCCATGTCGCGGAACTGAAAGGCGAGGAAATCACCGCCGACAACATCGTGCGCGCAATCGCAGAGACCGGAAGCGAAAAGGAAGCGGCAGCATGATTGCCCGCATGACCAGAAAACTGAAAAGACTTGCCCCCCAGCTCGCTGCCCTCGTGCTCATTCTGGCGGCGAACACCATCATCGCGCCCGGATTTCTCGACATTTCCTTCCAGAACGGACGCCTCTATGGCAGCCTGATCGATATTCTGGTGCGTGCAGCGCCCGTCGCCATCCTGTCCGTGGGCATGACGCTTGTGATCGCAACCCGCGGCATCGACCTTTCGGTCGGCGCGGTGATGGCGATCAGCGGCGCCTTTGCCGCTTCGCTCATCGTGGCGGGCTATCCGCTTGCTATCGTCATTCCGGCGGCACTTGGCGTCGGCCTGCTCTGCGGCTTGTGGAACGGCTTCCTGGTCGCCGTCTTCGATCTCCAGCCGATCATTGCAACGCTCATCCTGATGGTGGCGGGGCGCGGCATCGCGCAGCTTATCACCGAAGGCGCGATCCTGACCTTCAACAATGATTCCTTTGCCGCACTTGGCTCCGGCTCCTTCCTCGGCGTGCCCGTTCCGGTCCTGATCTGGATTCTGGCCGGTCTCGCGGTGGGCCTTGCCGTGCGCACGAGCGCGCTCGGCTTCCTGATCGAAGCAACCGGCATCAACCGTCGCGCGGCGATGCTGGCGGGGGTCAAGGCGCACTTTCTCCTGTTCAGCGTCTATGCGGTTTCCGGCGTTGGCGCGGCCCTTGCCGGGCTGATCGCGGCGGCGGATATTCGCGGCGCGGACGCCAACAATGCAGGGCTGTGGCTCGAACTCGACGCCATTCTGGCGGTCGTCATCGGCGGCACGTCGCTCAATGGCGGACGTTTCTCGATCACGGCCTCGCTGCTCGGCGCTCTCATCATCCAGTCGATCAATACCGGCATCCTGATGGCGGGCTTTCCACCGGAATTCAACCTCATCATCAAGGCGATCATCATCGTGATCGTACTCACCTTCCAGTCACCGGCCATCGTCCAGTTGATCGCCTTCCTGCGCTCGGAGCGCAAGGGCGACGGAGCCAAGCCGGTCCGCCAAAGCCAGCAGGGAGCACAGCAATGAGAGCGCTACGCAATCTGCCTTTCCTGACAACCGTTGCAATCTTCCTGCTTGCCTATGCGATCTGCATCATTCAGTTTCCGAACATGCTGTCGACGCGGGTGATCGGCAATCTTCTGACCGACAATGCCTTTCTGGGCATTGCCGCTGTCGGCATGACATTCGTGATTCTTTCGGGCGGCATCGACCTTTCGGTCGGCTCGGTCATCGCCTTCACCAGCGTCTTCGTCGCCGTTCTGGTGGGGCAGCTCGGCGTGCACCCGCTCGTGGCTTTCGCGCTCATTCTGGTGATCGCGGCCTTGTTCGGGGCGTGGATGGGCGTGATGATCCATTTCCTTGGCATCCCGCCTTTCGTCGCCACGCTTGCCGGCATGTTTCTGGCACGCGGCGCGGCCTTCCTCATCTCCACTCAATCCGTGCCCATAGCACATCCGTTTCTCGATACCTTGCAGGGGCTTTATCTCCGGCTTCCGGGCGGCGGAAGGCTGACATTCATTGCCATGCTCATGCTCGCGGTCTTCATCGTCGGCGGCATCATCGCCCATCGCACGCGCTTCGGCGCCAATATCTACGCGCTTGGCGGCAACCAGCAATCGGCGGAACTGATGGGCGTTCCGATTGCCCGCACCACAATCGGCATCTATACGATGTCGGGCGTGCTTTCCGGCCTCGCCGGGATCGTCTATACGCTTTACACCTCGTCCGGCTATTCGCTGGCGACGGTCGGCGTGGAACTCGACGCCATCGCTTCGGTGGTGATCGGCGGGACGCTCCTGACGGGCGGCGCGGGCCTTGTGGCAGGCACATTCGTCGGCATTCTCATACAGGGACTGATCCAGACCTACATTGTTTTCGACGGAACACTGTCTTCATGGTGGACGAAAATTGCAATCGGTATATTGCTGTTTCTGTTTATCGCCCTGCAACGGGGACTCTTGTGGTTTTCCGATATAAAACACGCGCGGCAACGCATGAAGGAGGCCTGAATTGGGATTGCTGGAAACGGCCATAACCGGACGCAAGCGCCATAACAGCCACGCGGTGGTTGTGGGGGAACTGGGCCGTGGGATCGTCGCGGGCAACATTCCCGAAGGCTCGATCCTTCCCGGCGACCATGAACTTTCGTTGCGCTTCGGCGTATCCCGCACCGTCCTGCGCGAGGCGATGAAGACGCTTGCCGCCAAGCGCCTGATCGAACCCAAGGCCAAGGTCGGCACGCGCGTTCTGGGTCATGCCAGCTGGAATTTCTTCGATCCCGACGTTTTGACCTGGCGCTTCGAGGCGGGCTTCGATGAAGTCTTCGTGGATCATCTGGCGGAAATGCGCATGGCGCTGGAACCGGCGGCTGCGGCTGCGGCAGCAGAGCGCGCCTCCAGCGACGAGATCGTCGAACTTTATGCCCTTGCCGCCAAATTCGACAATCCCGACCACACGCCTGAATCCATCGCCAAGGTCGATCTGGAATTCCACCTTGCCATCGCCCGCATGTCGGGCAACCCGTTCATGCGCTCGGTCAGCGGCCTGATCGAGGCGGCGCTTGCAATCTCGTTCCAGCTTTCATCGCCTGCGGCATCGCGGGAAGGCATTGCCGAATGCGCGGCCAATCACCTGCGCATTGCCCATGCCATCGCATCGCGCGACCCGCAGAAAGCGCGCCAGGCCATGGAAAGCGTCATCAAGCTTGGCGTCGATCGCATCCGGGACGTTATTTGAGCATTTTCCAGCAAAAGTGGGAACCGGTTTTGCGTTCGAACATGCGGTAAAGGAGAAAGAGAGAGGTTCTTACGGCTCCATCATATAGAACCACTCTCAAGGTTACGATACCTTCAGATCAAACTGCGGCTCGCCGCGCAGCGTATTGCTTACCGTGCAGATTTCCTCGGCCATTTCGGCAAGCCGGTGCTTTTCGTCCTCGGTCAGATCGCCACCGAAATGAAAGGTGATATCGAACCGCTCGATGCGCGACGGCCCTTCATGCGCCTTGTCGCCCTTCACCTCCACCCGCACATCGGTCAGTTTGTCCTTCAGCTCGAGCTTGCCGGCAGCGATGCGCGCACTGAGCGCCATGCAGGCCGCGACCGACGAATAAATGAGGTCGAGCGGGTTGAAGCCTGCCTGACTGACACTGGTGACGATTTCGACAACGCCGCCGGTCGGCGTGGTGATGACCGGAAGTTTTCCGTGCGGCATTTCAGCGACGGCGCCCGTCTCGCGGGTCCTGACTTTAAGTTCGCTCATTCCGGAATTCTCCTGTAGTCCACGTGCCGCGCCAGCCAGCAGCCGACGGTCATGCCTGTTATCCCGCTTTTGGCATCGCGATGGAAGACAAGTTTCCATTCGCCGGGCGACGGCGCATCCATGGAGCGCTGCACCGGCAGCAGCCAGACATCCGGGCCTGCCTCATAGAGCGGATACATGTCGCTCTTGCCGAGAAAACCCTCGAAGGCCCCGTAGAAAGCGCCGCCCTCATTGACGATCAGAAGATCGGCTTCAAGCTCGTCGCTGCGATAGCGCCCCGCGATATCCTGCTTCGCCGCCCCTTTGAGGCGCTGCATCGTCAGGCTGAGATTTTCATCCTCACGCGTCAGATGGATCGTATCGCCCTTGCGGCGGATCGTGGTCATCGACGAGCGCGCTTCGTTCTCGCCCATCACATCCATCACTTCCGGCCCGGTGCCAAAACGCGCCTTCATGCGCCCGCGCCCGGCATCTTCGAGGCTCAGCATAAGGCCGGTTTCATGGTCCAGCCACGAACCGAACCAGGCGGCATCGGCTTCGACCCGGACCTGTTCTGTCGTGGAAACGCCAAGAGCGATATTCATCAGCTTGAAGGCGACATCGGACGCGCCGCCTTCAAAATTGAACAGGGCAATCGTCGAGAGACGCTCATCGGCGCAATGCCAGCGCTGGCAGCGCCAGCCGCGCAGCGCCCCGCCATGGCCGGTGAGCCGCCTGCCGCCTGCTTCCTCGAACTTGAGGCCGAGGCCGTAGGGAGCCGCATTGCCATCGCTGAAAGTCTGCGGGCCGCTCAGGCGACGATAGATTCCGTCTTCGTCGTCGCGTGTCGCATCGATAAACTGTTCCCAGGCGATCATGTCGTCGAGCGACGCGCAGATGCCCGCATCGCCCATCCAGTGGATGCGATTGACGGCAGGCAGGAACCCGCGCACCGTATCGCCCTCAT
The DNA here is from genome assembly GCF_041930145.1 of Brucella ciceri. Classification (NCBI taxonomy): domain Bacteria; kingdom Pseudomonadati; phylum Pseudomonadota; class Alphaproteobacteria; order Hyphomicrobiales; family Brucellaceae; genus Brucella; species Brucella ciceri. Next base: position 11,811 of record NZ_JBHEEV010000004.1, on the reverse strand, counting down.
AGCCGGTGCATTCGTCGAACAGCGCGGTATCGGGGATGAGTTCTGCGGTCTTCATGCCCGCAGGCTTGAAAATACGCTCCGCCAGAAGCTCGACCAGGGTTCGGCCCGTATGGCTTTCGATAAGATCAGCCAGAATGCGGAAATTGCCGTTGCAATAGGAATAATTCGTGCCCGGCGCGAAATGCGTGGTCTTCAGGCGGCGCAGCAGGCTTTGCGCCTGTTCTGGCAGAAAGACGCCTTCCGGATCGGCCCCGCACAGAACAGTCAGCGCCCAGTAGTCGCGCAGGCCCGACTGGTTGTTGCACAGGTCGCGCACGCTCGGGCGCTCTTCCGTGAACCTGTCGAGATAGGCGGCAAGCGCATCGTCAAGAACTTCCGGCTCGCCAACGCTGTCCAGCAACACGGCGCAGGTGAACTGCTTGCTGACCGAGCAGATCGGCATGCGCGTTTGCGGCGTCATCGCCTTTCGCGCTGAAAGATCGGCAAAGCCCCAGGCGTGGCGCAGGACGACCTTGCCATCCTTCACCACGGCGACCGCGCCGCCCGGCCCCTTATAGTGCTGCGGAACGGTGCGAACGAAAGCTTCTAGCGCGGGAAGATCGAATTTTGACATGATGCTCAGGCGACTCAGATGAAATCAACAGCCGCCACGAGGCATCATTTTGTCCGTTCGATCAAGGCCATGGCCGCATGCGGATTATGCGCCTTATAGCCGCTGATGACATAGAGAAAGACATCGCGGGCGATATAATCGGCAACGGGCGGCGTGACGGTCTTCAACCCTTCGGCAAGCTCTCCGGCGGCAACTGCCTTTGCGCGCGCCGCCCACTGATCGAGTTCGTCCTTGCCATAACCGCCCGGCTGGCTTTCCTTCGTCCCCATGATGCGGAAATAGGCGAAAGGCGCCGTCATATCGGCAAATTGCGGAAAGTCGCTGTCGCCCGCAATCACCACTGCCACACCATATTCGCGCAGCAGCGCAATGAACTCCGGCGAGTTGAAACTGTCGTGGCGCACTTCCACAGCATGGCGCACGTCGCGCCCGTCGACCCGCTTGGGCAGAAGCTTCAAGAACGCCTCGAAATCCACGGGGTCGAACTTCTTCGTTCCCATGAACTGCCAGTTGACCGCGCCGAGCTTGTCTTTCAGCTCCATCATGCCGCCGGTCATGAACTTCTCGATGCTCTCGCCCGCTTCGGCCAGCACGCGGCGATTGGTGGAAAAACGCGGCGCTTTCAGCGAAAACACGAAACCGTCCGGTGTTTCATCGTGCCATTTGGCGAAGGTCGCAGGTTTCTGCGGACCGTAATAGGTGCTGTTGATTTCGATGGAAGTGAGCTTGCTCGACGCATATTCGAGCTGGCGCTTCTTCGGAAGTTTCTCGGGATAGAAGCTCTCATCCCACGGTTCATAGGCCCAGCCGCCAATGCCGATGCGGATCTCGCCCGTCTTTTCCCTGGCCATTGCCTTTCCTCCATACCGGTGCATCATGAGTTCATACTGTTTGGTCATGATGTTTAATCTGTATTCGCACCGCTGGCTATGTTCATATCAGCGTGCTTGACTGGGAGGAAAAGCAGACGGCTGAGGGTAAAACCTGGCCGCGAGACCAAGGCCCGGTGCACCTGTCGGCCATTTGGGTGCGTCTGACCATGAGTTCCCGTTCCCCCAAACACATGAATTGTCCGGAATTTCGGGACGATCTTTTTGAAAAGAGGCGGAAAAACCGCCCTTGCAAGGCAAGCCGGGAATGGCGAGCCAGACATGGTGAGATTGAGGAAATGCATACAATGACGAGCAAACCCAATGCCCGTACCGGAGGCCAGATTTTGGTGGATGCGCTGCGCATCCACGGGGCCGACCGCGTCTTCTGCGTACCCGGCGAGAGCTATCTCGCTGCGCTTGACGCCTTTCACGATGCCAGCGATGCGATCGACCTGATCGTCTGTCGGCAGGAAGGCGGCGCGGCCTATATGGCGGAAGCCTATGGCAAGCTGACCGGCAAGCCCGGCATCTGCTTCGTCACACGCGGCCCGGGCGCGACCAACGCCTCCGTCGGCGTGCACACCGCTTTTCAAGACTCGACGCCGATGCTGCTCTTCATCGGACAGGTCGCTAGCGATCAGGTCGAGCGCGAGGCGTTTCAGGAAATCGATTATCGCCGCATGTTCGGCCAGATGGCCAAATGGGTCGTCCAGATCGACGATGCGGCCCGCATACCGGAACTCGTCAGCCAGGCCTTTCACCGCGCCGTCAACGGACGTCCCGGCCCGGTCGTGATCGCGCTGCCGGAAGACATGCTGACTTCCTATGCCGCCGTCAGCGACACACCGGCCTATAAGCAGGTTCAGATGCATCCGGGCGCGGACCAGTTGCAAGACATGCAGGCGCTGCTTGCAAAGGCTGAGCGGCCGCTCGTGATCGTCGGCGGTGGCGGCTGGAATGACGATGCCGTCAGCGACCTGCGCAAATTTGCAGAAAACATGCACCTGCCGGTCGCTGCTTCCTTCCGCTGTCAGGATATGTTCGACAACACTCACCCGCTTTATGCTGGCGAAATGGGCACCTCGATCAGCCCCAGGCTGGCGCAGCGCGTGCGCGATGCCGACCTGCTGATCGTGATCGGCGCACGCCTTGGCGAAATGACGACGCAAGGCTACGAACTCGTATCCATTCCGGTGCCGCAGCAGAAGCTTGTCCATATCCATCCGGGCGCTGAGGAACTGGGTCGCGTCTATCATGCGGACGTTCCGGTCAATGCCTCCATGCCTGCCTTCTGTGCGGCAGCGGCCAGGCTTGCGCCGGTCTCCGATCCTCGCTGGAAGGCATGGACCGACAGCGCCAATGCCGATTACCGCGACAACATCAAGTCGCCGGTCATCCCCGGCGAAGTTCAGATGGGCGAAGTGATGGAATGGCTGCGTGCGCATCTGCCAGCCGACGCCATCATCACCAACGGCGCGGGCAACTATTCCGCCTGGCCGCATCGCTTCTACCAGTACCGCACCTATCGCAGCCAGCTTGCGCCCACCAACGGCTCGATGGGTTATGGCGTACCGGCTGCGGTTGCCGCCAAGCTTACCGCGCCGGAACGCACCGTCATTGCCTTTGCAGGCGACGGCTGTTTCCTCATGAACGGACAGGAGCTGGCAACGGCGGCGCAATATGGCGCCAACGCCATCTTCATCGTCGTGAACAACGGCATGTACGGCACGATCCGCATGCATCAGGAGCGCACCTATCCGGGCCGCGTTTCGGGCACCGGCCTTGCCAATCCCGACTTCGCGGCATTGGCGCGCGCCTATGGCCTGCATGGTGAAGTGGTGGAGAAGACGGCTGATTTCGCCCCGGCCTTCGAGGCTTGCGAAAAGTCCGGCAAACCCGGCCTCATCGAAATCCGCATCGATCCTGAAGCGCTTTCCCCGAAGATGAGCCTCAGCCAGATGCGCGAACAGGGTTTTGCGAAGCAGAAGTAAAAACAAGAGAGCCCCGGTTTTCCGGGGCTCTTTCATCTGCTTTATCTGGCTTTACTTTACAGGCGGCGCATACATCAGCCCGCCCTTGTTCCACAGCGCATTGAGGCCGCGGTCGATCTTGAGCAGGCTGCCCTTGCCGATGGTGCGTTCAAACATTTCACCGTAATTGCCGATCGTGGAGACGACATTATAGGCCCATTTCGGCTCGAGGCCGAGCTGCTGGCCGCCATCGCCTTCCGAGCCGAGGAAACGGCGCACATCCGGCTTCTTTGAGTTGAGGTCCGCTTCAGCCGAGGCTTGCGTGACGCCCAGTTCCTCTGCCTCAAGCAGCGCGAACAGGGTCCAGCGGACGACGTTGAACCATTTGTCGTCGCCCTGTCGGACGGCAGGTCCAAGCGGCTCCTTGGAAATCACTTCCGGCAGAACGGTGAAGGCGTCTGGTTCGGCAAGCTTGAGGCGCTGCGCGTAGAGCGCGGATGCGTCGGTCGTGTAGACATCGCAGCGGCCCGTTTCAAACGCCTTCAGAATACCGTCGGCGGAATCGATCACCACCGGCTCATACTTGATATTGTTGGCGCTGAAATAATCGGCGGCGTTCTGTTCGGTGGTGGTGCCCTGTTCGGTGCAGACCGACGCGCCGTCAAGCTTCAGCGCGCTGTCGACGCCAAGGTCCTTGCGGATCAGGAAGCCCTGCCCGTCATAATAGGCAGTGCCGACGAAAAGAATGCCCATGCCCGCATCGCGTGAGAGCGTCCACGTCGTCTGGCGTGAAAGCAGATCGACCGTGCCAGATTGTAAGGCGGTAAAGCGCTCCTTGGTCGAAAGCGGAATGAAGCTCACCTTGTCGGGATCACCGAAGACCGCCGCCGAAACCGCGCGGCAGAAATCGATGTCGAAGCCGGTCCATTTGCCCTGATCATCCGGCGACGAAAAGCCGGCGACGCCCTGGCTGACGCCGCAATTGAGCTTGCCGCGTTCCTTGACCGTCGAAAGCGTGTCCGCTTGCGCCCCACCTTGAGCGGACAGCGCAAAGCCCGCCGCCAGCAACGAACCCAAAAGAATATTTTTCATTGTTCCTCCTCCCAGAATATCGGCCCTCGCCTCGGAATTTGAGCAAAGCCGATTCATTGCCCGGCGACATTCCCGCCGGGCTTGTTGTTATTTCAATCAGACACGAACCAGGGTCAGGCCCTATTTCAGCGCAGCCGCGAAACTGTCCTCCAGAACGCTCAGGAGATGATCCGCATTGGCGCGGCTGAAGATCATCGGCGGACGCATTTTCAGCACATTGTCGAACGGGCCTTCGGTTCCCATCAGGATGCCGCGCTCGCGCGCGCCGTCGTTGATCTTTTTGGCCAGCGCGGTTGCCGGTTCCCTGGTCTTGCGATCCGTGACCAGTTCGATGCCGAGGAACAGCCCCTGCCCGCGCACATCGCCGATGATGTCGAAGCGCTTCTGCATCGCGCGGAACCCGTCGAGGAGATAGTTGCCTGTCTCCAGCGCGTTGCGGCGCAGGCCGTCGCGTTCGATCACATCCAGCACCGCCAGACCCGCCGCGCAGGAAACCGGATTGCCGCCGAATGTGTTGAAATATTCCATGCCATTGTTGAAGCTGTCGGCGACTTCGCGAGTCGTCACCACAGCCGACATCGGGTGGCCATTGCCGATGGGCTTGCCCATGGTGACGATATCCGGCACCACGTCCTGCATTTCAAATGCCCACCAGTGGCTGCCGACACGGCCGAAGCCGACCTGCACCTCATCTGCAATGCAGACGCCGCCAGCAGCGCGCACCATCGCATAGACTTCACGCAGATAGCCTTCCGGCAGGAAGACCTGACCGGCCACGCTCGGGATCGATTCCGCGATGAAAAAGGCGGGGCCGCGTCCAAATTTCTTGATGGCTTCGATCTGTTCGGCCACGCTTTCGACAAAACGCTTGCCATGTTCCGCCAGCGGCCAGTTTTCCGGTGCGCGATAGCTGTCGGGAATGGTGGCCTCGAACACATGGTCCGGACGGCCCTTGCCGCCCTTGCGCTTGTATTTATAGGGGCTGAGGTCGATCAGTTCCTGCGTCGTGCCGTGATAGGCCCAGTCGAGCACCAGCGCATCGCGCTGGCCCGAATGCGCGCGCGCCATGCGCAGCGCCAGACTGTTCGCCTCGCTGCCCGAACAGGCAAATGTCGCCACCGTCAAACCTTCCGGCAAGGTCGCCGTCAGACGCTCGGCATAGGAAACGATATTGTCATGCAGATAGCGCGTATTGGTGTTGAGGATCGCCGCCTGTCTGGCAATTGCCTCCACCACTTCCGGATGCGCATGGCCGAGATGGCAGACATTGTTGAAGCAGTCGAGATAGGCGCGGCCCCGATTGTCGATCAGCCATGCGCCCTCGCCGCGCACGAACTTGATCGGCTCGGAATAGGAGATGGAGAGGTTCGGCAGCAGAATATCCTTGCGCGCGCTGACGATTTCGGCGCGCGTGCGCCCGCTCTGGTGGAAAGCTTCCGCCGGAATGTCTGCAAGGGCTGCGGCATCCGGGAAGATGTCGGCCCATACATCGAGAAAGGCATTTTCGCCCACGCCCAGAATTTCCGCAGCCGTCAGGCCGGTATCGGTCGAAATCTGGAAATGGAGATGCGGCGTCCAGCCGCCATTCTCGTGCATGTCGCCCATATAGCCGACCAGTTCGCCAGCGGCGAGCTTCTGGCCGGGTTTCAGCCGCGACATCGCCTCGTGCGCCATATGGCCCCAGAGCGTGATGAAGGGCGGGCAGTCTTCCGGCTGATGTTCCAGCGCGATCAACCCGCCATAGCCAAGCGGCGCGGTCTCGATCTCGACGCTTTTCACAATGGCTGCAAGCGGCGTGTAGACAGGCGTGCCTGCGGGCATGAACAGATCAAGCCCCAGATGATGGACACGCCGCTCGCCTTCGACAAAGCGCGAACGGAACGCCTCGTCGGTATAAACGGTACGCCTTTCGCCCCACGGACCGATGCCGAGTTCGATACGGTTGCGGGCGCAGAAATCGTCCCACCAGGCCGTTGCTTCCTTCGGGCGCTGCCCGGCGGAATCGACCGTCATAACATGGGCCGGGTCGCCATAAGGCACCAGCGCCTTGGTCATCGTGGCAGGATGCGGGCGCACGACAGGCGCGAAAGCCTTGCTGTTCGCGGCGATCCAGCGGCGTACCGCACCGGCACCCTCCACTGCATCGAAACCACAGGCTTTCCGCAGGATCGCGGTGGCAAAGCGCGGGTTCATGGCGTCCAGCTTGTGCAGAAGCCGCCATGCAGGTGCTTCGCTGATCGCCAGATAAGGATTGTCATCGGTCTTTTCGCGGCGCGACGCCGAAAGCGTGACACTCGTCACAAGACGCATTGCGATCAGGTCGAAAAGAAGGTCGATTTCCTGCGGCAGAAGCGGATATTTCGCATGGAACCCGGCGGCAAGGGCAGCGGCTGCCCCGATCGGGTCGTCCATGTCCAGGATGGAATAGGCGCAGGCAATCGCCACTTCGGCGATCAGCACCGTATGGACGGAATCGCCGAAATCGATCAGCCCGGCAATGCGTTCATTGTCCTGACTGTCGACCAGCACGTTCCAGTCATTGGCGTCGTTGTGGATCACCTGCGCGCGCAGCAATGGCAGCTTCGGCGCCACATCGCGCTCGAAACGGGCAAGGAAGCGCTCCGCGACAGCGCGGTCTTCCGCCTTGTCGATAAAATGCAGCCGGTCGCGCGCCCGCCCCGCATGACGCAGGTCCCAGTCGAAATCGCGAAGCGCGCCCGGATGGATGAAGCCCTGCAAGGCGCGATCAAGTTCGCCGAGCGCTGCGCCAAGGTTGTGCATGAGCGTTCTGCTGCGCGGGACTTCCGCAAGCGGCGTGCCGGGAAGCCAGCTCGCCACCCTCAGCGCATGCGGCTTGCCCTGATCCTTTTCGACAGAAGCCAGCACCTCGCCCGACAGGCTCGCCTTCAGGCGCGGCACGGCAAGCGCCGGATCGGTCTTGGCCAGATGCTGGAGAAGCGCGGTCTGGAATTCGCTTTCCACGGGCGGCTCGCTGGCATTGACGATCTTCAATATCCAGTCCGCCGACCCATTGCCCGTTTTCAGGCGGAAATTGCAGTCGCGCTCGCTGTCGAGCGGCGAAGCACTCGCCGTCACGCCGAAATGAAGCTGGGCCAGCACTTCGGCCTCTTCTGGCGAAAAATCGGGGGCGGGATGCGAAATATCGGTCATGGGAGGCGCTTCACGGGTTGAATATGAATGGGAGGCAACAGGAGGAGCTTGGCATGTCCGCGATTTTCAGGCATCAGACAAGGCGTCGGTCAGACCGGCACTTTGCCGGAATGGACCGGCACATTTACGGCGGGAGCACATCCGACCATGCGGGAACTGGATGCGAAGGATCGTGAGATACTGGCCATTCTCTCCAAGGAGGCGCGCATACCGTTGAAGACGCTTGCGGGCCGTATCGGGCTTTCGCGCAGCGCCACCGGCGAACGTGTCGCCAATCTGGAGAAAAGCGGCGTCATTCGCGGCTATCGCGCAGATATTGGCCAGATCGACGGCAATATCATCCGCGCCATAATTCTGGTCAGCCTCAAGCGCACGCCTGCGCTTGGCCTTCTCGACGAGCTGGCGCGCCATGCCGAAGTACGCCGCGTATCGTCGGTAAGCGGCCAGCTCGATTTGATCGTGGAGGTTGAAGTTCCCTCCATAGACCGCCTCAATCGCCTGCGCGATCTCATGGCCACCCATGAGACGGTAGAGGATCTCACTACGGCAATCGTGCTTCGCCGGGATATCGAGCGTGAGAACGGCTGAAGAGTGGCTCTACCACTTTAGTCTGGATAGTTGCAATTTAAGGTAGACATTCCACCGCAAGTCGAACATAACGCCCCAGGGTTGAAAGGGAGGGGTCATGAAAACACTTAACCTGTTCATTATCGGGTTCGGTTTTACCGCACTCGTCATTACATGCATCGTCGCCATCGGCGGCGGCACGATCTGAACGGCAATCACACCATATCATGCCCGCAGCAGGGGTTCCCCAAGGAAGATTGCTGACGACTCGCGCACGGCGCGGATCATGAAATCGCTCAACACCCGGATTCGCGGTGCGGCGACCACATCGATGTGACAGCTCATCCAGTATTCACGCACCAGATGCATCTCGCGCGGCAGAACCGGAACCAGTTCCGGGTGCCGGCTCGCGATGAAATAAGGCAGCACGCACAGGCCATAGCCGATCTGGGTGGCGATCAGCTGCGCATGGATGCTCGAGCTTTGATAGGTACAGCGTTGCCCCGGCAGGATCTCGCGCATGTAATCGAGACCGGGCGTGAAAACCATGTCGTCGATGTAACCGATGAAAGGATGCCGGGCCATGTCCTCGCGCGTCCGGATCGGCGGATGCCGGTCCAGATAATCGCGATGCCCATAGATGAAGAGACGATAGGGCGTCAGTTTCTCGCTGTGATAGGGACCGGTGCGCGGCATATGCAGGGTGATCGACAATTCCGCCTCGCGGCGTGACAGCGACATGATCTGCTGGATCGTCACCACTTCCACGAACAGGCTCGGATAGGATTGCGCCAGCACCGGCAGGCGGTCGGCGAGGAAGAAATTGCCAAAGCCTTCCAGCGTCGAAAGCCGCACGACGCCCGACAGCGCCGCCAGATTGCCCGTGGCCTCCGTCTGGAACTTCACCGCCTCGCGTTCCATGACCTCGGCAGAGGTCACAAGCCGTTCACCGATGGGCGTCAGCAGATAGCCGCGCGGGTTCCGCTCGAAAAGCTTGGTCGCCAGGGCCTGTTCCAGCCGGTCGATCCGCCGCAGCACCGTGACATGGCTGGTGCGCAATTGCCGCGCCGCCGTCGAAAGCTGTCCCGTGCGGGCAACCGCCAGAAAATATTGCAGATCGTCCCATGTAAACTGCCGCACGCCGCCTCCCAGACAGCAGAGATGACCCACGCCACCGCCTCTGTACATTTTTGAACAGACAATGTTCAAAAATTGTTGTTCTTGTACGCATTTGTCAATGCTACCGTTCAATTCAAAGCCCGGGTGGAGGAACAAACCGGGCGCGGGCAGAGGGCGAACGGCGAAGAGGAAAAGCTGTTTCCCGATTTCGAAAGACTGCTTGAAGGAGGATGCCGTGCGGTTTTTCCGCAATGGCTCAAGGTGTTATTGGGAGGAGCACTTCATGAAATGTCTCGCATTGGCAACGGCGGCGCTTTTCGCCGCCACGGCTATCTCATCGGCGGCGGAAATTTCCGACGGCAAGGTCAAGATCGGTATTCTGAACGACCAGTCCGGCGTCTATGCCGATTTCGGCGGCAAATGGTCGTTCGAAGCTGCCAAGATGGCTGCCGAGGATTTCGGCGGCAAGGTGCTCGATGCGCCGATTGAAATCATCACGGCCGACCACCAGAACAAGCCGGACGTGGCCTCGAACATTGCGCGCCAGTGGTACGACACCGAGCAGGTCGATTCTATCATGGAACTGACGACCTCGTCGGTCGGCCTCGCGGTGCAGGCCCTGTCGAAGGACAAGAAAAAGATCACGATCAACACCGGCGCGGCCACGTCGGAACTGACCGGCAAGCAGTGCACGCCCTATGGCTTCCACTGGGCCTATGACACCCATGCACTCGCCGTCGGCACCGGCGGCTCGCTCGTGCAGCAGGGCGGCGACACATGGTACTTCCTCACCGCCGACTATGCTTTCGGCTATTCGCTGGAAGAACAGACAACCAAATTCGTGGAATCCAAGGGCGGCAAGGTGCTGGGTTCGGTGCGCCACCCGCTGGCGACCACCGATTATTCCTCCTTCCTGCTGCAGGCACAGGCCTCCGGCGCGAAAGTGGTCGGTCTCGCCAATGCCGGTCTCGACACCTCCAACGCCATCAAGCAGGCGGCGGAATTCGGCATCGTTGCTGGCGGGCAGCGCCTCGCAGCCCTGCTCTTCACGCTCGCCGAAGTACATGGCCTCGGCCTCGAAGCCGCACAGGGGCTGACGCTAACGGAAGGCTTCTACTGGGACCGCGACGATGAATCGCGTGAATTCGGCAAGCGCTTCTTCGAGCGCACGGGCCGCATGCCGAACATGATTCAGGCAGGCACCTATTCCGCCGTCACGCAATATCTGAAGGCGATCAAGGAAGCAGGCACCGACGAAACCGAAGCCGTTGCCAAGAAGCTGCATGAAATGCCGGTCGAAGACGTCTTCGCCCGCCACGGCAAGGTCGGCCCCAACGGACGCATGATCTACGACATGTATCTGATGGAAGTGAAAAAGCCTGATGAAAGCAAGGCGCCTTGGGATTATTATAAGGTCCTTGCCACCATTCCCGGCGATCAGGCCTACATGAAGCCGGAAGAAAGCGGCTGCCCGCTTGTGAAGCAGTAAAAGAGGCTGGTTGAATGAACGCAGCAACTGGCAATATGACGGCCCTGCATGAAGCAGGGCCGGACGATGGCGGCGCATCCGGCCGGACGGTTCTGTCGGCGCGCGGACTGGGCAAGTCGTTTGGTGGCTTTCACGCGGTGAGGAACGTCGATCTTGATGTGGAACATGCCCGCGTCCACGCGCTGATCGGGCCGAATGGCGCGGGCAAGACGACCGTTTTCAACCTCCTGACCAAATTCCTGCAACCATCGAGCGGCGAGATCACGCTTCTGGGCGAAACCATCACCAGAGCCGATCCGGCCCGGGTGGCGCGCATGGGGCTGGTGCGTTCGTTCCAGATTTCGGCAACCTTTCCGCATCTGACGGTGCTGGAAAACGTCAAGGTCGCGCTGCAACGCCCCAACGGGCTTGCCACGCAGTTCTGGCGTCCGCTGTCGGCGCTCGACCGGCTCGACGCGCAGGCGATTTCGCTTCTGGAGCGCGTCGGCCTTGCCGATGCCCGCCATGCGCTGGCCGCCGACCTGTCCTATGGCCGCAAGCGCGCGCTGGAGATCGCCACCACGCTGGCGCTCGATCCCAAGGTGCTGCTGCTCGATGAGCCGATGGCCGGCATGGGCCATGAGGACGTCCACACCATCGCCGCCCTCATCGCCGATGTGGCGAAGGACCGCGCGGTGCTGATGGTCGAACACAATCTCAAGGTGGTGGCCGACATTGCCCACCACGTCACGGTGCTGCAGCGCGGCGAAATACTTGCCTCCGGCAATTACGCCGCCGTCTCGAAGGACGAGCGCGTGCGCACCGCCTATATGGGAACCGAACATGAATAGAGGCCAACCGCTATTGTCCGTGCGCGGGCTCAATGCCTGGTATGGCGAAAGCCATGCCCTGCACGGCGTCGACCTCGACATCTGGCCC